>JBEIFW010000177.1:0-6648 GCA_040382215.1 Acidimicrobiales bacterium
AGCCATCCGAGTTTGAGCGCGAAGAACAGGATCATCGTGTTGCCCAACGCGAACGGCGGGATCCCGATTGCGATGACGGCGCCAGCCGACACGAGCCGGTCTGACGCACCCCCGGCGCGATAGCCCGCCAGGATGCCGAAGGGAACGGCCACGATCACCGCGACTGCGAGCGCGCCGATGAGTACCTGCAGGGTTCTGGTGCCACGTTGCAGCAGCACGTCGAGGACCGGGCCGTTGTACCGGCCCGAGCGGCCCAGGTCGCCCTGCACGGCGCGCCCGAGCCACCGGACGTAGCGTTCGTGGATCGGACGATCGAGCTCGAGCTGTTTACGCACCGCCTCCACGGCGGCGCGGCTGCCCGTCATCCCGGCGATCACCACGGCCGGGTCGCCCGGAAGTACTTCGAGGAACACCTGGGACAGGAACGTGACCCCGAGCAGCACCGCCACCACGGCCACGATCCGACGGAGTGCCGAGCGCCACACGTCGGGAGTCTGACACGAGCCCGCCGGTCGGCTCCCCATCCGGACCACCCGCACCACCTCGGGTACCCGGTATCGATCGACGCGATTCGGGAACCCTCACTGGCAGAATGCCACCACGCCCCCGTAGCTCAGCCGGACAGAGCAGCCGCCTTCTAAGCGGACGGTCGCAGGTTCGAGTCCTGCCGGGGGCGCGCACCCGGAACTCAGCGACCGCCCACGAGCGCGTCGGCCTCGGCACGAGCCTGCTCGTCGGGAGCCTCGGCTGCGAAGGCTGCCGTCTCCACCGTGGACACCGCTCGTCGCCAGCGCTCGTCGTCGAGCAGACCGAGCGCCTCGGCGTAGGAACGGGCACTCTCGTCGGGGGCCCGGACCCGGCCCCGACGACGCCCGACGCGTTCCAGGCGCAGCAGCCAGCGTTCCGGCCACGGTGCTCGCCGCCGGCGCCAAAAACGCTGCACCGACCGGCCGAACCACCAACCCGACGCTCCGACAACCCCGGCCCCGAGCATCGCGGCGACGCCCACGAGCGCACCCGTCGGCACCTGCAGTCGCTCTGCCAGGAACGACGAGAGCCCCTCACCGGCGGCACCCACGGTGTCGGGCGACAGCGGAACGGACGCCGTCGGGTCGAACGGGATCCAACCCCAGCCGGGGAACCACACCTCGGTCCAGGCATGGGCGTCCGAGGCGCGCACCTCGAACAGCCCGGTGAAAGGGTTGCGCTCGCCGGAGACGTAGCCGACGGCGAGGCGAGCGGGAATGCCGAGCGAACGCAGCAACACCACCATCGACGACGCGATCTGCTCGCAGTACCCGGCGCGCGACTCGAACAGGAACTCGTCGACGGCATCGACCCCGGACCGCAGTGGGGGGATGTCCAACGAGTACCGGACGTTCACCCGCAGCCACTCCTCGAGCGCACGAACCTTGTCGAAGGTCGTCGGGGCGTCGGCCGTCACCGCGGTGGCGAGCGCCCGGACCCGAGTCGTCGTCGACCGGGGCAGCGCAAGGGTGCGGGCCCGGACCGCGGGAGCAAGGCCACTCGCCGGCCCCTGGGCGCCCAACGCCGCCCGCAAGATCGATTCGTCGACGCGGGGCCGGCGGCTGACCACGGTGTAGACGGCCCCGCGGTCGAGCAGGACTCCGGTGCGCAGCGCTCCGTCCGGCAGCTGCCACAGGGCCGAGTCTCCGAACCAGACCTGCTCGGGGTCGGCCGCGGCAAAAAGCAGGTTCGGTCCGTCCCGCTCGACGTAAACGGTCTGAACGAGCTCGACCGTGTCCGGCGCGATCACACCGTCGGCCGGGGGCGGCAACGTGATCGGCGCTCGCCCTCGCACGAGACGCGGGCGGTCGTCCGATGCGGTCCAGATCCGACCGTCCCAGGTGTCGAAGGTCTGTCCCCGCCAGAATCCCGGCGCTGAGGCCCGGACCCGCATCACGAGCGAGTCGTCCGGCCGGCCCCGGGTTGCGACGTCGAGGCGATCGGCGAACCCGAAGTAGCCGTACGACTTTCGGCCCGCCCCAGTCCCGGTGCCCCCGTCCGGGCGCGCCGGGTCGTCGTCACCGAGGCTGGGGTTCGCGACGCCGCCGGGGTTGGGCGTCCGCAACACTTGGGGCAACTCGACCGGGAACGACAGGGTGCGGGCAGTACCGGCGGGCGGCGCGACGGCGAACACGGCGCCTGCAGCGATGAGGACCACGGCGAGGACGCCGGTCACCGAGCCGGCGGCGGCGAGGGAACGCCGGACGCTCCGACGCGCCACGGTCCCCGTGGCAGCCAGGGGGGCGCTGCGCTCGTCGAGTTCGCTGCGGTGCGCAAGCACGATCGCAACGAGGGCGAGCACCGCCCAGACGCCCACGTTGAGCGCAAGCGCGGTCGAGACCGACAACACCCCGGCAATCGACAGCAGGACCAGGCTCGACACCAAGGCGAAGAGCAGATCCCGCCGCGAGGGCACGTCGAAGGCGTGCAGCAGTTGCACCCACAGGAACAGCTCGGCGAGCGGCTGCTGCGCCTGGGCCAGATTCGACGCGCCGCCACCCCCGAGCGCAACGACGAATTGGGCGACCGCCACCAGCATCCCGACGGCGAGGAGGACTTTGAGCCCGAACCGGTTCCGGCGCCGGCTGCGATGCGAGAGCACGAACCCTGCAGGGATACCGGCCACCACCGCAACGGCAAGGGCCAAGCCACCGACGTCCTCGCGCAGGACCGCGTGGGCGGCGACGACCACCGCTGCACACACGACCGCACGAAATGCGACGGAGTCCTCGGGGTGCTTGGTCGCATTCACGGCACGAAGCCGCGACAGTGCGCCGGAGCTCACCGCTCGTCCGATCGCACGACCAGCGCTCCGGCCGGCAAGCCGTCCGGCAAGGGGCCCGCTACCGCGGCGGCCAGTCGACGCCCACCGTCGAGCGCAGTGCGTACCGGCGCCCGAACGGGCCCGGCCAGCTCGGCGGTCCACAGCTCGACGGCGAGTCCTGCCCGAAGGGCGACCCCCACCAGCCCGGCCGCCCGGGAGACCGCCGCTTCGACCTCGGGAGCGCCCGCCGGCCCGTCGAGCATCACCGCCACCGTCAGGACCGGACGGTCGAACGCCTCGAACTCACGGACGCTGAGGACCCCGGTGCGGGCGAGGCTCGGCCAGTGGACGAGCCGCTGGGGGTCACCCGGTTCGTAGCGCCGCACGCCACGGACCACCTCGTCGCCCCGACCGAGGCGCTCCGGGAGCGAGGGGAGATCGACGACACAGGCGGCCGGCGCGACATACACCAGCTCTGGCATGTCGATCCGGAGGCGACGCGTCCACGCGACGAGGCCGAGCGGTGCTGCACACCAGGCGTCGACCAACACCTGTTCCACGATGCCTCGACACGTCGGCGCGCCCTCGGCGACCCCAGGGCGCGCCCGCACCCAACCGAGCCCGAGCGCAGGTATCCGCACCAGGACCGAGCCGGTCCCCGCGCCCGGCCGCAGTTCGATCTCCAGCGGTCGGCCCACCTCGGCGTCCGGCGGGGTCTGGGCGTGGAGCCGTAGCCGAGCGAGCGGAACGACCGGCGCGACGATCCCCGCGACGAGCAGGCCGGCGAGGAGCGCCATCAAGACGAGCACCCAGCCGGCACCGGATGTGCGGGCAATGGCGAGGAAGGCCCCGCCGAGCGCGACGACGAGCAACGCCGCCCTGCGCGGCCGAGCCGGGCGGATCATCGACTCAACCCGGAGGGACCGGGAGCTCGCCGAGCACTCGACCGATCAGCGCCGCAGCGGTCCGGAAATCACCGCCACCGTTGAGGAGCAGGCGGTGCGCCAGGGCGTGCGGGGCGAGCGTTCGGATGTCGTCCGGCGTCACGAACGAACGGCCGGCGAGCGACGCCCACGCCTTGGCGAGCTGCACCAACGACAGGCTCGCTCGTGGACTCTGGCCCAACGCAACGGCGGCGTGGCGCCGAGTCGCAGCGCCGAGCGCGACGACGTACTCCGCAACGGCCGGTGCCAGGTGGACCGACCGCACCGAGCGCTGCGCAGCGGCGACGGCGCCCTGGTCGACGACCGGGGCGAGCGAATCGAGCTTCGCCGCACCGCCATCACCGAGCAGCAGCCCACGTTCGGCCTCAGCTCCCGGGTGCCCCAGTTCGAGCACGACGCTGAAGCGATCGCGCTGCCCCTCGACCAGAGGGAACGTGCCGGCGTGGTCCATCGGGTTCTGGGTGGCGACCACCACGAACACCTCCGGCAGGCGGTACGTCGTGCCGTCCACGGTGATCTGGCGCTCCTCCATCGCTTCGAGCAATGCCGACTGCGTGCGGGGCGTGGCGCGATTGAGCTCGTCGATCACGACGACGTTGGCGAACAGCGGACCCGGGCGAAACTCCCAGGTGCCCGACGCCGGCCGGAACACGCTCACCCCCGTCAGGTCGGTGGGGAGCAGGTCCGGAGTGCCCTGGACCCGCCGGAACACCCCGTCGATCGAGCGGGCGAGGGCCTTCGCGAGCAGCGTCTTGCCGTGACCGGGAGCGTCCTCGATCAGCAGGTGGCCGCCAGCGAGGACCGTCGCCACCGCCATGCGGACCGCCCAGGGCTTCCCGCGCACGACACGCTCGACGTTGGTGACGAGCGCCGTGCCGACGTCGAGCGCGAGCGAGGCGGCGGGCGGGGCCAGCGTCATGGCACACCGATCGGCACGGCGAGGCTCCGGTGGGGGCGTTTGACGGAACCTTTCGTATCGGGCGCCCGACCGGTCGCTCGAACTCCGGCCACCGCCTACCCTTTGCCGCCCGAGTCGTCGAGGAGGCAGACGTGTCCGTCATCCCCAACAGGATCCTGGTGCTCGGCTGTGGCTCGGTCGCCCAGTGCACCCTCCCGCTGCTCCTGAAGGAGCTGCCCATCGATCCCCGGCAGGTCACCGTGCTCGACATGGTCGACAACCGGGAGCGCATCGCCGGGCCGTTGGCCGCCGGCGTCGCCTACGAGCACGGCCGCATCGACCCCGACAATCTCGCCGAGGTACTCGGGCGGCACCTCTCCAGCGGCGACCTCTGCCTGGATCTGGCCTGGAACATCGACGCCAACACGATTCTCGAGTGGTGCCGCGACCACGGTGTCCGCTACCTGAACACCTCCGTCGAGGTGTGGAGCCCGTACGCCGACGCCGGCGGCATCCACCCGTTGGACCGCACCCTGTACCACCGTCACATGGCGCTGCGTCGGATGATCGCACGGTGGGGCGACAACAAGGGCCCCTCGGCCGTGGTCGAACACGGGGCGAACCCGGGGCTGGTGTCGCACTGGACCAAGCAGGCGTTGACGGAGATCGCCGGGGCCGTGCTGGCCGGCGGACTCGCCGGCGACCGCCAGGATTGGATCGAGACGGCCCTCGCCGACGAGACCTACAACGTCCTTGCGCACCTGCTCGGGGTGAAGGTGATCCACGTCTCCGAACGCGACACCCAGATCGCCGACCGCCCGAAGGAGGTCGACGAGTTCGTCAACACGTGGTCGGTCGAGGGCTTCTACGAGGAGGGCGTCGCGCCCGCCGAGATGGGTTGGGGCACCCACGAACGGCGCCTGCCCCCCAACGCCTACCAACACGCCGGCGAGGGGCCGGGCAACCAGATCTGCCTCGGGCAGATGGCCTGCAAGACCTGGGTGCGCTCGCGTGTGCCGTCTGGCGACATCGTGGGCATGGTCATCCGACACGGGGAAGCGTTCACGATCTGCGACCACCTCACCGTCTGGGACGGCGCCCGTCCGGTGTACCGACCGACCGTTCACTATGCGTACTGCCCGTCCGATGCCGCCCTTGCGTCGATGCACGAGCTCGAGATGCGCCACTGGCAAATGCAACCGCGCCAGCGCATCCTCAACGACGAGATCGTCTCGGGACGCGACGAGCTCGGCGTGCTCCTCATGGGGCACGACCTGAAGGCGTGGTGGACCGGGAGCCTGCTGTCGATCGACGAGGCCCGGGCCCTCGTGCCGAACCAGAGCGCCACGACCCTCCAGGTCGCAGCCTCGGTCATCGGCGCGATCCACTGGATGGTCGAAGCACCGGCGCAAGGCGTTCGGGTGCCCGACGAGCTGCCCTGGCGCACGGTGCTCGAGCGAGCGAACCCCTATCTGGGAACTCGCTGGAGCGGTGCGATCGACTGGGATCCGCTGTCGTGCCGCACCAACTGGTTCGACGACTGGAACGGCCGTTACTTCGACCGCAGCGACCCCTGGCAGTTCACCAACTTCACCGTGTGACCCTCCGGCTCGGCGAGCCCGGTGATCAGCCCGGCCGCACCGCCGCCCACAACTCGCCGACGGGAGAGATCTTCACGACGTCACCGGTCCGGGGGGCGTGGACCATCTGGCCGTTCCCGATGTACAGCCCCACGTGGCCCTCACCCGGGAACACGAGGTCTCCGGGCAGGATCTGCGACAGCGAGACGGCCGGGAACTCGTCGATCTGCGAGCCGGTGAAATGGGACATCTCCACACCCGCCTGGGACCACGCCCACTTTGTCAGCCCGCTGCAGTCGAACGACACCCCGGGCGACCTCGTGGCGAAGACGTACGGGACGCCGAGTTGGCTCAGCGCCGCACGCACGGCGATCGCAGCGCGGGGCGACGTGGGCGGCACGGGCGGCAACGTGTTCGTCGGCCCCGGGGGCGTCA
>JBEIFW010000178.1:0-6614 GCA_040382215.1 Acidimicrobiales bacterium
CGAGCAGTTCGGTGCCGCCGAAGGCGGCGAGCGCCCCGAGCGGCGTCGGCCGGGATCCCCGCTGCGGCCGGTGGCGGCGCTGCGCCGCCGCACCGGGCAGGTCAACCTGGCCCTCGGATTCCGGGCGGTGGCCCGGGAGCATCCCGATCTCGAGGCGCTCGAGATCGCCAACCACGTGCTCGGCGGGGGGCTCACGAGCCGGCTGTTCGAGGAGGTCCGCGAGCGCCGCGGCCTTGCGTATGCCGTCTACTCCTCGACGGCGGCCTACGCCGACGCCGGGAGCCTCGTGGTGTACGCCGGTACGAGCCCCGACCACGTCGACGAGGTGCTCGACGTCGTGGCCCGAGAGGTGGCGTCGATCGCGTCCGGCGGGGTCACCGCCGAGGAGCTCGACGTCGCTGTGGGATCGCTGGTGGGCGCATTCGTGCTCGGGCTCGAAGACCCCGGCAGCCGGATGGCCCGCCTCGGGGGGTCGCTGTCGGTCCGGGGGGCAGTGCGCTCCGTCGACGAGCAGGTTGCCCGCTACCGGTCGGTGGATGCCGCGGCGGTGGCCCGGGTCGCCGGGGCCGTGCTGGCCGGCCCGCGCTGCATCGCCTCGGTCGGCCCGTCGGGTCGAGCGTCGCTCCAACGGTGGGCCTCCTGAGGTGTGGCGCGGTCGTCGAGATGCGGTCGGGCCGGTCCCGGTCGAGTTCCGCTTCTTCGACGCGCGGGCATGGGGGGCGTTCAACCGGTTGCTGCGCAAGCGCATGATCCGCGCCGGGCTGACCGGCCACGTCGAACCACCCGGAATCCTCGTGACCGACGACGGCGAACGGCTGTCGCTGTTGAGCCTGGCCCAGGCCTGCAATGCCGCACCCGCTCGACGATGGGCGGGCCTGGTCGATGCGCACCTCGCACCGCTGGTTGCCGGGCCGCTCGCCCCGGTCGATCCCGCCGAGGCGCGCCGGCTGCTGAAGGTCCGCCTCGTGCCCGATGACCTCGAGCCCGGCGTGTCGGTCCCCTACGCCACGGGAGTCCTGGCCGGACTGGTCCTCGACCTTCCCCGGACCGTCGTCGGGGTGCGCCCTGCCCAGCTCGACGACTGGGGTCTCGAGCTCGACGAGGCTTGGGCGCTTGCGTGGGCCAACGTCGGAGCGGAGCCTCGACCCGAGGAGCTCGAGCGGCTGTCGATCGACGGCGCCGAGGTCGTCTCGGTCTACGGCGACAGCTTCTTCACGGCGTCGAAGGTCGCGTTCCTGCCCCGGATGATCGGCCCGATCGGCTCGACGGGCGCGCTGGTCACGATCCCTCGCCGGCACACCCTGCTCGCTCACGTCCTGGGCAACGGCCCGGCCAACGCAGCGCTCGCCCCGATGGTGCTCAACACCCGGCGCCTCCACATCGACGGCCCGGGCTCGATCAGCCCCCACCTGTACTGGTGGGTCGACGGCTCCCTCGTCTGGGTGCCGGCCGCCGTCGACGACGACGGGCGCATCGAGCTCTACCCGCCGCCCGGGCTCGCCGAGCAGCTCTGAGCGAGCGGGCCGCTCAGGGGCCGATGCGAGCGGCCCGCAACGCGCCAACCGCATCGGGCGGACCCTCGAAAGTCACCTCGGCGGCTCCGGTGCGCCCGAAACACCACAGGAACAGCTCGGGAACGGCGCCCCGCACGGTGACCCGGGCACCCGACGCCATCGGCGTGGCGTCGATCGACGCACCGTCTGGCCGCTCCAGGCGGACACGAAGGGGCCGGGCGCGGGCGGCGAGCACCGGTGCGCTGAGCTTCAACCGGCGCCACAACGCCGCGTCGAGGGCCGGGTCGACCGGTCGCGGGCCGAGCCCGTTGGCTCGGCGGAGGTCCTCGTGGTGGACGAAGAACTCGTGGACGTTGCCCGACTCCCGAGCGACCGGCAGCCCGAGCGGCAGGAGCGGCATCCCGGCGCGCAGGATGCCGACGAGCACGCCGAAGGGGATTCGTTGTCGAGCCGACCGTTCTCGCCGTGCCGTGATGCCGTGCAACGCCGGGAGCACGAGCCCGGGCAGCGCGGTGATGTCGTGCTCGCGCACCCAGATGTGGGCGAGCAGGTCGTACACCGTCCAGCCGGTGCACAGCGTGGGCGCGTCGGGGCCGAGTCGTTCGGCGAGATCGAGCATGGCGGCCCGCTCGGCCATCGCGACGCCTGGCACGCCTGCGACGCTACCGTCCCGGGCTATGCAGCGACGTGTGGGCGTGTTCGGGGCCGCAGGCCGTATGGGCCGGATGGTGTGTGCGGCGGTGGCGGGCGATCCCGAACTCGAACTCGTGGCCGCCATCGATCCGTTCGCTGCCGGCTCCACCGTCGAGGGATGCACAGTGGTGGCCGAGGCCGGGCAGGCCGCCCCGTTCGACGTCGCGATCGACTTCACCGTCGCCGACGCGGCCCGGGCCAACCTCGCCTGGTGCGCGGCGAGCGGCGTCCATGCCGTCGTCGGCACGACGGGCCTCTCGGACGCGGACCTCGAGGTGGTCCGCACGTCGTTCACCCGCTCGAACTGCCTGGTCGCAGCGAACTTTGCGATCGGTGCCGTGCTGATGATGCGGTTCGCCGAATTGGCGGCGCCGTTCTTCGCCACGGCGGAGGTCATCGAGTTCCACCACGATGCCAAGGTCGACGCGCCGTCGGGCACGGCGACGACCACGGCGGCCCGCATGGCCCGGGCATCGGCCGACTGGGCGCCCGACCCGACGCGCCACGAGGTGCTGCCCGGGGCACGCGGCGGCCTCGGCCCGGCGGGCATCCGGATACACGGGGTGCGGATGCGGGGCATGTTCGCCCATCAAGAGGTGGTGCTGGGCACCGAGGGGCAGACGCTCACGATCCGCCACGACACGTTCGGGCGGGATTGCTACGCCCCCGGCATCCTGCTCGCCTGCAAGCGCGTCGACGGGCTCCCCGGGCTGACCCTCGGCCTCGACGGCGTCCTCGGGCTGTGAGCGCGCGGCGATGACCCGCTGGGCCGACACCCCGGGTGCTGCGACGGGCGACGCCTACGACGCGAAGTTCCGAGCGCTTGCCGACGCCGGCCACCACGTCCACGGTGAGGCCGACCTCGTTGCGTCGTACGGGCCACGCCGGGTGCTCGACGCCGGATGCGGCACGGGCCGGGTTGCGATCGAATTGGCCCGCCGCGGCATCGATGTGCTCGGGGTCGACGTCGATCCCCGGATGCTCGACACGGCTCGGGCGAATGCGCCGACGCTGCGATGGGTGCTCGGCGACCTTGCCGCCGGGCTTGCATCCGAGGGCCGCCGGGTGGGCGAGCTCGGAGCGGAACTCGGGGTGCAGCGCTTCGACGTCGTGGTCGCGGCGGGCAACGTGCTCATCTTCGTCGCGCCGGGTACGGAGGCCGCCGTGGTCGCCACCTGTGCCGGGGCACTCGCACCGGGCGGCCGGTTCGTCACCGGGTTCCAGCTGCGTCCCGGTGGCTACGGCCTCGCCGGGCCCGAGGGTCTCGACGCGCACGCCGGGGCGGCCGGGCTCGTGGTCGAGGACCGCTGGGCGACGTGGGAGCGGGCGCCCTACACCGGAGGGGACTACGCCGTGAGCGTGTTCCGGGCCGGGTGAACGGTCAAGCGGCCACCGCGCCACTGGGTCAGGGTGCGGCGGTCAGCGGTAGGCGGCCGAGGTGCCGTGCCGACGGGCGAGTTCGCCCTTCAGTGCTGGGATTCCGCCGTTCGTGACGATTCGGTGGGCCGAGAGCAGGTCGCGCTGGGCGCGGACCTTGCCGGCGAAGGCTTCGGCGCACAGCTCGGGTTCGAGGTTGGCCGCCGCCACGATCGCGCCGGCGCCGCCGAGCATCCCGGCATAGGCGAGCAGCGCGGCCGAGCCGACGTAGATCGGCTTGGCGAACGCCGCGAGCTCCTCGAGTAGGCGGGTGGGGTCGCCGCTGGAGTCCTTCAGCCCGGCGACCTTGAGCGCCTTGAGTTCGTCGAGTCCGATCCCGGGTGCCGACTGGGCCGGGTAGTGGTAGGCGAGCACCGGCATCGATCCCGCGGCCCCCACCACCTCGCCGTAGAACTCCCGCACGTCGCCGTGATGGGGTGACAGCACGAGCGCGGCGCTCGCTCCGTGCTGGGCGGCACGTCGGGTGAGGCTGGGGACGCTCACGCCCGCCGGCAGGTTCCCGGTGCCGAGGATCACCGGCACGCTTGCGCCGACGGCGGCCTTGACGGCGTCGAGCAGATCGAGGCGCTCCTTCGTGCCGAGGTGCGAGGCCTCGCCGGTGGTGCCGGCGACGACGACGGCGCTCACCCCTCGGTTGACGAGGTGAGCGGCATGGCGTGCGGTGGCCTCGGGGTCGACGTGTCCGTGATCGTCGAACACCGTGACCAGCGCGACGCCGACCCCGGTGAACACCGGTCCGTTGTTGGGCATCAGGCAGAACCCCTCTCCGCTCGGTTGAACGAACGAGGCCGGTGCCGCAGGGGCACCGGCCTCGTCGAGATTGCTGTGCTCCGCAGGCGATGCGGGACCGGACGCTGCTCGTCGGTCACCAGGCTCCCCTCGGCATGGTGGCACCGTAGCGCCGTTCCGACCGGCTGTCACCGAAGAACCGCGATGCGTGAGAACCTTGACGCATCCCGTACGGACGTGCTCAGGGGCGGTCGGTCACCGTGGGGGTGGAGTCGTCGCCCGGCCGGTCGAGATCGCCGTAGGGCGGGCCGTCGATCACTTCCTCGGCGACCTCCTCGGCCGCCGGTGCAAGCTTGCGCATCTGCAGGAACACGAGCACGACGGCGGCCGCAGTGAGCGGCCACTGCAGACGCTGGATCCAACCCAGGAGCCATTCGAGGGGGGTCTTGAGCGCTTGGCCGAGGAACCAGAAGAACACGAGCCGGACGATCACGCCGGTGACCAGGAGGGGTGCGTAGCGCCGGATGGGCAGCCGTCGGGACCCCGACAGCAGCGCCACGATGTTCGAGCCGACGAAGAACACGACCACCGGGCTGCGGGCCCGGTCGAACCAGCGCTCCGTGCGCTGCACGGCGGACGGGATCTTCCCGCCGTTCTGGCGGGCCAGCCACGCTCGGCCGACGTCGCCGTAGTGGTATCCGATCGTGTAGATCACGAACGCGGGGAGCAGAAGACGGAAGAACCCGATGGCGAAGAAGGCGGGCCAGTCGATGTCGGCGGCGATCGTCAACAGCAGCACCCGGTTCCGGGCTCCCATCGTGAGCAGCGCCGCAGGGAAGTCGTCGATGAGGGTCGGCGCCAAGATCGTGCCGAGGTTGGCGGCGACGAACAGTAGTGCCCACGTTGCCAACAGGGCCGCAAGCCGCCGATCGACAGGACCCGAGTGACGGCGGAACACGCCCGAACGCTATCTCGGTAGACCGGTGTCCGGTGCGTCGAAGAGCCTGGGGTGCGGGCGGAGGGCCTTCAGAACCGGGAACCCCGCACCAGCCGTCCGGGGCGGGCGCCGGTGTCGGTGTCGCGCTCCCGGGTGACCGTGCCCGCGACCAGGGTCGCGAGGTACCCGGTGGAGGGCTGCAGGACGCGACTGCCGCCTGCCGGCAGGTCGTTGCGGGTGAACGGCGGTTGGATCGTGAGCGCGTCGAAGTCGATCACGTTGACGTCCGCCCGCATGCCCGGTGCCAGCACCCCACGGTCGGCCAAGCCGTACAACGCGGCGTTGTTCGCCGTGAGCTTGTGGACGATCTGCTCGAGCCCGAGGCGCTCGCCCCGGGTGCGGTCGCGCACCCAGTGGGTCAGGTGGAACGTCGGCATCGTGCAGTCGCAGATGAAGTTGACGTGGGCGCCGGCGTCGGACAAACCGGTCACGGTGTTCGGGTCGGCGAGCATCTCCCGGCACGGCTCCAGTGAACCTCCGACGAAGTTCGACCCGAAGATCGCGTAGAAGGCGCGGCCCTCGTCGGCGAGGTACAGGTCGTAGAGGTGCTCGATCGGGTCCTTGCCCAGGGCGGCGGCCTGAGCGGCGACCGAACGATCCAGGGTGGGCTCGTAGTCCAGCGGAGCGGTGAGCGGGAACAGCACTGCGAGCGCCCGGGCGAACAGCGGGCCGATCGACTGCATCGAGCCCGGTCGCTCGGCCGGGACGTCGCGCTCGGACAACAGCGCCGTGCGCACCTCGGGCCGACGCATCGCCGCGACCCGGTCGGCGAGCGGCAGGTGGGCGAGATCGCGCAGGTACGTGGGACGGCGCATGAACAGGTGGTAGGCGCTCAGGCTGGTCATGACGGTCACCGAGCGAGGCGCCACCTGCGGCCGCAGGCGCACGCCGGCGGCGTTGGCCTCGGCGGCGACGGCGAGCACCTCGCGCCAATGGTCGGGCGACTCGGCGATCTGGATCGTCGTGAACGTGACCGGCCGGCCGCTGGCGGCGGCGAGCCGGGCGAGCATCCGGGCTTCGGTCGCCGGCACGGCACGCTCGCCCCCGAGGGCCTCGAGCGATCCGACCGTGCCGGCCGGGATCGCCTCGATCACGCCGCGCCCGGCGTCGCGCATGGCACCGACGATCGCGGCGAGTTCGGCTTCGGCCGCAAAGGTGCCCGGGACGGGCACACCGTCGAGAGCACGATGCCCGATCGTGCGCGAGGTGGAAAAGCCGAGCGCGCCGGCGTCCATGGCCTGGCG
>JBEIFW010000179.1:0-6607 GCA_040382215.1 Acidimicrobiales bacterium
CGGTTCACGATCACGACGTCGGCGAGATCGATCACGTCGGCGGCGCCGTCGGGGACGGGCGCAGGGTTGAACACCACGAGCGTGCCGTGGTCACGGGCGATGGCGGCGGCGCGGGCCGACGCGGCGGCGGACACCTCGCCCTGGAGCAGCAGGACGTCGGCGGCGGCGATCACCTCGGCGGCCCGGTCGGCGTCGGCGGGACCTACCGCCCCGTTGGCCCCGGCGACGATCAGGATGGCGACGTCGCCGTCGTCGGCGACCAGCGGCAGCGCCGTACCGCTCGGGCCGGGTTCCGTGGCGACGAACCGGTCGTCGACCCCGTTGCGCCGCAACACCTCGCGCAGCATCCGGCCGGCGTCGTCGTCGCCGACCGCTCCGACCATGGCGACGGTGGCGCCGAGCCGGGCCGCAGCCACGGCCTGGTTGGCGCCCTTGCCGCCCGCGAAGCTGGCCAGGCCGTGAGCGCGCAGCGTCTCGTCCGGGCGCGGCAGCCGGGGCACGGTGACGGCGAGGTCGTGATTGAGTGAGCCGAAGACCACGACCGCCGCCACGGCCCGGCAGCGTACGCGAGACTCCGGCCATGTCCGACCGTGTCACCTGCTCGATCGTCGGCGGCGTCGCCGACGTCCGCCTCAATCGCCCCGACAAGATGAACGCGCTCGACCCGGCGATGTTTGCGGCGCTTGTGGAGGTGGGCGAATCGCTGAAGACCGACCCGTCGGTCCGGGCCGTGGTGCTGTCCGGCGAGGGGCGGGCGTTCTGCGCCGGTCTCGACTTCGGGAACTTCCAGGCGATGGCCGGTGGGCCCCGCGAACCCGCCCAGGACACGATCGGGGAGACGTCGGGCCGGATCACCCACACCGGCCAGCAGGCGTCGTGGGTGTGGCAGGAGATCCCGGTGCCGGTGATCGCTGCGGTCCACGGTGTCGCCCTCGGCGGTGGCATCCAGGTGGCACTCGGCGCCGACCTTCGCTTCGTGCATCCCGACGTGAAGATGTCGGTGCTCGAGATCCGCTGGGGGCTCACGCCCGACATGAGCGGGATCGTGCGGCTCAACCAGCTCGTGCGTCCCGACATCGCCCTCGAGCTCGCGGTCAGCGGCCGGATGGTCGACGGCAACGAGGCGGTCGCCATCGGCCTCGCCACCCGGGTCACCGAGACCCCGCTGGAGGATGCCCTTGCGCTGGCCGGCGATATCGCGGCCAGGAGCCCACATGCCGTGCGCGGCGCCAAGCACCTCGTCCGGCTCGCCGCCGGTGGCGCCCCGGTCGCCGACGTGCTCGCCGAGGAGCGGCGGGTCATCGGGTCGCTCATCGGCTCGCCGAACCAGGTGGAGGCCGTCACCGCATGGTTCGAAAAGCGCGAGCCTCGGTACGCCGACATCGGCTGACCTCGGTCGCCGGTGACGGATGAGCCCGGTCATCGGCGACCGGAAACCGACCGGCGCAGTCGAGCCGTCGTGCACTAGCCTCACGAACCGCCGTGCCCAGCGTTGTGCGCGTGCCCTGATCCCACCTGAGACCAGAGGACGCTTCATGACCGATGTCGCGCTGCCGTTCGACGCCCGCCCGTCTGCGCACGGGCTCTACGACCCGCGCCGTGAGCACGACGCCTGTGGCGTCTCGTTCGTCGCCGACGTGAAGGGCCGACGCAGTCACCGGATCGTCTCCATGGCCCTCGGGGCCCTGTGCGCGCTCGACCACCGCGGCGCGAGCGGTGCCGAGGCCAACACCGGTGACGGCGCCGGGATCCTGCTGCAGATGCCCGACGAATTCCTTCGGGCCCTGGTCGGCTTCCCCCTGCCGCCCGTCGGGGCGTACGCCTGTGGGATCGCGTTCCTCCCCGTCGATGACGACGCCCGGGCCAAGGCGCTCGACCGGATCGACCAGCTCGCCGCCGAGGAGTCCCTCCATGTGCTCGGCTGGCGTGACGTCCCGGTCGATCCCTCCGAGGTGGGCGCCACCGCTCGCAGCGTGATGCCGGCGTTCCGGCAGCTGTTCGTCGCCGATCCGGCGGGCACGACCGGCATCGAACTCGAGCGCAAGGTGTTCTGCTTGCGCAAGCGCATCGAACACGACCTCGGCGTCTATTTCCCGTCGCTGTCGGTGCGCACGCTCGTCTACAAGGGGATGCTCACCACCCCGCAGCTCGGCATGTTCTACCCGGACCTCGCGGACGAACGGATGACCTCCGCGCTGGCGCTCGTGCACAGCCGGTTCTCCACCAACACCTTCCCGAGTTGGCCGCTCGCCCACCCGTACCGGTTCATCGCCCACAACGGGGAGATCAACACCCTGCAGGGCAACCGCAACTGGATGCGGGCCCGGGAGGCGCTGCTGAGCTCGGCCCTGCTGCCGGGCGACCTCGACCGGATCTTCCCGATCATCACCCCGACCGGGTCGGATTCGACGAGCTTCGACGAGGTCCTCGAGCTGCTTCATCTCGGTGGTCGCAGCCTGCCCCACGCCGTGCTGATGATGATCCCCGAGGCGTGGGAGCGGCACGCGACGATGGACCCAGGAAAGCGGGCCTTCTACCAGTTCCATTCCTGTCTGATGGAGGCTTGGGACGGCCCGGCGTCGGTGGCGTTCACCGACGGCACGGTCATCGGCGCCGTGCTCGACCGCAACGGTCTTCGTCCCTCGCGCTACTGGGTCACCGACGACGATCTCGTGGTGATGGCGAGCGAGGTCGGCGTCGTCGAACTCGAACCGGCGACGGTCGTGCGCAAGGGCCGGCTGCAGCCGGGCCGCATGTTCCTCATCGACACTGCGCAGGGGCGCATCATCGACGACGAGGAGATCAAGGCCGGGCTGGCGGCCGCCGAGCCCTACGCCGAGTGGCTCCACGCCGGGCTGATCGAGCTCGACGACCTTCCCGACCGTGAGCACGTCACGTTCAGCCACGACTCGGTGCTGCGGCGCCAGCAGACCTTCGGCTACACCGACGAAGAGCTGAAGGTGCTGCTCGCCCCGATGGCGCGCAGCGGTGGAGAAGCGCTCGGTTCGATGGGCACTGACACGCCGATCGCCGTGCTCTCGCAACGACCCCGGCTGCTGTTCGACTACTTCAGCCAGCTGTTCGCGCAGGTGACCAACCCGCCGCTCGACGCCATCCGCGAGGAGGTCGTCACCTCGGTCGCCGGATCGATCGGGCCGGAGGGCAACCTCCTCGAGCCGGGCCCGGCGTCGTGTCGGCAGATCAACCTGCCGTTCCCGATCATCGACAACAACGAGCTCGCCAAGCTGGTGCACATCAACGACGACGGCGACCTGCCCGGCTTCAAGGCGGCGGTGATCCACGGCCTGTACCGGGTGGCCGGCGGCGGCCTTGCGTTGAAGCGGGCGCTTGACTCGATCCGCAAGCAGGTGTCGGACGCGATCGCAGGCGGCGCCCGCATCATCGTGCTGTCGGACCGCAACTCCGACGTGGCGCTCGCCCCGATCCCGTCCCTGCTGCTCGTCGCGGCGGTGCACCACCACCTGATCCGGGAGAAGACCCGCACTCGGGTCGGCCTCGTGGTCGAAGCCGGTGACGCCCGCGAGGTGCACCACATGTGCCTGCTGCTCGGCTACGGCGCGGGCGCGGTCAACCCCTACCTTGCGTTCGAGTCGATCGAGGACATGATCGCCCGGGGCGAACACGGCCTCGCCGGCCTCGACGCTCGCAAGGCGGTGAAGAACTACATCAAGGCCGCCGGCAAGGGTGTGCTCAAGGTGATGTCGAAGATGGGCGTCTCGACGGTGGCCAGCTACACCGGCGCGCAGATCTTCGAAGCGATCGGGCTCGGGACCGACGTCGTCGACGAGTACTTCGCCGGCACCGTCAGCCGGCTCGGCGGCATCGGTCTCGTCGAGATCGCGGCCGAGGTGGCCGCCCGCCATGCGGTTGCCCACCCGTCGCGGCCCGAGGAGCGCTCGCACCGCCGGCTCGAGCTCGGCGGCGAGTACCAGTGGCGCCGTGAGGGCGAGGTGCACCTGTTCAATCCGGAGACCGTGTTCAAGTTGCAGCACGCCACCCGGGCCAAGCGGTACGACATCTTCAAGCAGTATACCACGCTCGTCGATGAGCAGGCGGGGCACCTCGCCACCCTGCGCGGGTTGTTCTCGTTCCGCGCCGATCGGGCGCCGGTGCCGATCGAGGAAGTCGAGCCCGTCAGCGAGATCGTCAAGCGGTTCTCGACCGGGGCGATGTCCTACGGCTCGATCTCGGCCGAGGCGCACGAGACGCTGGCGATCGCCATGAACCGGATCGGTGGTAAGTCGAACACCGGCGAGGGCGGGGAGGATCCCGAGCGCTACGTGCCGCTGCCGAACGGCGACTCGAAGCGCTCGGCGATCAAGCAGGTGGCCTCGGGCCGGTTCGGCGTCACGAGCGAGTACCTCGTCAACGCCGACGACATCCAGATCAAGATGGCGCAGGGGGCCAAGCCCGGCGAGGGCGGTCAGCTCCCCGGCCACAAGGTGTACCCCTGGATCGCACGAACGCGGTTCTCGACGCCCGGCGTCGGCCTGATCAGCCCGCCCCCGCATCACGACATCTACTCGATCGAGGATCTCAAGCAGCTCATCCACGACCTGAAGAACGCGAACCCGGCCGCCCGGGTGCACGTGAAGCTGGTCGCCGAGGTCGGCGTCGGCACGGTTGCGGCCGGCGTGTCCAAATGCCATGCCGACGTCGTGCTGATCTCCGGGCACGACGGCGGCACGGGCGCCTCTCCGCTCACCTCGATCAAGCATGCTGGCGCTCCCTGGGAGCTCGGCCTTGCCGAGACGCAGCAGACGTTGCTGCTCAACGGGCTGCGGGACCGCATCGTCGTGCAGACCGACGGCCAGATGAAGACCGGGCGCGACGTAGTGGTCGCGGCGTTGCTCGGGGCCGAGGAGTACGGCTTCGCCACCGCACCGCTCGTGGTGTCGGGCTGCGTGATGATGCGGGTCTGCCACCTCGACACCTGCCCGGTGGGGGTCGCCACCCAGAACCCCGAGCTGCGCAAGCGGTTCTCCGGCAAGCCGGAGTTCGTCGTGAACTTCTTCGAGTTCATCGCCACCGAGGTTCGCGAGCTGCTTGCCCAGCTCGGGTTCCGCAGCCTCGCCGAAGCGATCGGCCACGTCGAGTGCCTCGACACTCGTGCCGCGATCGCGCACTGGAAGGCCCAGGGCCTCGACCTCGCCCCGATCCTCGCTCCGCCGCAGAACCCCTACGGCCAGACGCCGTTCCGTAGCGTGGCCCAGGACCACGGCCTCGACCGGGCGCTCGACGTGACCTTGATCGCCGACGCCGCGCCCGCCCTCGAGCGGGGCGAACGGGTGTTCCTGTCGTACCCGATCCGGAACGTGAACCGGACCGTCGGCACGATGCTCGGCTCCGAGCTCACCCGGCGGCACGGCGGCGCCGGCCTGCCCGACGACACGATCCAGATCAACTTCACCGGTTCCGCCGGACAGAGCTTCGGGGCCTTCGTGCCCAGGGGGATCACGCTTCGCCTCGAGGGCGACGCAAACGATTTCGTCGGCAAGGGGCTCTCGGGCGGCCGGCTGATCGTGCGGCCGCATCGCTCGGCGCCGTTCCAGGCGCACGAGAACATCATCGCCGGCAACGTCCTCGCGTACGGCGCCACCGGCGGCGAGGTGTTCGTGTCGGGCGTGGTGGGCGAGCGTTGTTGCGTGCGCAACTCCGGTGCGACCGTCGTCGTGGAGGGCCTCGGCGACCACGGCTGCGAGTACATGACCGGCGGGCGCACCGTGGTGCTCGGGTCGACCGGCCGGAACTTCGGTGCAGGGATGTCGGGCGGGATCGCCTACGTGTGGGACCCCGACGGGGTCTTCCCGGCGCGGTTGAACACCGAGCTCGTCGATCTCGATCCCCTCGGCGGCGACGATTTCGCCTTCCTCGAGCAGCTGCTGGGTCGGCACCGGCTGCTGACCGGCTCGGTGCGGGCCGGGGAGATCCTCGACGGGTGGCTCGATGCCGCCCGGGCGTTCGTGAAAGTCATGCCGAGGGATTACCGCCGGGTGCTCGAGGTCATCGAGCGCGCCGAGCGTGACGGTGTCAGCGGGCCCGAGCGGGACCGCCGGATCATGGAGGCCGCGCATGGGTGAGACGACCGGATTCCTGAAGTGGGGTCGCGAGACCCCGACGCGCCGGCCCGTGCCGGTGCGGTTGCTCGACTGGCACGAGGTTTACGAGGACTTCCCGGCCGACAAGGTGCGCACCCAGGCCGGCCGGTGCATGGACTGCGGGATCCCGTTCTGCAACAACGGTTGCCCGCTTGGCAACCTGATCCCGGACTGGAACGATCTCGTCTACCGCGACCACTGGCGTGACGCGATCGAGCGGCTGCACGCCACGAACAACTTCCCGGAGTTCACGGGCCGCCTGTGCCCGGCTCCGTGCGAGGGCGCGTGCGTGCTCGGGATCAACGCGGACCCGGTCTCCATCAAGCAGGTCGAGGTCGAGATCATCGACCGGGCCTGGGAGGAAGGCTGGGTCGAGCCGCAACCGCCGTCGGTGCGAACCGGCAAGCGGGTGGCCGTCATCGGTTCGGGCCCCGCCGGCCTGGCCGTCGCCCAGCAGCTCACCCGGGCCGGACACGACGTCGTCGTGC
>JBEIFW010000180.1:0-6581 GCA_040382215.1 Acidimicrobiales bacterium
ACGCGGTCTACCTCGGCCAGCAGTACTTCGTGTTCACCGCGCCCGAACCGATCCGGGCGCTCGTGGCCGCGTTCGACGACCTGGTGCGCGTGGCGGTGGTCCAGCCGACCGAGGTGGTCCGCCTGGTGCGACGCCTGCGCGACGAACTCGCCGCGAGCTGAGGGCGTCGCCGGTCAGCCGCCGCCGAGTTGCTCGACGGGCAGGTGGCAGCGGACCACGTGGTCGAGCGACAGCTCCTGCATCGGCGGAGGCAGCCGGTCACAGGTGCCGGGCAGGCGTCGCGGGCAGCGGGTCTGGAACGGACAGCCCAGGGGGAGGTCGCCCGGTGAGGGGATCTCCCCGGTGAGCCGGATCCGGGTCCGGGTCGGTTCGTCGACGCTCGCGACCGCCGACAGCAACGCCTCGGTGTACGGATGGTGCGGGCCCCGGAACACCTCGGCGGCCGGGCCGAGCTCCATCACCTGGCCCAGGTAGAGCACGGCGATGCGGTCGGCCAGGTAACGCACGACGCCGAGGTCATGGCTGATGAACAGGTACGACACCCCCGACGAACGCTGCAGTTCGTCGAGCAGGTTGACGATCGCCGCCTGCACGCTCACGTCGAGCGCCGAGGTGGGCTCGTCGCAGATCACCAGGCGGGGCGATCCGGCGAAGGCCCGGGCGATGGCGACACGTTGCTTGAGGCCACCCGACAGCTGCGAGGGGCGGGCGTCGAGGTAGCGGCTCGAGAGCTGTACGGCGGCGGCGAGCTCGCCGGTGCGTGCGCCCGGAGCGCCGCCGCCGAGCCGCAGCACCGACCGGCCGATGATCGAGCGGATGCTCTTGGAGGGGTTCAGCGCGGCGTCGGGGTTCTGGAACACGATCTGCACGGCCCGCCGTTGCTCGGGGGACCGGGCCGCCGTGCGGTCGGCGAGCGGAGCGCCGTCGAGGGACATCGTGCTGCCGGCGTCCACGTCGAGCATCCCCACGATGGCGCGCGCCAAGGTGGTCTTGCCCGATCCGGACTCGCCGACGAGCCCGAGGGTCTCCCCGGCCCGGATCGTCAGCTCCACCTCACGCAGCACCCGCAGCGGGTGGCCGTCCTGGATGAAGGTCTTGGACAGGTTGCGGACCTCGACCAGCGGGGGGCCCGGTGGCCGCAGGGCGAGCGCGGTGTCGGGCGCCGTGCGGGCGAGGGTGCCCGCCCGCTCGGCGTGGAAGCACCGGCTCCGCCGGCCGTCGGCGTCGGTTGCGAGCGGCGGCTCCTCGCGGCGGCACCGGTCGTCGGCCAGCGCGCAGCGCTCGGCGAACGTGCAGCCGGTGAGCTCCCCGAGCCTGTCGGGCAGGAACCCCGGAATCGTGTCGAGCGCGCCGTCGGCCTTCACCCGCCCGGCGCGTGGGATGGCCCGCAGCAAGCCGGTCGTGTACGGGTGCCGCTGGCGGTCGAACAGCGGCCCGGCCTCCGCCTCCTCGACGAGTCGGCCGGCGTAGAGCACCCCGACCCGGTCGCACATCCGCCGGATGACGCCGAGGTTGTGGCTGATGAACAGCACCGCCGTGTCCGACTCGGCCCGTAGGGTGTTCACCAGGTCGAGCACCTCGGCCTCGACGGTGGCGTCGAGCCCGGTCGTCGGCTCGTCGAGGATGAGCAGCGCAGGGTCCTTCGCGAGCGCCATCGCGATCACGACCCGCTGCGCCATGCCGCCCGACAGCTGGTGCGGGTAGCGCCGCAGCACCCGGCCCGGGTCGGCGATCGAGACGCGCTCGAGCGCGACCCGGGCGCGCTCGAGCGCCTCGCCCTTCGTCGCGCCGAGCACGGTGAACGCCTCGGCCACCTGCTCGCCGACCCGCATCGAGGGGTTCAGCGCCGTCATCGGGTTCTGGTACACCATCGACACCGTGCGGGCCCGCAAGACCCGCAGGGCGGCCGGGTCGAGCGCGCTCACGTCGGTGCCGGCGATCGACACCCGCCCCCGGTCGACGCGACCGTTGGCGGCGAGGTAGCGCACGACGGCGAGCGCCACGGTCGACTTCCCGCACCCGGACTCGCCCACGAGCCCGTACGCCCCGCCGGCGGGCACCGAGAACGACACGTCGCGCACGACGGGCACCCAGCGCCGGCGCACCCGGTACGAGATGTCGAGACCGTCGACGTCGAGGGCGGCGGTCACGCCGTGGCCTCGCGCAGGGCGTCGGCGACGAGGTTGATCGCCACCACCAACGAGGCGATGGCCAGGCAGGGGAACAGCACCGGCCACCAGTAGAGCTGGAAGAAGCCGCGGTTCTCGGCGACGGCGAGGCCCCAGTCGGGCGAGGGCGGCTGGACCCCGGCGCCGAGGAACGAAAGCGTCGACACCGCGAAGATGGCGTAGCCCAGGCGGACCGTGAACTCGACCAGGATCGGACCGAGGACGTTCGGGAGGATCTCGGCCACGAGCACGTAGGGCGCTCGCTCGCCTCGCAGTCGGGCGGCGACCACGTAGTCCTTCTCCCGCTCGACGAGCACGGCGGCTCGCACGGTGCGGGCGATGATCGGCGTGAACCCGACGGCGATGGCCAGCACCACCGTGGTCGACGACGGGCCCCGGGCGGCGACGAAGGCCAGGGCGACGAGCAGGAACGGGAGCGCGAGGAACGAGTCGTTCAGCCGGTCGAGTACCTGGCCGACCCAGCCCCGCAGGTAGCCGGTCAGCAGGCCGATCGCCGTACCGGCGACCGTGCCGAGCAGGGTCGCCGCGGGTGCGATCGTGAGCACGTCCCGGGCCCCGACGATGACCCGGGAGAACACGTCACGCCCGAGGCGGTCGGTGCCGAAGAGATGGTCCCAGGACGGTGACAGGTTCTTCTGCAGCGGATCGGTGGCCGACCAGTCGTACGGGGCGAAGCGCTCGCCGACGAGCGCGCACAGCACCCAGAACCCGAGCACGGCGGCCCCGACGAGGAACACCGGCGAGCGCAGCGCCGTGCGCAGCGTGAGCAGGCGGCGCCGGGGCGGCGCGTCGGGGGGGTAGGGCACGGCGGTGGTCATCCCTCGCTCCCGAGTCGCACCCGAGGGTTCAACGCAGCGGTGACGAGGTCGCCGAGCAGCGTCGAGACCATGTAAAGGATGCCGACGACGAGGATCGCGCTCTGCAGCAGGGGGAAATCCCGTTTGGGGATCGCCTGGATGATCAGGCTCCCGAGGCCGGGGTAGACGAACGTGGTCTCCACGACGGCGAGCCCGGCGATCAGGTAGCCGACCTGGGTTGAGACCACCGCCACCGTCGGCACGAGACCGTTGCGCAGGACGTGGCGGCGCAACACCGTCGAGCGGGGCAGGCCCTTGAGCGTGGCGGTGCGGGTGTAGTCGCTCTCGATCGCGTCGATGGTGCCGGCTCGTGCCATACGGGCGATGTACCCGAACAACACGATCACCAGGGTGAGGGAGGGGAGCACCAGGTGGTACGCCTGTTCGAGGACGTTGGCACCCTCCTCGGCCCGGGCCTGGCCGGGGAACCACTCCCAGGTGATGGCGAACAGGAACACCAGGAACAGCCCGGAGACGAACTCGGGGATCGCAATGCCAGACAGGCCGACCGTCGAGATGGTGCGGTCGGCCAGCCGGCCCTTGCGCAGGCCGGCGAGCACGCCGCCGGCCAGCGACAAGGGCACCACGAGGCTGAAGGCCATGAGGGCCAGCTTCGAGGACTCGAACAGGGCGTCCCAGATCAGCGGCCCGTTGTCCCGCTGGAAGGCGTACGACTGTCCGAAATCCCCCTGCAGGACGCCCCCGACCCAGCGGAAGTACCGGGTCGGGAGCGGATCGCTGTAGCCGAGCTCGTCGTTGAGCGCCTGGACCGCGGCCTCGTCGGCCAGGTTGCCCATGATCGCCCGGCCCGGGTTGCCGGGCAGGACGTTGAGGAAGGCGAACACGACCACCGACAGCACGAGGAGGGTCGCTGCGGCGGACAGGAGCCGCCGCAGCAGGAATCGACCCATGTAGACAGGACCTCTCCCCGTCCGGTCGGTCGGCCGCTCAGCCCTTCTTGGCCTTCGTCAGGTCGAGCTGGCCCATGCCGGTGATCCCGTAGCCGGTCACGTCCTTCTTCGACCACGAGGTGTAGTTGAAGAAGTAGGCGAACACGATCGGGGTCTCGTCGAGGAGCAACTCCTGGATCTTCTTCGAGACCGTCTTCTGCGACGCCACGTCGAGCGCCGAGAAGTAGTCCTTCACCAGACCGTCGTAGGTGGAGTTCTTGAAATGGGCCGAGTTCCACGTGCCGTCCGACAGCAGCGGGGCGCCGAGGAACACGTTGGGCACGCCGCGGTGCCCGTAGTCGACGATGCCCATGGTGGCGTCGAGCCAGGGCGACTTGCCGAACACGGCGTCGCCGTAGAACTCGCCGGCGTCCTGGACGACGGTCTTGACGTTGATGCCCAACGGCTTGACCGCGTTCTGGACGAGCGTCGCGTAGTCGGGGACCTCCTGGGCCTTGATGGCGTTGAGCTGGATGTCGAAGCCCTTGTCCTGTCCGGCGGCGGCGAGCAACGACTTCGCCTTGGCGAGGTCCTGGGCCCGCTGCGCCACCGACTTGTCGGTGGAGGGGTATGCCGGGGCGAACGGGCTGTCGTTGCCCAGGTCGGCCTTGCCGTCGAAGAGGCCCTTGATGATCTCGGGCCGGTTCAGCGTGAGCGCGACGGCCTGACGGGTGCGCTTGTCCTTGAACGGGTCCTGGTCGACCCGCATGTGGAGCTGGCGGTGGGCCGTCGAGGGGATCAGGTTCGGCGAGTAGCCACCGGCGAGCGGCTTGCCGCCGGCGATCGACACGGCGTGCGCGATGTCGACCGCGCCGGACTGCAGGCCGAGCACCAGGGCGGCCTCGTCGGCGTAGAAGGTGAACTCGGCACGGTCGAACGTGGGCTTGGTGCCCCAGTAGTCCGGGTTGCGCACGAAGCTCGCACCCTGCTTGGGCGTGTATTTTTCGAGCTTCCAGGGCCCGGTGCCGATCGGCTTGGTCTCGAAGTCGCTGGCGTAGTCCTTCTTCACGATGATGGCGTTGTAGTTGTCGGTCGACACCAGGTACGGGAAGTTGCCGTTGGGGGCGTCGAGCGTGAACACGACGTTCTGTCCGTTGGCCTTCACGTTGCCCTTGGTGAGCACGCCCTTGAACACCGACAGCGCATTGGACTTGTTGGCCGGATCGGCGAGGCGGTCGAAGGTGGCCACGACGTCGTCGGGGGTGAGCGCAGTGCCGTCGTGGAACTTGACACCTTGGCGGATCGTGAAAGTCCACTCCTTGCCGTCCTTCGCTCCGGTGGGTTCCCACTTCTCGGCGATGCCGGGGCGCAGCACGAGATCGGAACCGGAGAAGGTGAGGTAGTCGCCGACCTGGTACAGCACGATGAGGCCACCGAGGTCGCCCACCTTGACCGGGTCGATCGAGGCCGACGGGGCGGTGCACCCGATCTTGACGGTGCCGCCGGGCTTGGGAGCTGCGGTCGTGGCGCCGGCCGCTGTCGTGGTCGCCCCAGCCGCGGTCGTCGCACCCGCCTTGGTGGTCGTGGTGGTCGAGTCGTCGTCCCCGCAGGCGGCGAGGAAGGCGACGAGCCCGCCGGACATACCCAGCACGCTGGCTCGGGCGACGAACTGGCGGCGACTCAGATTGCCGCGCAGGTACTCATCGACGGTGTCGTTCTCGATCTCGCTCATCGAACGGCGAGCGAGGTCCAAACGGCGGTAACGGTCCATTGCGCAGTGCCCCCCACTGGGATTCGGGTCGACCGGCGCCGTGCGGACCCGGCTCCGGATCCGCACGACTGTATCCTCCTGCGGGCGGCGACGAACGATGACGGTGCGAGCGGTCGGTGGAGAGGCGGTACGGGTGATCGAGGACGGCGGCGACGACGACATCGACCTGGCGGCGCTGTCCGACGAGGACCTCGTGCTGCAGATGCGCGACGACCTCTACGACGGTCTGCTCGACGAACTCGTCGAGGGCACCGAGATCCTGCTCGGCCGAGGCTGGTCGGCGACCGCGGTGCTCGACGAGGCACTCGTCGAGGGCATGCGGATCGTCGGGGTCGACTTCCGGGACGGGATCCTGTTCGTGCCCGAGGTCCTGCTCGCCGCCAACGCCATGAAGGCGGCGATGGAGCTGCTGCGCCCGCTGCTGGCCGAGACCGGGGCCGAGCCGATCGGCAAGGTGGTCATCGGCACCGTCAAGGGCGACATCCACGACATCGGCAAGAACCTCGTGTGCATGATGCTGGAAGGTGCCGGGTTCGAGGTGATCGACCTCGGCATCAACACCGACGCCGCCGAGTTCCTCGACGCCCTTGCCGAGCACCAGCCCGACATCCTCGGGATGTCGGCCCTGCTCACCACCACGATGCCGTACATGAAGGTGGTGATCGACACCCTGGTCGACAAGGGCCTGCGCCAGGAGGTGATCGTGCTCGTCGGCGGCGCCCCGCTCAACGCGGAGTTCGCCGGCGCCGTCGGGGCCGACGCCTACTGCCGGGACGCCTCGGTCGCCGCCGAGACGGCCACCCGCCTGGTCCGGGAGCGTCGCACGCGTGCCCGCGCCGGCTGAGCCGACTCTCGTCGTCGGCTGCGCCGCGCT
>JBEIFW010000181.1:0-6523 GCA_040382215.1 Acidimicrobiales bacterium
AAGGACAACGCCATCCCGATCGTGGTGTTCGACGTCCAGCAGCACGGCAACATCCGAGCGGTGCTCGAGGGTCGTCCGGTGGGCACCCTCGTCGCCTGACGAGCAGGGGTCCCGCCCAGGCCACCCTGCGGTGGCCTACGCTGGGCGACGTGACCGAGGAGTACCTGCTCGAGGCGATGGAGAAGATGGCCAAGGCCGTCGAGCACACCCAGGGCCAGTTCGCCACGGTCCGCACCGGCCGAGCCATGCCTGCGCTGGTGGAAAAGCTGCTCGTCGAGTACTACGGGGCCGACGTGCCGTTGCAGCAGCTGGCGGGGATCACGGTCCCCGAAGCCCGTCAGCTCGTCATCAAGCCGCACGACCGATCGTCGTTGAACGCCATCGAGAAGGCGATCCGCAACAGCGACCTCGGCGTCTCGCCGTCCAACGACGGCGTGATCATCCGGCTGAACTTCCCGCCCCTCACCGAGGAGCGGCGTAAGGAATACGTGAAGATCGTGAAGCACATGGCCGAGGACGGCCGGGTGGCGGTCCGCAACATCCGTCGGGACACCCGCAAGCAACTCGAGGCGGCCGAAAAGAGCGCCGAGATCTCGGCGAACGACCTCGAACGGGCCGAGAAAGAGCTCGAGAAGATCACGCACGATCAGGTCGAGGACATCGACAAGGCGCTCGCCCGCAAGGAGCACGAGCTGCTGGAGGTGTGATGGTCCCTTCGATCATCCTCGCGTTCGCCCCCGGTACCAGGAGGCATGACCATGGCCGATGACGACCGGAGCCGCCGAGGCGAGCCGGCCGACGAGCCGAAGGACCGCCGGTCGAGCCCTCGGGACCCGACGGAGTCGATCCGGATCATCCGGCCGTCCGACGATCCCCCGCTGAGGTTCTCCGACGACACGGGTCCGCTCCCGCATTGGACCGAGCCGCCCACCGGCGAGGTCCCGCGGGTGCTGCTCGACGACGGTTCCGACGATGAGCTCGACGCCTGGGCCGGTTTCGCCGGGCAGCCTCCGGTCTGGCGCGACGACGATCGCGACGACGGCACCGGCTTCGAGGATCTCGGCGAAGGCGTCGGCAGTGCCCGCCCGCTCGGTGACGCCGAGGACCCGTTCTTCGAAGAACCCGCCCGCACCTCGTATACCGCCGCGTCACCGACCGGTCCGGTCCCGACGATCCGCATCGGGGGGAACGTGCCCCCGCTGGGGGGCGCCGAGCCCCTCGAGGCAGACACCGGTCGCGTCACCCGGATCCCCGCCGGGCGCGCCCGGTCGCGCCGGGCCGGCCCAACCGGCGTCACCGCTGGGCCGACGGGGCTCGCCGGGGGCTCGGCGGGCCGGGAGCGCCCGGCGAAGGGCTCGCTCGGACGCAACATGCCGGTGGCCATCGGTGTGGGCCTCGCGCTCGGTGCGCTCTATGCCGGGCTCGCCTGGGCCGGTCCGGGGTATGTCCTGATCCTGGTCGTCATCGCCCTGGGAATCGCCGGTGTCGAGTACTTCGATGCCACCCGTCGAGCGGGCTTCCAGACCGCACAGCTGGTCGGCGTCGTCGCGGCAGCGGCGTGCCCACTCGCGGCGTGGTGGCGGGGAACCGACGGGGTCGTGCTCGTCGTCGTCTTCGGCACCATTGCGACACTGGCATGGCTCATGGGGGCGGGCGGCCTGGACGCCGACCCGGTGCCGTCGGCGGCGGTGACGATCCTCGGGGTCGTCTACGTCGGTGTGCTCGGCTCGTTCGCCGCCATGATCCTGTCGTTGCCCAACGGCGTCGGCACGCTCACCGTCGCCGTGATCGGCACCGTGCTCTACGACGTGGGCGGGCTGCTGATCGGCTCGTCGGCGGGGCGAAGCCGGTTGCTCGAGTGGATCTCGCCGAACAAGACCCGGGAGGGCCTCGCCGGGGGCTGTCTGGCCGCCGTCGGCGGTGTCCTGGTCGCCCATCTTGCGGGTGTCCGCCCGTGGGATGCGTCGTTCACGGATGCCTTGGCACTCGGGGTCGTGGTGGCGATCGCCGCACCGCTCGGCGACCTCGCCGAGTCGATGCTCAAGCGCAGCCTGGGGATCAAGGACATGGGCACGCTGCTGCCGGAACATGGCGGGGCGCTCGACCGGTTCGACGCCCTGCTGTTCGTCCTCCCCGGCGTCTATTACCTCTCGCTCGTGCTCGAGGTGTACTGAGCCACCGCAGGTCGGCGAGACTGCCGGGCGTGAGCGCCGTTCGGGTCGCCATCGCCGGCTCCACCGGGTCCATCGGCACGCAGACGCTCGACGTCATCGCCGCCGAGGGCGGCCGGTACGAGGTGACCGCGCTCGGTGTCGGGTCCTCGGTGCAGGCCGTCGTCGAGCAGGCCCGCCGGTGGCGTCCTCGGGTGGTCGCCGTCGCCGACCCTGCGGCGCGGCGCGCCGTGGCCGAGGCGCTGCCCCGAACGGAGGTGGTCGACGACCTCGCCGTGCTGGCCGAGTCGGCCGACGTGGTGGTAAACGGCGTCGTCGGCTTCGCCGGCTTGCCGGTCACGCTGGCCACGTTGCGTGCCGGCCGGCGGCTCGCGCTCGCCAACAAGGAGAGCCTGATCGCCGCCGGGCCGGTGGTGCAGCCGCTGCGCGCCACCCCGGGCGCGGAGCTGGTCCCGGTCGACTCCGAGCACTGCGCCCTCCACCAGTGCCTGCGCTCCTCGGTCGGGCCCGAACGCGAGGTCGCTCGCCTGGTGCTGACGGCGTCCGGCGGGCCGTTCCGGGGTCGGACCCGTGCGGAGCTGTCGACGATCACCGTCGCCGAGGCGCTGGCCCATCCGACCTGGTCGATGGGCCCGAAGATCACCGTCGATTCCTCGACGCTCATGAACAAGGGCCTCGAGGTCATCGAGGCCCACGAGCTGTTCGGCGTCGGGTACGACCGCATCGAGGTCGTGGTCCATCCACAGTCGGTGGTGCACTCGATGGTGGAGTTCACCGACGCTGCGACGATCGCGCAGCTCTCGATGCCCGACATGCGTCTGCCGATCGGGTACGCGCTCGCCTACCCGGAACGCATCGCGACCGCCTTCGGCCGGATCGACTGGACCACGATGCGGCGGCTCGACTTCGAACCGCCGGACCGGGCGACGTTCCGCTGCCTCGATCTTGCCTACGCCGCAGGCCGCGCCGGCGGCACGGCGCCGGCGTGGCTGAGCGCCGCAAACGAGGTTGCCGTGGACGCGTTCCTGGCCGGTCGGCTGTCGTGGGTCGACATCCCGGCCGTGATCGCCGCCGCCCTCGACGAGCACGACCGCCCGTCCGTGGTCGACGACCTCGCCGTGGTCCTCGACGCGGACCGGCGTGGCCGCGAAGCCGCTTCGCAGGTGGTCGCCGGTATCGTCGGGCGGCGTGGTCACCTCGTGGAACCCGCCGCTCCCGCCTCCTGACCCCGACACGCTGGAGCTCGGTCACGCCGGCGACGGTGCGGGCGAGGGCGGCCCGTTGCCGTCGTCACCGTGGCGCCTCGTCGCCGTCGTCGCCGGGATCGTCGCCCTCGGGCTGTGGAGCGGCTGGTGGACCGCGCTGTTCGTCGTCGTCCTGCTGACGTGCATCTTCCTGCACGAGCTCGGCCACTACCTCGCTGCTCGCTGGGGCGGAATGAAAGCGACGGAGTTCTTCGTCGGGTTCGGGCCCCGGTTGTGGTCGATCCGGCGGGGGGAGACCGAGTGGGGGCTCAAGGCGATCCCCCTCGGCGCGTACGTGAAGGTCGTCGGGATGAGCAACCTCGACGAGGTCCCTCCGGTCGACGAAGCCCGCACGTACCGGGCGCAGCGGTTCAGCCGCCGATTCAACCTTGCGGTGGCCGGATCGGCGATGCACTTCACGATCGCCCTCGCGCTGCTCGCCGTACTGTTCGCCGGGTTCGGCGAGCGGCGGGTCGTCGGCTGGTCGGTGGCCGCCGTCGAGCCGGGCACGGCTGCTGCGACCGCAGGACTGCTGCCGGGCGATCGGTTGATCTCGCTCGACGGCGTGCCCACGACCGATTTCGATGCGCTGCGCGCAGCGGTCGCACCCCGTCCTGGGCGGTCGGTGGAGTTGATGGTCGAGCGGGACGGTGCCGCGGTCCCGGTCCGCGCGACGCTGGGATCGCGCCAGGTGCACGGCGGGGTCGAGGGCTTCCTCGGGATCCGGCCGCAGTTGCTCGAGGAGACCGGCCCGGTGCAGTCGCCCCCGGCGGCGGTCGGTTCGGCCTTCGTCGAGTTCGGCCGGATCGTCGGCCGGTCCGTTACCGGCATCGGCGCCGTGTTCAGCCCGAGCGGCCTGAGCGAGTACGTGGCCACCCTGCAGGGCGACGAGAACACCGACAAGCGCATGTTGTCCCCGGTTGGCGCAGCCCGGATCGGCGGCATCGCCGGCGAGCAGGGGGCCGACCAGTTCCTGTTCCTCATCGCCGTGATGAACGTGTTCATCGGGATGTTCAACCTGATCCCGCTGCTGCCGTTCGACGGTGGCCACGCCGTGATCGCAATCTACGAGCGGATCCGGTCGCGCGGCGGCCAGCGGTACTACGCCGACATCCGCAAGATGCTTCCCGTGATGTATGCGGTGCTGCTCGTCATGGGTCTGCTGTTCCTCGGCAACCTGTACCTCGACGTGTTCCGGGGCCTGCCCGGCTGAGCCCGGAGCATCCCCGGCCTGGGAGACTCGACGGCATGTACGAGCGCCGCAGGACCCGTCAGATCCGCGTGGGTTCGGTCGCCGTGGGTGGCGATGCCCCGATCACGGTCCAGTCGATGACGATCACCAAGACCGCCGATGTCGAGGGCACCTTGCAGCAGATCTACGCCCTCGCCGGGGCGGGCTGCGACATCGTCCGCTGCACGTGCAACGAGCAGGAGGCGGCCGAGGGGCTTGCCCGGATCGTGCCCCGCTCGCCGATCCCGGTGATCGCCGACATCCACCACCAGTACCGCATGGCTCTCGCTGCGCTCGAGGCCGGGGTGCACGGCCTGCGGCTCAACCCGGGCAACATCCGCCGGCCCGAACACATCAAGGCCGTCGCCCAGGAGTGCAAGGACCGTGGTGTGCCGGTCCGCATCGGCGTCAACGGCGGCTCGCTCGACCCGGCGCTGTACGACAAGTACGGCGGGGTCACCGCCGAGGCGATGGTCGAGTCCGCCCTCATCGAGTTGCGATACTTCCAAGAGGTCGGCTTCGAAGACGTGAAGTTCTCGGTGAAGGCCTCCAACGTGCCGTTGATGATCGACGCCTACCGGCTGCTCGCCGACACGATCGACCATCCGCTGCACCTCGGCGTCACGGAGGCCGGGCCGCCGCCGGCCGGGCTGGTGAAAGCGACGGCGGGGATCGCCACGCTGCTCGCCGAGGGGATCGGCGACACGATCCGGTACTCGCTGACCGCAGATCCGGTGGAAGAGGCCCGCGCGGGCCGGATGCTGCTCGAGGCCCTCGGGTTGCGGGAGCGCAAGAACGTCGACCTGATCGCGTGCCCTTCGTGCGGGCGGGCCGAGATCGACGTGATCGACGTGGCCCGCCGGGCGATGGAGGCCTTCGGCGACCGCAAGCTGCCGTTGCAGGTCGCCGTGATGGGTTGCGTGGTCAACGGTCCCGGTGAAGCGAGAGAGGCCGATCTCGGCATCGCGGCGGGCAACAAGCGTGGGCACCTGTTCGTGAAGGGCCGCAACGTCGCCGTCGTGCCCGAGAGCGAAATGGTCGAGGCTCTGATCGAGTGGGCGGAGTTCATCCACGAGCACGGCACCGAGGCAGCAATCGCCCGGGCCGACACGACCCGCGCCGAGCGGGAGGCTGCCCGTGATCGAGGCCAACTCCTCGATGCCAAGGGTGCCGACGCCAACCGCAGCGAGCAGAAGGTCGAACTGATCCGTCGCCGAGTCGACGAAGGCTGATCCGGTCCCGTGCCCGCTCAGCCGGTGCGGAACACGACCCCGTCGCCGACGAGCGTCACGATCTCGCCGGGCGAGACGTAGACCGCAGCGCCCCGGGCGAGACCATCGACGTGTCCTTCGACGACCACCAGGATCTCCGGGCCCGCTGTCGTCCACGTTGCGGCTCGGCCCGGGGTGACGGTGACCCGCTCGACGGTGAAGTCGGGCACCGGCACCTCGTACCTCTGCCGGGCGTGGTCGATGGCCACCGGGCGGATCACCGGGTCGTCGAGCGGTTCGAACTCGACGACCTCGAGAAGCGCCTCGACGTCGACGTACTTGGTGGTGAGCCCGCCCCGCAGCACGTTGTCGCTCGAGGCCATCACCTCGACGCCGACGCCATGGAGGTAGGCGTGCAGGTTCCCAGGTCCGAGGAAGATGGCCTCGCCCGGGGCCAGCCGCACCAGGTTGCAGCACAGCGCCACCACGGCGCCGATGTCGTCGGGGTACCGCTCGGCGAGCCGCACGACCCACCGGGCGTCGGGCTCGTCCCGGCCCGCGCACGCGCCGGCCACGGCCCGCGCGACCGCGGCGGCCTCGTCGGCCGGTCGTCGCCACAGCCACTCGACGGCCGTGCGCAGCCCATCGCGTCCGCGCAGCGCCGCG
>JBEIFW010000182.1:0-6455 GCA_040382215.1 Acidimicrobiales bacterium
GATCGATACCGGGTACCCGAGGTGGTGCGGGTGGTCCGGATGGGGAGCCGACCGGCGGGCTCGTGTCAGACTCCCGACGTGTGGCGCTCGGCACTCCGTCGGATCGTGGCCGTGGTGGCAGTGCTGCTCGGCGGCACGTTCTTGTCCCAGGTCTTCCTCGAAGTGCTCCCGGGCGACCCCGCCGTGGTGATCGCCGGGATGACGGGCAGCCGTGCCGCAGTGGAGGCGGTGCGTAAGCAACTCGAGCTCGATCGTCCGATCCACGAGCGCTACGTCCGGTGGCTCGGCCGCGCCGTGCAGGGCGATCTCGGCCGCTCGGGCCGGTACAACGGCTCGGTCCTCGACGTGCTGCTGCAACGTGGCACCAGAACCCTGCAGGTGCTCATCGGCGCGCTCGCGGTCGCGGTGATCGTGGCCGTCCCGTTCGGCATCCTGGCGGGCTACCGCGCCGGGGGTGTGTCGGATCGGCTCGTGTCGGCCGGCGCGGTCATCGCGATCGGGATCCCGCCGTTCGCGTTGGGCAACACGATGATCCTGTTCTTCGCGCTCAAACTCGGATGGCTCCCTGCGCTCGGGTACAAGTCGCCGATCGGTGAGCCGTGGGAAGGGTTCCAGCATCTCCTGTTGCCGTCGATCACCCTCGGCTTGCCCCTGGCGGGGCTTGCGGTGCGGGCGCTGCGCACCGACGTCGCTGCGACCGTCGCCCAGGGCCACGTGCTCACGGCCCGGGCGAACGGACTGTCGACCTGGCGCATCCTCACCCGCCACGTCCTGCGACAGTCGTCGCTCACGATGCTCTCGGTCATCGGGGTGAACTTGCCCTGGGTCTTCAGCTTCCTGGTGCTCGTGGAGCGGCTGTTCAACCTGGCCGGTGCCGGTGAGCTGATCACCCAGGGCATCAGCGGCCGGGAGTTCGCGCTCGTGCAGGGCACCATCCTCGCGTTCGCGGTGCTGTACGTGGCGCTCAACGTGATCATCGATCTGCTCACCAACGTGATCGACCCGCGACGGCGTCGCCCAGTGATGGCGTCGTGAAACGGCTCGGCCCCGGGTTCTGGATCCCGGCCGGTTGGCTCACTCTGCTCGTCGTCGCAGCGCTCACGGCACCGTGGATCGCGCCCGAGCCCGACACGCTGTTCACCACCGACGCAAAGCAGGGGCCGTCGTGGTCCTATCCGTTCGGGACGAGCAAGATCGGTCACGACCTGTTCCAGCGCGCCGTGCACGGCACCCGCTTGGTGCTTGTCATCGCCCTCGTCGCTACGGCGATCGGTCTTGTCCTCGGTGGCGGTCTCGGTCTGCTCGCCGGTTACCGCCGGCGGTCGACCGAGGTGGTGGTGCTCACGGTGATGGACGTTTGGGTGGCCCTGCCGGGCCTCATGGTCCTCATCGCCGTCGTCACGTACATCGGGCGCAGCGTGTGGGTCGTTGCGATCGCAATCGGTCTGCTGACCGTGCCGCTGTTCGCCCGGGTCACCCGGACCGTCGTGCAGGACGTCGCAGGTCGGGAATACGTGCTGGCGGCCCGAATGGTCGGGGCCAGGCATCGTCGGGTGCTGCGGCGCGAGGTGATCCCGAACGCTGCGCTCGTCATCGGCCCCTACGCGCTCATCGTCATGGGCCTCGCCATCGTGCTCGAGGGCGCACTCAGTTTCCTCGGCTTCGGCCTCGAGATCCGCAAGGTGACCTGGGGCTTGCTCATGCTGGAGGGCCAGCGCGATCTCGACCGACTGCCCTACCTCACGCTGATCCCGGCGGGGCTGTTCCTGGCGACCGTACTGTCGCTCACCCTCGTCGGCGACCAACTCGCCGCGCGGGCCATGGCCCGCCGGCCCGGACGCCGTCCGGTTCTTCCACCGGCGTCGGTCCGGGAGGGGTCGGCACCAACGGCCGCGCTCGAACTCCGCGGGGTCCAGACCTGGATCGCCACCCCTGCCGGCCCGGTCCGTGCCGTCGACGGTGTATCGGTTTGGGTCGCCCCGGGCCGCACGCTCGCCGTGGTCGGGGAGTCCGGGAGCGGCAAGACGATGCTGGCCCGCACGATCCTCGGGGTGCTCCCACCGGGTGCCTCGGCCAACGGTTCGGTGCTCGTCGGTGGACGGGAGATCCTCGGCGATCCGGCGGCGTTGCGGGCGGCGCGCGGCCGCGAGGTCGCCATGGTCTTCCAGGATCCGCAGTCGAGCCTCGATCCCGTGATGACCGTCGGGGGGCAGATCGCCGAACTCGTCGAAGCCCATCGCGGTGCCTCGCGTCGGGACGCCCGCCGCCGAGCCGTCGAACTGCTCGAGGCGATGGGCGTCGCCGAGGCGCCCAGACGCGCCAAGCAGTTCCCGCACGAGCTGTCCGGCGGAGTGCGCCAACGGGTGGCCATTGCGATGGCGCTCGCAGCGGAGCCATCGGTACTGATCGCTGACGAACCCACCAGTGCGCTCGATGTGACCGTGCAGGCGCAGTTGCTCGACCTCCTCGCGATCGAGCGAGCGGCGCGAGAGCTCGCCGTCGTGTTGATCACCCACGACCTCGGCATCGTCGCAGGCCGGGCCGACGAGGTTGCGGTGATGTACGCCGGGCGGATCGTCGAGCAGGGCCCGACGGCGGCGGTGTTCCGCGCCCCCCGGATGCCGTACACCGCTGCGTTGCTCGCCGCTGTTCCGCGCGTGGACACCCCCGGGCGGGTGCTGCCGGTCGGGATCCCCGGGCAGCCGCCGGACCTGGTGTCGCCGCCGCCGGGTTGTGCGTTCGCGCCTCGGTGCCGGTTCGCATCGGATCGCTGCCGGGAGGAGGCACCGGTGCTCACCGGTGGGCCCGACGGGCACGCCTGGGCGTGCCATCACCCCCTCGGGGTGGTCTCGTCGCTCGCCTGAACGTCAGGTGGTCGTCGCCGGGGTGAAGAGCGCATCGAGTCCGGCGTCGTCGGTCGCCACGAGCCGGTCGACCCAACCGTGGAACCGTTGACCGCCGCCTTCGTTGCGGCCGAACAGGAACTCGCTCTTGGCGCCGGTTTCGACGGCGGTCTGGATCCCGAGGCCGGTCGCATAGTCCTCGTCGCGCACGACGAACTCGAGAAAATCGGCCTGCTTCATCGCCACCTCACGCTCGTCGTCGGTGGGCTCGTGATCGAGGAAGTACGACTGCACGGTCACCGACCTGCCTGGCGTGGTGCCGGGGAACAGCTGCGACACGAGCACGCCCCGGCTCCCGGTGTCGAACGTCGCGATCGACACGTGCGGGAAGATCGTCCACACGCCGCCGTTGAGGACGGCGGTGGGCCACTGCTCCTCGGGAAGGTCCTCGAGTTCGACGAGGCGCGGGTTCGGACCGTTCACGCGCTGGTGCGGACCCCAGGAGTAGTACAGCGCCCGGTTGGGGATGTTGGGTCCGAAGCTGTTCCGGTGCAGGATCGGCAGGTGGTAGAGGTCGAGGTAGCCGTCGTAGGCGACCTTCCAGTTCGGGCCCTCGACCGACCGCCGGGACACGAGGTGCCAGTTCTCGAACCCGAAGCTGGCGAGCAGGTCGTCGTAGCCGGACAGGAACGCATCGATGTCGAGCGTGGACCCGGGACGCAGGATGGCGAAGACCATGCCGGCGCGTTCGGCGACAGGGAGCGGGGTCAGGCCGAGACACGAGGCGTCGACGTCGCCGAAGTCCTCCCGGGACAGGATCCCGACGAGGTCACCGTGCTGGTCGTAGGTCCACGCGTGGTAGGGGCACGAGAATCGGCGGGCGTTGCCAAGGCCGTCGGGGACGACGATGGCGCCGCGGTGGCTGCACATGTTCACGAACGCCCGGACGGCCCCGTCGGGCCCACGAGCCAGCAGCACAGGTACGCCGGCGGCCTGCATCGCTTTGTAGGCGCCGGGCTCGCGCAGCTCCGCCGAGAAGGCGAGCATCAGCGGTAGACGTCGGAAGATCCGATCCATTTCCAGCTGCCAGCGGGCCGGGTCGTGGTAGCGGGTCGCCGGTACCCGGTAGACGTCGGGCTCCTGCGGGATCGTGCCGGCCTTGACGTGCTCGATGTTGTGGCGGGCCATCGCCACCAGTTGGTCGCGGAACATGGCCGCCCCCTCGGTTCCCCGGTGCCGGTCGGACACCGTAACGAACGTTATCGAGCGCGACGTGGGGCTGGCGTCCAGGCGACGGGCATGGCGTGGACCCCGGCGATGAAGTTCGACGCCATCGGCTCGGGCGCACCGTTGGCGCGCAGATCGGGGAGCCGGGTGAGCAGCTCGCGCAACATCGCCGCGATCTCGATCCGGGCCACGTGCAACCCCAAGCAGAGGTGAGGTCCACCACCGCCGAAGGCCAGGTGCGGGTTCGGGGTGCGACCGACGTCGAAGGTGTCGGGCGCCGTGAACACGGCTTCGTCGCGGTTCGCGGAGCCGTAATAGACGACGACGGCGTCCCCGGCCGACAGGGGCACGCCACGCAACACCGTGTCCTCGGTGACGGTGCGCTTGAAGTGCACCACGGGCGAGGTGAACCGGAGCATCTCCTCGATGGCCGGGCTGAGCAATCCATCCAGGTCGCCCATCAGGCGGACCCGCTGGTCCGGGTGGTCGAGCAGCAGTTGCATGCCGGCGGCGAGCAGGTTGCGGGTGGTGTCCCCGCCGGCGTTGACGAGCAACAGGAAGAACCACTGGAACTCGGTATCGGTGAGCCGGTCGCCGTCGACGGTGGCCTGCACGAGTGTGGATGCGATGTCGTCGGCGGGGTTGGTCCGCTTCGATTCGGCCACCGACTGCGCGTAGGCGAGCATCTCGCCGATGGCCGCCATCTTCACCTCGGGCGGTGCGACGGCCGGATCGGTGGTGTGCATGATCTCGGTGAGCTCGTAGAGCCGCTCCCCGTCGGCGTGCGGGATCCCCATCAGCTCGGCGATGAGCCCCGAGGGGAGGCGCCCGGCGATCTCGCGGACCAGGTCGCACGATCCCTGCTCGATCACGTCGTCCACGATTTCTGCGGCCAGCTCGGCGATTCTCTCGGCCAGGAGCTGGGCGTTGCGCGGGGTGAAGCCTCGGGACACCAGCAGCTTGAACCGGTCGTGCTGGGGCGGGTCCATGTTGAGCATCATCTGGCGGCCGGCGGCGAGGCTGCCCTCGTCGGGGTCGCCGAGCATGGTGCCCTTGGCGTACGAGCTGAACAGCTTCGGCTGCCGGCTGATCGCGCGGACGTCCTCGTATCTGGTGATCGCCCAGAAGGGCCAGCCGTCGTGGTCGGCGGTTCGGTGGACCGGGTCGTTGGCCCGCAACCACCGGTACTGCTCCCAAGGGTGTCCGAGGCGGAACCCGGTGGTGTCGGTGAGATCGATCTGCATCGAGGACTCCTCGTTCAGCGGGCCTGTTGCCAGGGCGGGACCGGCCGCAGGCGGGGGTACCAGGGGCTGCGCAGTGGATCACCCGGTTGCAGCTGCAACGACAACCCGGGCGTCAGCGGGACGGTCGGCTTCGACGGGGGCCGGGGCGCGTAGACGATGTCGTCGCCGTACATGCGGATGGTGATCGCCCGGCGGCGGCTCGTCGGACCGGTCGGCCCGCCACCGTGGAGCACTGCCGGGTGGGCGAGGATCACGTCGCCGGGGGTGATGTCCCAGGACACGATCGGCCAGGCCGTGCGGTCGGCCTCGATGTCGGGCAGCGGCGGGTACTCCGAGCCGAAGTAGGGCAGCGTCGGATCCTCGGCGACTCGGCGAGGGTTGAAGCCGTCGTAGCGCAGGCCATGGTGCGATCCGGCCACGTACTCGAGGCACTCGGCGGCGGGGAGCGGGTCGAGGCTGATCCAGGCGGAGGCGATCTTGCTGCCCTCCATTGGCCAGTAGGGCAGGTCCTGGTGCCACGGTGTGCGTCCGCCTCCGGGCCCCTTGACGAAGAACTCGTCGGAATAGAGCCAAATGTCGGGCGAATCGAGCAGCGTCGCCATCATGTCGGCGAGGGGCGAGTCGTACATCAGCCGCTGCAACTCGGGGCTCACCTCGGTGTTGCGGACCGTCTCGACGAATTCCTGTTCCGTGCCGTCGAAGAACAGGTGCTTGGCCTGTCCGGGATCGCGAAGCACGCGGTTCAGGCCGAGTTCGATCAGCAGCAACCACTCGGGGTGCAGCGCCTGGCGCAGCAGCACCACGCCATCCCGGGCGTAGGCCTCGCGAACCTCCGGCGTGATGCGGGCGACGGCCTCGGCCGTCGAGGTCGGTGCTCCCATGGGCCGAGTCTCGCGCCGCTCGGGCCGGCTCAGCGATCGACGTGCAGCGTCAGGGCGCCCGGGTCACCCACGTACTGGGCGACGACCAGGCGGTACCGGCCCGGTTCGTGGATCCAGCGCCCGGTGTCGCGGACGGCGAGGTGGTCCCAGTCGACCGGGATCCGGACCTGGACCGACCCGCCCGCCGGCACGGCGACCCGGCCGAAGCCCACGAGTCGCTCGGTCGGCCGTTCCCACGCCGATCCCGGCAGGCCCCCGTA
>JBEIFW010000183.1:0-6337 GCA_040382215.1 Acidimicrobiales bacterium
CCTCCAGCATGCCGACGGGCGGGTTGCGAGCCAGGGCACCGTCGAGCGCACGGACGCGCTCGACGGTGACAGCGTCGATGTCGCGACCGAACGTCAGCAGGATCGCGTGGTCGCCGGCCGCAACCATCTGTGGCGGCCGGTGCGTCACGAGCGGATGAACGGGCGCGGCGCGAGCCCCATCCGGGTGAGCTGATCCCGGACTTCGCGTGCCATCTCGACCGCACCGGGCGTGTCGCCGTGCACGCAGACCGAATGGGCGGTGAGCGGGATCGGCTCGCCGCCGACGACCTCGATGCGACCGGTCTCGAGAAAGCGGACGAGGCGTTCGACCGCGCGGGCCGGGTCATGGATGACCGCCCCGGGCTGGCCGCGCGCGACGAGCTGGCCGTCGGGGCGGTAGGCGCGGTCGGCGAAGATCTCCGAGAACACCGCAGCCCCGCGCGCCCGCGCCACGTGTTCGAGCGCCGTGCCCGAGATCGCCAGGAAGGCCAGCGCCGGGAACGCCGCGCGGACGGCATCGACGATCCCGGCAGCAAGCTGTTCGTCCGCTGCTGCGAGGTTGGCGAGCGCGCCGTGGGGCTTCACGTAGCGGACCTCCGTACCCGCCTGGCGTGCGAGGGCGGCCAGCGCGCCGATCTGGGCGACCACCATCCGTCCCGCTGCGGCCGGATGCATCGCGATGACGCGGCGGCCGAAGCCCTCACGGTCGGCGTAGCCCGGATGCGCGCCGACCACCGCACCGGCCGCCGCGGCGGTGCGGCACACGGCGAACATCGTCTCGGGGTCACCGGCATGACCCCCGCACGCGACGTTCGCGCTGCTCACGATGCCCAACATCGCGTCGTCGTCGCCCATGCTCCACGGGCCGTAGCCCTCGCCGAGATCGGCGTTCAGATCGATGCTGGACATACGGCTTCCTTCGTCACGGGCGGCAGGCCCGGTGCTCCCCGGAGAACCTACGGCGCCGCCGGGCGCTCAGAAGGCGAACGCCCGCAGCGAACCGTCACGCGCGACGAGGCGCACCGGTTGCCGGGCCCAACTCGCGGGGCCGCCGCCCATGCCGGGCGAGTCGGTCGGCATGCCGGGCAGGGCCAGTCCGACGGCGTCGGGCCGGTCGTCGAGCAGGCGGCGGATGGCCGCCGCCGGCACGTGCCCCTCGACGGCATAGCCCTCCACCACGCCGGTGTGGCACGACGCCGCACCGTCAGGGACGCCGAGGCCGGCCCGGAAGGCGGCACGGTTGGCGTCCTCGGCCGTGTCGACCGTGGCTCCGTTGGCACGCAGGTACACGACCCACGACGTGCAGCAGCCTCAACCCGGGTCGGTTCGCACCCGCACGGACACGCCGGCCAGCAGCGGCGCGGCGCCGCCGGCGGTCGCCGACGTCGGTGCGGCGGCTTCGCCATCGGTGGTCGAGCACCCCGCCACGGCGACGGCGGGCAGGCCGAGCACCGCAGCGCCGAGCCTCGTGCAGAAGTGCCGGCGGCCCATCAGGTCCATGCCCGCCAGGGTACCGACGCAACTCGCCTCAGCGCCCCGAGTTCGGCTGCGAGCGCCGCCAGGCCCGCCACGCCCCGGTGGACCACAGCGCCCAGGCCACGAGCACCGGCTGGAAGAACAACCGGGCGAACCGGGCCCCGTCGGTGTCGAGCCCGAACGCGTCGGTGCCCTCCACCCACTGGGCGATGTTGCCGGGGAAGATCACCACGAAGAACGCCGCCACCACCCAGCCCACGGCCACCCGCCGCCGCCCGGCGACCAGTGCCAACCCGAGCACGATCTCGACCACGCCGGACACCACGACCACCACGTCGGCATCGATCGGGAACCACCCGGGCACCTGCGCCTGGAACTCGGTGCGCTGCGCCGTCAGGTGCCCGACCCCGGCGAAGACGAGCGCACCGCCGAGCACCCAGCGCCCGACGGCCCGCACGATGCCGTCGGCCCGTCCCGACGATGCCGGCATCTGTCCCGTGGTCATCGCGTGCCTCCTCGTTCCGAGCGACCGTAGGCCGCCGTCCCGACGTACAGCACCACGGTGCGAGCGAGCAGGTGCCGTTACGCGAGCGGCGTCACCCGCACGGTGAGGGCGCCGGCGGCCCAGGCATCGAGATCGTCGTCGGTGTGCCGGTAGCGCTCGGCGAGGGTTCGACGAACGGCGGCATCCGCCGGCAGGTCGACCACGGTGGCGACGGCGTCGACCTCGACGGCGCCCACCCGCAAGCGCACCTGCGGCGCACGGCGCAGGTTCCGCACCCAGTCGGTGCCGCCGTCGGGCTCGGTGAGCAACCAGGCGCTCCCCACCTCGACGACGAACCAGATCTCGATGGTGTGCGGCCGCCCGCTGACCCGCCCGATCGTGGTCAGGTAGCAGTACGGGTGCTGCTCCCATCCGACGAAGGGCGACGGCGACGGCATCGGTCGCCATCCTGCCCGCTCAGCGCCGCCGGCGGATCGGCTCGATCATTCGCCGAGGCGGCGGAGCGCTTCAGCCTGGCGTTCCAGCACAAGGTTCGCGGCCGACGCCACCCGATCGCGATGCAGGCCCCGCGCCACGAACTCACGCACGGCACGCCGAGCGGCCTCCTGCATCGACATTCCCTCGGCCTCGGCCCGTAGGCGCAACGCCTGTTGCTCTTCGTCGGTCAACCGGAGCGTCATGGCCACCGGCAAACGGCATCGAAGCGATACCGATCACCGGCAGGCAGGGTCGCAGGTGCGACCCCAGTGCGTCGGCGCGGTCAGGGCGACGTGCGCCGGGCCCACCTCCGGGCCCACATGTCGAGCGGCGCCAACGCCACGCCGAGATCACCGACGTCCGAGCGGCACCGGCGTGCGATTGTCGACCGGGGCGGAATCAGGCGGCGGGGCGCCGCACGTCCTCGTTACGGTCCCCGCATGCGCATCGTGATCGACGACCTCCGCTCGCCTGCGGTGCAGGCCCTCGTCGGGCTTCACCTCGCCGGCATGTACGAGTCGTCACCGCCCGAGAGCGTCCACGCACTCGGGCTCGAGCGCCTGCGCGACCCACGCATCACCGTGTGGTCCGCCTGGGACGGCGACGACCTCCTCGCCATCGGCGCGCTCCAGGTGGAACCGGGCGGCACCGAGGGCGAGGTCAAGTCCATGCGGGCCGACCCCCGTCACCTCCGCCGCGGCGCCGGGCGGGCGATCCTGCACCGCATCATCGACCATGCCACCGCATCCGGCCTGACCCGCCTGAACCTCGAGACCGGCACGACCGAATCGTTCATCCCGGCCCATCAGCTGTACCTCAGCGAAGGCTTCGTGCCCTGCGGCCCGTTCGGCTCCTACACCGAGGACCCGCACAGCAGCTTCTTCACCCTCCCGCTGCCCAGGCCCGGGCGGTAGCGCTTGCCACCGGGCGACCCCTCGACGGCCGGCCAGGACCGCCCCATGACCGAAGCCCAGCCGTCGTTGTTGCGAGTTTCCGGGAAACTCAGCACGGAGGGGCCCTGCACCGCCGCTCAGAGTTCGACCGTGCCCGTGATGCACGCCGCCACGTCGCCGCCCACCCACACCGCACCGGCGTCGTCGGTGCTGATCCGCACCACGCCCGCCCGTCCCATCGCCGTGCCCTGCGACGCCACGTACGGTGCCACGAACCGCCCCGTGCCGAGGAACCACTGCGCCAGCGACGCATTGAGGCTCCCGGTCACCGGGTCCTCAAAGGTGGTGCCGGCCTGGGAGTAGAACGCCCGCACCTCGTACGCGTACGGCGATCCTGCCGGATAGGGCCCGGCCACCCCGATCATCGACCGCATCGGCCCCGGCCGGATCGCCAACACGTCCTCGGCCGAGCGCAGCACCAGGCCGAGCCACCCGGGCCCGTTGTCGACCCACGCCGCGTCGACCACGTCGTCACGATCGAGGCCGAGCGCCGCCACCGCCTCCAGCAACGTGCCGTCGTCGATCGGACCGCTGCGACGCAACGGCGGCGCCGCGAACGCGAGGCCGTCGCCGTCGCGCCGCACGGTCACGAGCCCAAGCCCGCACTCCTGCACCACCTCGCCCGCACGGCGCGGCACCCCGCCGGCGGCCAGCCACGCCTGCGCCGAGCCCAGCGTCGGGTGCCCGGCGAAGGGCAGCTCGGCCGCGGGCGTGAAGATCCGCACCCGGTAGTCGGCGTCGGGATGCTCGGGCGGCAGCAGGAACGTGGTCTCCGACAGGTTCGTCCAGTTGGCGAACCGCTGCATCGCAGCCGTGTCGAGCCCCTCGGCGTCGATCACGACCGCCAACGGGTTGCCGCGGTATGGGCGATCGGTGAACACGTCGAGTTGGGCGAAGCGGCGCTGCACGCCGCCGAGTCTGGCGGATCACCCGCGCCGGGCGCGGCGGCCACCCGGTGGTGCGGGTGCCCGCCGGTGGGATTTCCACCCCGCTCGTCCCCGACGATTCGCGGACGAGCCCTTGACAACTACTGAGCGTCAATGCGTTACTTCCAGAACAGTGGATGGTGGAACGGTTGAGGAGCGTCCAATGAAACCCTCCCCCCCCCCGGTTCGTCCGGGCAGCAGGGCAGGTCACCGCCCGGGAAGCAGCAACCGCGCTCGCCACGGTCAGTGACCTGACCGCCGACACCGTGACCGCGTCCGCCACGACCCGGACCGATGCGGTGGTCACCGACACCGTCGCGATCCCCCGCCGAGCCGCCGACGGGGTCGACATCGCCGGTCTCACCGTCCGGTTGCCCGGCGCCGCCGACGACGCACCCGCCGTCAAACTCGACGCCGGAACCGTCATCTACCCGTCACCCGGCAGCTACGCCAACGCCGTACAAGCCACCGACGACGGCTTGCGTGCCCTGGTCGTGATCGAAACCCCGAACGCACCCGTCGACTACCGATTCATCATCGACGGCGCCACCCACCTCGTGGCCAACCCCGACGGCACCATCGACGTCCACAACGGCGACACCCGCGTCGTGACCGTCGAACCCGCATGGGCACGAGACCGAAACGCCGCATTCGTCCCCACCGAATACCGGATCGACGGCACCACCATCATCCAAACCGTCCACCACCGCAACGCCGCCCACCCCGTCGTCGCCGACCCGAAATACTCATTTGGCTGGTGGTCGACAACCATCTTCTTCAACAAGAGTGAAACAAACAATATCGCTCTCGGTAGCGCGATTGCGAATATTCCCTTCCCCAAAGGCGCCCCGGTTTTTGCGTCCTTGTCCGCTTATGCGCAGTGGGCACAAGGCCGCAATGCCTGCCTTCGGGTCACTGTTCGCCATTACGAGCCATGGATGCCCTACTGGCTGTCTCACTACTACGGCGGCTCCTGCAGGTAGCGATGTGGTTCCTACTTGGCGTTGTTCTTAGCGCGTTCTTCTTTACTGCGTTGGCAGCAGCCCAAAGAAGGTCTCTGCGCGCTCGGGTTGCGGTGAAGCTGGTGGTGTTGGGGGTTCTCCTCCTGCTTTACGTCGTTCTGCCATATCGCGATTATGGTTCGGGCCCGCGCTGGCAGTTCCTATCCGGGTGGGCGTATTCGGGCGTGCCATTCGGGATTCTCTATGCGCTGGTGGATCATCGACGGCGACGCTCGTCTCCTGTCGAACTCCACGGTCCGCAAGTCGGGCCTTGAAGGCCGGGGACCTTTCTGCTGCAGGCGTCTTTCGGGAGGTACCGGTGGTGGCGGCGGTGCTGGGACCGTTGCGGGGGCAACTGCAGACGACCGAACTTGTTTGGCTTGTGGGCGGCGCGCTCTTCGGCTTTTCCGTCTACTCATGGCCGTTTGACTCCTCGGGACGTTCCCCTTCTTCGGCACACTTCGCAACGGTAGGGGCCCGGCCGCCCTGCACCCCGACGACGTCGCCGACATCCGTGCGCGCACGGATGCGGAACCCGGCATCGGCTGCGACAGTAGGCACCATGGCGCCAGGCCTGCCCTCCGGGCTCACCACCGCAGCACTCGGTGAGCTGTACCGGCAGCGCTGCGTCGCCGACGCCCTCGCCACCCTCGACGACACCGGGCGAACCGCCGTGCGACTCCGCCACCTCGAGGGCCTCGGCGCCGTCGACGCCGGCCGACGCCTCCACCTCGAGCGCGACCGCGCCATCACCGTCGTGACCGCTGCGCACCGCCAGCTCGTCGCCGCCCTGCCCTGGCTCGCCGGTGACGCCCGCTGCACCGACACCCGCGCCGCGCTGCTCGCCGGCACCGACCGCCCCGACGACATCGATCACGTCCGCACGTGCACGGCGTGCCGCACCGTCGACCTGCTCGGTGTCCAGTCCGTCCTGGCCGACCCCGACGCCTGGAGCGCACCGGCGCCCGCGGCGCCGCCCGCCGCGCCCCCGGCGCCCGC
>JBEIFW010000184.1:0-6333 GCA_040382215.1 Acidimicrobiales bacterium
GTCGCCGACGAGCACCAGGCGGTCCAGGTCGAGGCCCGGTGCTGGTGCGGGGCCCGAGCCACGCACAACGCCCGCCTCGTGAACGGCCGTGTCGTCTACGAGGGTGACGTCGTGGTCGTGGGCGACACCGAGGACCCTCCCGACCGGCCGCTGTTCGGCGACGCGGTCCATTACGAGCTGTTGTGCCGACGCCACTGGCGCGACGGTCGCACCCACTGATCATTGCGGCGCTAGCGTCCTGCGCACAGCGCCCGGCCGGCGACCGGTGGCTCCGGGCGCGAAGGGGGATCGTCATGTCGTCCTACGCGAGCGGCACGTCGTCGGTGCCGCTGATCGGTCAGACCATCGGCGCAAACCTCGAGGCAACCGTGGCGAGGTTCCCGGACCGGGAAGCGATCGTCTCCCGGCACCAGGGGGTGCGACTCACCTACGCGTCGTTCGACGCCCAGGTCGATCTTCTCGCTCGGGGTCTGCTGGCCCGGGGCTATGCGAAGGGGGACCGGATCGGGATCTGGGCGCCGAACTGCCTGGAGTGGGCGCTGGTGCAGTACGCCACGGCCAAGATCGGCGTGATCCTCGTCAACATCAACCCGGCGTACCGCACCCACGAGGTGCAGTACGCGCTGGCCCAGTCCGGGTGCCGCGGCCTGGTCGCCGCCACCGACTTCAAGACCTCGGACTACGTCGCCATGGTCGAGGCGGTACGGGGCGAGCTACCGGCGCTCGAGCACGTCGTGTTCCTGGGAACCGGGGGATGGGACGACCTGCTCGCCGCTGCGTCGGGGGCGTCGGTCGACGACCTACGGGTCCGAGCGGCCACGTTGGGCTTCGACGACCCGATCAACATCCAGTACACGAGCGGCACCACCGGGTTCCCGAAAGGGGCGACGCTCAGCCATCACAACATCCTCAACAACGGGTTCTTCGTGGGGGAGGGCTGCCGTTACACCGAGGCCGACCGGGTGTGCATCCCCGTGCCGCTCTATCACTGCTTCGGCATGGTGATGGGGAACCTCGGCTGCACCACCCACGGCGCCACGATCGTCTATCCGGCGCCGGCGTTCGACCCGGTGGCCACGCTCGCCACCGTCGAAGCCGAGCGCTGCACGTCGTTGTACGGCGTGCCGACGATGTTCATCGCGCAGCTCGCCCACCCGGACTTCGCCCGCTACGACCTGTCGAGCCTGCGCACCGGGATCATGGCCGGTTCCCCGTGCCCGGTCGAGGTGATGAAGCAGACTCAGTCGGCGATGCATCTCGACGAGATCACCATCTGTTACGGGATGACCGAGACCTCGCCGGTGTCCACCCAGACCGCGGTGGACGACCCGATCGACAAGCGGGTCGGCTCCGTCGGCCGGGTGCACCCCCACGTCGAGGTGCAGGTGATCGACCCGGCGACCGGGCTGACCGTCCGACGGGGGGAGTCCGGCGAGCTGTGCACCCGGGGTTACTCGGTGATGCTCGGCTACTGGGGCGATCCCGAGCGCACCGCCGAAGCGGTGGACCGCGCCGGATGGATGCACACCGGAGACCTCGCGACCATGGACGATGACGGCTACGTCAACATCGTCGGGCGGATCAAGGACATGATCATCCGTGGGGGCGAGAACGTGTACCCGCGCGAGATCGAGGAGTTCCTCTACACCCACCCCGACATCGTCGACGTGCAGGTGATCGGCGTGCCCGACGTGCGCTACGGCGAGGAGATCATGGCGTGGGTGAAGGTCCGCGACGGCGCCGCACTCGGCACCGACGACGTGCGGGCGTTCTGCCAGGGCCGGATCGCGCACTACAAGGTGCCCCGCTACGTGCACGTCACCGACGAGTTCCCGATGACGGTGACCGGCAAGGTGCAGAAGTATTTGATGCGCCAGGCCGCAGTGGAGCTCCTCGGCCTCCAGGACGCAGCGGCGGTGCGCACCGCCTGACCCCCCATGCCTGGGCGGTTCCCCGGGTCGTCAGATGGTGAACGCGCCCTCGACGATCACGCCGATGCCGATGGCGATCGTCGCCAGTGCAACGGTCTGCGCAGCCCAGCGCTGCACCCGGTCCCCGATCGACCCTGCGGTCGGGCGCCAGTGTGACGCCGCCCATCCCGCGGTCACGGCCGCTGCCGCGCCGAGCGCGAACGGCCAGCCCCGGCCGCCCGCCCCGCAGGCGACGGCCAGCACGATCACTTCGGCCCGCAACGCGACCGGGATCGCCACGGGCACGAGCGCGTCGCGCCACCCGCCGCTCGACTCCTGGACCCGCAACGCCCACGGACCGATCGTCACGAGGCCACCGAGGATCAGTGCCACGCCCGCCGCGACGATCGCCGAGCCGTCCGAGAGCGAGAGCGCGTCGAGGATCGGTCCGCCGAGGGCTGCGGCGAGTACCGCCAGCGCGCCGACGGCACCGAGCCCTGCGGCGGTCGGCCCGCCCGCCACCGCACCGGTGGCCCGACCGATCCGGAACGGGTTGAGCGCTGCGAGCGCGGCGACGATCACCAGAAGCCACGACTCCGGCGCCGGGTGCCGGCGGGCCAGCGGTCGCGTGCCGGGAGGATCGGCGAGCGCCCCTTGGTCGGCGAGGGCGTCGCGCGCCGCGAGCACCCCGGACAGGGCGTGCTGCTGGTCGTCCATCCGGCCTTCACCGGAAGTGATCACCGCCCCTTGCACCATGCCCGGGTTCGGGAATGCTGCGGCCTCGGCGGCGGTGACCTGCCGGTCGACGAGCAGACCGGCCCCGCACGCAAGCCGCTCGGCCAGTCGGCCGACTTCGCCGGCGAGGCGCGGCTCGGCCGCAGCGGTGCGATACCAGCCGCCGAGGGCCTCCGCCACGGTCCCCATACCGGCCGCCGGCGCTCGGTGCCCTCGCAGGAGCAAGAACAGCCCCTCGTCGGTGCGCTGACTGTCGTAGCGGACCTGGATCGAACCGAGTCCCATCTGGCGGCGGATCCAGGCGACCTCCCGGTCCGAGAAGGTGTTGGGCGACGGGTCGGGCCATGCGCGGATCAGGGCGAACCCGTAGGCGCCCCAGTGCTCGCTCACGTCGGGCACGTACCCCTCGGCGACGGCGCGCCGCTCGACGAGGTAGCGACCGATCCGGCGGACCGGTTCGGCGAACCCGGCGTCTGGGAAGTCCACGTGGAGGCGGGCGAGTGCGTACATCGCCTCGCCGGTGGTGAACGTCGAGGGCCGATCGGGGATCAGCGCCCCGGTGGCGATCACCCCGTCCTCTTCCACGGCGCCGTCGCTGCGCACCGCGCCCGCCAGGTACCGGCCCATCGCCAGGAGATCGGCGTCTCGGGACTGGTCGCCGGTGGCGGCGCGACGATCGGCCAGCGCAACGGTCAACAGCGCTGTGCCCCCGGTCGTCAGTTCGCCGGGCGGATCGGCCAGGGCGGCCCGCTCGCCGTAGCGGTAGAGATTCCGGTCGGCTGCCTCCCAGCCGCGGTCGGCGACCGGCCGGGCCTCGGTGAAGCCGGCGAGCGCAGCCTGTTCGAGCGACTTGAGCACCCCGGCGTGGCGCACCCAGTTGTACCCCGCGATCTCGGTGCCCTCGTGCGGTTCGTAGTTGTACAACCAGCGACCGTCGGGCCGCTGGTTGCGGTCGAGCCAGTCGAGCATCCCCCGCACCGAGGTGTCGAGCGAGGCACGGGACGTGTCGCCGCACCGTTCGGGCAGTGCGAACGCGATCGCGGCAACGCCGATCGAGCCCACGAGCAGGCCGAGCGCCAGCAGCACACGGCGAACGGTCGATGGTGCCACCCCCATGGGCGGCGACCCTACGCCAGTGAGCGCAGCACCAACGCCGCTTCGAGCGCCGCCATCGCCGCCTCGATGCCCTTGTTGCCGACCTTGCTGCCGGAGCGCTCCAGGCACTGTTCGAGGGTGTCGGTGGTGAGCACCCCGAACGCCACCGGCATGCCGGTGTCCATCTGCAGGCGCATGAGCGCCGCCGCGCACTGCCCGGCGACGTGGGTGTAGTGGTCGGTCGAGCCGCGGATCACCGCGCCGAGCACGATGATCCCGTCGAGGCCGCCGCGCCGGGCGAGCCCGGCGGCGATCACGGGCAGCTCCCAGGCGCCCGGGCCCCAACGGAGCTCGATGTCGTCGGCGGCGACCCCGTGGGTCACCAATGCCTCGAGCGCACCGTCGACGAGCCGCTCGGAGATCAGGTCGTTGAACTTGCCGGCCACGATCGCGAACCGCAGGCCGGTGCCGTCGAGGCGGATGAGGTTGGATTTCATCGGGTGCTCCCTCAGGCGCCGGCGACGCCGGCGGTGTCGGCGGTGCGCTCGCCGGACGGGTCGGTGTCGGCGAGGTGGCCCATGCGCTCGTGCTTGGTGCGCAGGTACGCCTCGTTGTGCGGGTTGGCGGGGATCACGAGCGCCTCGCGGCCGGTGACGGTGAGACCGAAACCGGCGAGGCCGCCGTACTTCGCCGGGTTGTTCGTGAGCAGCCGGAGTCGGGTGGCGCCGAGGTCGGCGAGGATCTGGGCGCCCGTGCCGTACTCCCGGCCGTCGACGGGGAGCCCGAGCGCCAGGTTGGCGTCGACGGTGTCGAGGCCCCGCTCCTGCAGTTCGTAGGCCCGCAGCTTGTGGCCCAGGCCGATGCCGCGGCCCTCGTGACCGCGAAGGTAGACGACCACGCCACAGCCGCTCGCCGCGATTCGGCGCATCGCCTCGTGCAGCTGGGGCCCGCAGTCGCAGCGCATCGAACCGAACACGTCGCCGGTCAGGCATTCGGAGTGGACGCGCACGAGCGCATCACCGCCTGCGGCACACGTAGCGGCCGGGTCGCCGGCGACGAAGGCGACGTGCGTGTTGCCGTCGAGCGCCGACTCGTAGGCGACGGCACGGAACTCGCCCCACTCGGTGGGCATCGCGGCGTCGGCGACGCGCGTCACGAGCCGTTCGTGGCGCAGGCGGTGGCGCACGAGATCGGCGATCGACACGAGCACCAGCCCGTGCTCCTCGGCGAAGCGGGCGAGGTCGGGTACCCGGGCCATCCGGCCGTCGTCGAGCACCACCTCGCACAACACCCCGGCGGGGCTCCGGCCGGCGAGACGGGCCAGGTCGACGGAGGCCTCGGTGTGCCCGGTCCGCTTGAGCACCCCGCCCGGGCGGGCCCGCAGCGGGAACACGTGGCCGGGGCGGGCGAGATCGCCCGGTTGCGTGGCCGGGTCGGCCAGCGCCCGGATCGTCGCGGCGCGGTCGGCGGCCGAGATGCCGGTGCTCGTGCCGTGCCGGAGATCGACCGACACGGTGTAGGCGGTGCGCATCGATTCGGTGTTCTGCTCGACCATCGCCGGCAGGGCCAGGCGGTCGCAGTCCTCGCCGGTGAGGGCCACGCACACCACACCGGAGCTGTACCGGATCAGGAACGCAAGCATCTCGGGCGTCGCCGCGTCGGCGGCGAAGATGAGGTCGCCTTCGTTCTCCCGGTCCTCGTCGTCGGCCACGAGCACCATCTCGCCCCGGGCGATCGCTGCGATCGCCTCCTCGACGGGCCGGAACGGGCCTGCGCTCATCGGCCGGCCTCGATGAGGCGCTCGACGTACTTGGCGAGCACGTCGACCTCGATGTTCACCGGTGCGCCCGGCTGCTTGTGGCCGAGGGTCGTGACGGCGGCCGTGTGGGGGATCAGCGCCACCGTGAAGCCGTCTTCGAGGGGGGCGACCACCGTCAGGCTCACCCCGTCGACGGTTACCGAGCCCTTTTCGACCACGTAGCGCATCAGCTCGGCGGGGATCCGCACCTGCAGTTCGGGCGGGGTGGCCACGATGGTGCCGACGGCGTCGACGTGCCCCTGCACGATGTGGCCGCCGAGGCGGTCGGCGAGCCGGACAGGTCGCTCGAGGTTGACCGGGTCGCCGACGGCGAGCGCGTCGAGGCAGGTGCGCGCCAAGGTCTCCTCGCTCATGTCGGCCGCCCACCAGTCGTCGCCGAACTCCACGGCCGTGAGGCAGCAGCCGTTCACCGACACCGACGCGCCGAGGGTCAGGTCCTCGACCACGGTGCGGGCTTCGATGACGATGCGATGGCCGTCGCGGGCGCGCACCCGTCCGAGCTCTTCGACGATGCCGGTGTACATCAGGGGGTCTCCTTGTGGGGGTTGGGTCGGAGGTCGACGACGACGCACAGGTCGTCGTCGAGGCGGTGGACGTCGACGAAGCGACCGCGCCGAAGCGCCCCGATCGTGGGGGCGCCGGGCCCGTGGAACATCCCGAGCGAGTCGTCGCCGCCGAACACGGCGGGGGCGAGGTAGCACACGACGCGATCGACGAGGTCGTCGGCGAGCAGCTGGCAGGCCACGGTCGCGCCGCCCTCGACGAGCACCTGCA
>JBEIFW010000185.1:0-6319 GCA_040382215.1 Acidimicrobiales bacterium
CCCCTACGCCCGCATCGCCCCCGACGACGCCCGGCGCTGGTTCGTCCAGTACGCGCTCGTCGCCGGCGACTGGGCCGGCGACCACCCGCTCCTCGCCCACAACCGGGCGGTCCGGGCCGAGGCCGACGAGCTCGAACGCCGGGCGCGACGCCGGGTGCTCGTCGACGACACCGACCTGATCTCGTTCTTCGATGCCCGGGTCGGCCCCGAGGTCACCTCCGCCCGGGCCTTCGAGGCGTGGTGGCGGCGCGCGCCGCAACGCCAGCGCGATGCGCTTCGCCTCGGTCTCGACGACCTCCTCGTGCCCACTGCGGTCGACGTGCGTCCCGAGGATTTCCCGGACCACTGGCCCCACCCCGGGCTCGTGCTGCCCCTCACCTACGTGTTCGACCCCGGCTCCAGCGTCGACGGCGTCACGGTGCGCGTGCCGCTCGGTGTGCTCAACCAGATCGAGCCGTCCGAGTTCACCTGGCACCTCCCGGGCCACCGCCGCGAACTCGTAACGTCCTTGCTCCGCACGCTGCCGCGCGCCGTTCGCCGCCACCTGGTGCCGGGCCAGACCCTCCACGGCGTCGTGAGCGCCGAGCGCGTCCTCGCCCGCCACCGCCCGGGCGACGGACCCCTGCTCCACGTGCTGGCCCACTACGTACGCAACGAGCTCGATCGGGCCGGCCTCGCCGACGCCGACGCCGTCGTGTTCCGCCCCGACGCCCTCGCCGAGTACCTGCGGCCGGTGTTCGCAATCGTCGACGGTGCTGGCGCAGTGCTCGCCGCCGGACGCGATCTCGCCGCGCTCGTACGCCGATTCGCCCCGGCGACGCGCGCCGCGCTCGCAGCGGCCGCCCCGGTGCGCGAGCAGGGCGGGCTGACCGGCTGGCCCGGAGGTGACCTGCCGCGGCGCGTCGAGGTCGAACGGGACGGCAACGTCCTCGTCGGCTACCCCGCGCTCGTCGACGAGGACGGTGCCGTGGCGGTGCGGGTGCTCGCCTCGGCCACCGCCCAGGCCGCCGCCATGCCCCTCGGAACCCGCCGGCTGCTGCGGGCCGGCGCGGCCAAGGCCCGGGCGACGATGGAGCGATCACTTCCCAAGGACACCCGGATCGCGTTGCAGCGAAACGCCGACCGGCCCCTGGCGCACGTGCTGGAGGATTGCCTTGACGCCGCCGTCGACGACCTCGTCGGCGCGCACGGCGGACCGGCATGGGACGCCGACGGGTTTGCGGTGCTGACCAGCGCCTGCCGAGCGGGCCTGGTCCCTGCGGCCACGGCGGCGGCCGGGGCTGCGGCCCGGATCCTCACCGAGGCCGCTGCGGTGCGCGCCCGGCTACAGATCCTCACCGACCCCCGGTTCGACGACGCCGCCGTGGACGTCACTGCGCAACTCGATCGCTGGTGCGGCCCCGGGTTCGTCTCCGCGGCCGGGGTCGGGCAACTCGACGACGTGCTGCGCTACGTGCGCGCGCTCGCTCGTCGCGTCGAGAAGCTGCCGGGCGATGTCGTCCGCGACCGGGAACGCACGCAGCTCGTTCGGGCGCTCGAGGCCGACTGGCGAGACCTTGCGGCGGTCCACCCCGGTGTTGCGGCGCAACGGATCCGCCGCTTGCTCGACGAGCTCCGGGTCGGGTTGTGGGCCCCGGCGATCGGCACGGCCGAACCGGTCAGCGAGCAGCGGGTTCGCCGGGCGCTCGCCGACGCCCGGCGCCGCTGACGCCCGGCAGCCCGGCGCCCGCACCTGGGGGCCGACCGATCAGAGCAGGACGCCGGCGAGATCGCGCCACTCTCGCTCGGGCATCGAGGCATCGGCCTTGAGCACCTGCACGCACACGTGGTCGGCGCCGGCGGCGTGGTGTTCACGCACCCGGGCGGCCACCTGCTCGGGCGTACCCCAGGCGACGATCGCGTCGACGAGCCGGTCCGACCCGCCGTCGGTCCAGTCGGACTCGTCGAACCCGATCCGGCGCAGGTTGTTGAAGTAATTGGGCAAGCCCAGGTAGATCTTCATGCCGGCTCGGGCGATGCGACGGGCCTCGGTCGGGTCCGTTTCGAGCACCACCATCTGTTCGGGGGCGAGCAGGGCGTTGGGACCCATCACGTCCCGGGCGATCTTGGTGTGGTCCGGGGTCGTGAAATAAGGGTGCGAGCCGTTTGCCCGAGTGGCCGACAACGCCAGCATCTTCGGGCCGAGCGCAGCGAGCACCCGCCCGCCGTCGTCGGCGGGTCGCACGGCCATGAACAGCGCCTTGTCCATCTTGTCGAGGTACTCGACCATGTAGCTGTACGGCTTGGACCAGTCGTGCTTGCGCACCCCGGCCACGAGGTGACCGTGGCTCACGCCGAGCCCGAGCAGGAACCGGCCCGGGAACGCCTCTGCGAGCGTCTTTTGCCCGGCCGCCATCGTCATGGGATCGCGGGCGTAGATGTTCGCGATGCCCGTGGCCAGCGTGAGCCGCTCGGTCGCCGCCAGGAGCACCGCCGCCGACACGAACGGGTCACGACCGACCGCCTCGGCGATCCACAACGACGGGAAGCCGAGCGACTCGACGAGTTGCACGGCTCGCCGGGCCTCCGGCGTTGGGAGGGCGTCGATGCCGCCGTACCAGATGCCGACAGGACCGAGATCGACCGAAGGATGTGCCATGGCCCTTCAGGCTGGCACCTGCGCCCGATCGGGCACGAACCCGCCCGGGCCCCGATGGCACCGGACGGGCTGCTGCGCTCAGGGCCGCAGATCGGTGAGCAGCTCGGCCACCGTGAACGGCGCGAGCTCGACGTCTTCGCGGTACGCCGGGTGCTCGAGGGCGAGCGTGACCGGGCCGGCACCGAACGCATCGACCTGCTCCGGCGTCAGCTCGAAGCGCACGTAGTGCACCGAGGCGGTGACGTCGTCGCGGGTGAGCTGGCTGTCGTGGCCTTCATCGGGAACCGCAGCGACCACCGAGCCGTCGGCAAGGCGCAGGCGCACGGCGCGCTCGATGCCGACGAGCTTGGGAAGCCACTCCATCAGCGCCTCTTTCGAGGTCAGCTCGATGAACAGCGTGGCCGACAGCGTTCCCGGCTCGGGGATCAGCGGGTTGTACGCCCGCAGCTCACCCTCGATGGCTGCGTCGGAGATCAGCTTCTCGACGCGGGCCATCTCTTGGATCTGGAATCGGATCGTGTCTCGGTTCTCGAACACGAACGTGACGATCGTGCCGACTTCGACGCGCCGGCGGCGCTTCAGTTCGATGACGTGCTCGCGGAACGCCGACCGTTCGCGCTCGTAGGCGCGGAGGTCGGCGATGTCGGCGAGCGTGAGCTTGCGCGAAGCAGGAACCGTCGTAGCGCTCATGGTCACTCCTCGGGGATGCCGTAGGCGCGGGCCACCACCTGGATCGGGTGGACGGGCACGCGCCCGGTGGTTTCGACGATGACGCCGTTGGCCAGATGGCAGTCCCCTGCCACCACCTCACCTCCGGCCTTGGTGATCTCCTCGCCCAGCTTGGCCCCCACCGGCCGGGACAGGTCGTAGTTCTCGGCCCGCAGCCCCCACATCCCGTCGATGCCGGAGCACTGCTGGACGAGCTTGATCTTGGTGCCCGTCAACTTCATGAGATCCCGGCTCTTGAGCCCGACGTTCTGGGCCCGCAGATGGCACGGCGTGTGATACGTGACCGACTCGGGCACGTCGCCGTGGAACTCGGTCGACAGGCTGGTGCCTTCGCCCTTGTGGATCTTCATCAGGTACTCGGCGGCGTCGTAGGTGTGTGCGGCGACGAGCTCTGCGTCCGGTCCACCGACATAGTCGACGTAGTCCTTCTTCAGCACGTAGCCGCACGTTGGCTGGGGCACGACGATGTCGTTGCCGGCCCGCACGGCTGCGGCGAGCGACTTGACGTTCGCGGCGCCCTGCTTGGTGAACTCCTCGACGTCGCCGGCGTGCAACCACGGTGCACCGCAGCACTTCGCGCCGTCGACGACCGAGCACTCGATCCCGTTGCGCTCGTAGACGCGCACGAGGTCCTTGCCGATGGCCGGCTGCTGGTACTCGACCAGGCAGGTCTGGAAGACCGCCACCTTGCCCTGCTTCTTGGCCAGGCGGACCTTCGGGCGCTTGCGGAACCAGGTGGAGAAGCGCTGACGGGCGAACGGCGGCAGCACGCGCTGCTCGGACACGCCCGTCACCTTGGCCATCGCCTTGCGCACCAACGAGTTCGGCTTCGACGTCGCCGCGTTCGCGAGCGGCGCAGTGAGCGATCCGACCCGGCCGACGAGGTCGGTGCGGGCGAGCACCGTGGTGGTGGCCTTTCGCTTGGCCGGGATCTGCCCGGTGGCGTGGCGCATGGCATCGGCCCGCAGCATGAGGCGGGGGTAGTCGAGCTCCCACTCGCTCTGGCCCGGGATGTAGGGGCAGTTGATGTAGCAGAGCTTGCACTGGAAGCACTCGTCGACGACTTGGTCCTGCTGCTGGATGGTCAGCCGGCCAGCGTCCTGGTCATCGTGGGCGTCGATGAAGGAGAACAGCGTCGGGAAGGCGCTGCAGAACTTGAAGCACAACCGGCAGCCGTGGCACAGGTCGTAGACACGGGTGAGCTCGGCGCGCACGTCGGCCTCGTCGAGGTACTTCGGGTGATGGGGGTCGTAGGTGATCGTCACGGCGGGCTCGCTACATCCGGGGGTTCGTCGGGGTGCTCGGGGCTGCTGGATGGTGCATTACGGGGCGCAGGGGGGTCGGGATGCGTACGCACCCCGACCCCGGGGCACCGTTTCAGCTGACGGAATCGAGGCCCTGCTGGAAGCGGCCGGCGTGAGACTTCTCGGCCCGGGCGAGGGTCTCGAGCCACTCGGCGATCTCCGGGAAGCCCTCGTCGCGGGCGGTGCGGGCGAATCCGGGGTACATCTCGGTGTACTCGTAGGTCTCGCCGGCGATCGCCGACTTGAGGTTGTCCTCGGTCGGGCCGACCGGCTCGCCGGTGACGGGATCGCCGGCGGCGGCGAGGAAGTCGAAGTGCCCGAAGGCGTGGCCCGTCTCGCCCTCGGCGACCGAGCGGAACAGGGCGGCGACGTCGGGGTAGCCCTCGACATCGGCCTTCTGCGCGAAGTAGAGGTAGCGGCGGTTCGCCTGGCTCTCGCCGGCGAAGGCCTCCTTCAGGTTCTCGTGGGTCTTGGTGCCATGGAGATCGGCCATGTCGATCCTTTGCTGCTCGGGGAACTGCTCGTGGGCACTGCTGGTCACTGCTGGGGGTACTGCGAGCGCCCGGCGGTCACCGGGCGCCGGGGAGGGCGCCGCAGGAGCGGCACCGACCGCGGTAGATGACCTGGGGCCGTTCGACGAGGAAATCGCCGAAGGCGTCCCCCGTGGTCGCCAGGCCGGACAGGTCGACGTTGACGTCCCGCACCGAGCCGCAGCCGTCGCATACGAGGTGGTGGTGATCGTCCACGTTCGGGTCGAACCGGATCGACCCGGTACCCAGGTCGAGGACCTGGATCTCACCGAGCTCGGCCAGTTCGTTGAGGATCTGGTAGACGGTGCGCAGCGAGATCCCGGGAACCCGGGCGGACACGGCTCGGAACACCGCGTCGGCCGACGGATGGGACTCATCGCCTTCGAGAACGCCGAACACCGCCCGCCGCTGCGGGGTGATCTTGAGCCCGTGTTCCCGGAACCGGGTCACGAGGGCGTCCGGGCTGCGCACGCCGAGAACGGTATCGGCGCTCCCGCCCAAGACGACCAGTCGTGCGAACGAACAAGTGATGAAGATTGGGTGGTTCCCGTCACACCCGCCGACGGTCCCGGTCCGGTGCCCGCGAAACTGCAGCCATGGCGATCACTGTCGAACGTCCGGCCCTGACGCGCGGCGTCGCAAGCGCAGCCGTCGTCGTCGTTCCCGTCGCGATCGCCGGCACCTGGCTCACCGGCGGCGACTCACCGTCGGGGGTGCTCGTGGCGGTGTTCTCGGCCCTCACGATCGGCGGGCTGGTGCTCGGTGCCGCCGTCGCCGCCAGCCATCAACGGCTCGGACTGCCCCTCGTCCACGGTCTGCTCACCACGCTCGTGCTGTTCGCCGTGCTGCAGGCCGTGCGAGTGACGCGGCGTGCGATCGCCGGTGACGACCTCGAGTTCGCCCGAGGCCTGTCGAACCTGTTGGTGAGCCTGGTCGCCGGCACCGTCGGCGGCCTCGTGGGCGGTCGGCTCGGCAACCGCCCGACCACCCACGCCTGAACAGCGCCGTCGATTCCTGCCCCGGCCCCGGCCGCCTTCTATTGTGGCCGACGGCTTGGACCCGACCCGAGGAGATCGAGTGGACCCCAAGGAGCTGCGGCGGCTCGCCGCGGAGGTCGA
>JBEIFW010000186.1:0-6313 GCA_040382215.1 Acidimicrobiales bacterium
GCTCGCCCGTCGGTCGTGGCGGCCCCGACCACGAGCGCGACGAGTCGGGCGGCACCGAGCATCGGCTCGACGCTACCGTGGGCCGGAGCGCCATCGGGGTGGCGGTGCACGAGGAGGGGATCCATGCATCTCGCCGACACGCTGGCGTTCTGGGCCGAGCAGCGGCCCGACACCGTCGCTCTGTCCTTCCGCGACCTCGACCACACCTGGTCCGATCTCGCCGCTCGCACGGCGGAGGTCGCGCACGGCTGGGCCGGCTTGGGCATCGCCCACGGCGAGCGGGTCGGGATCCTGAGCGCCAACTCGCTCGAGTGGTGCACGACAACGCTCGCCACCCTCGCCCTCGGCGGGGTCGTGGTGCCGTTGAACGTGCGCCTCGCGCCCGCCGAACTGTCCTTCATCGTGGGGCATTCGGGGTGCCGGGTGGTCGTCGTCGACGCAGCGCACCTCGACCGGCTCGCCGCCGTACGCCACGAACTCCCCGACGTCGCCGTCGTGACCGTGGGCTGTGCGCTGAGTGGAGCCGTGCGTTGGGACGATCTCGTCGCCGGCGGCGCGGGCATCCTGCCGCCGCTCCCGGCGCAGGCCACGGGCACCGACATCGCGTTCATCTGCTACACGTCGGGCACCACCGGGCGGCCCAAGGGGGCGATGCTCACCCACCACAACGTGATCCTCGCCTCGACGCAGCGCTTCATCGCCGAGGCCTGGACGAGCAACGACCGCATGTACCTCCCGTTCCCGCTCGCGTTCACGGGCGGGGTGATCACCTGCTGGATGGCGATCCACGTGGTCGGGGGCCTGCTCGTGCTCGACGACGTCGTCGACCCGCCCCGCGTCCTCGACGTCATCGTGCGCCGCCACATCTCGATCCTGCTCGCCGTCCCCGTCATCTGGGACATGCTCACGCGCGTGCCCGGGTTCGATCAGGCCGACCTGTCGTCGTTGCGGCTGTGCGCGTCCGGCGGGGCGCCGGTGCCCGAGGTGCTGCTGCGGACACTGCAGGACGCCGGCATCGCCATGTCGCAGGGCTACGGCCTGACCGAGGGCACCGGGATGTCGTGCTCGCTCCCTGCGACCGAGGCCCTGGAGCGCATCGGATCGGCCGGGCGCCACTTCATGTTCAACCGGCTCGTCGTCGTGCGCGACGACGGCTCGCCGGCTCCGGCCGGCGAGGTCGGCGAGCTGCTGATCAAGGGGCCCGACGTGATGCTGGGCTACTGGCGGGACCCGGATGCGACGGCGCTCGCGATCCGTGACGGCTGGCTGCACACCGGCGACCTCGCCACCATGGACGCCGACGGCTACGTGCGGATCGTCGACCGGGCCAAGGACATGCTGATCTCGGGCGGATTGAACGTGTACCCCGCCGAGGTCGAACGGGTCGTGGCCGCCGTACCCGGCGTGGCCGAGGTGGCGGTGATCGGCGTGCCCGACGATCGCTGGGGTGAGGCACCCTGCGCCATCGTTCGGCGTGCCCCCGGCTCGACGGTCGACGACATTGCGGTGCTCGCGGCCTGCCGCGGTGAGCTCGCGGACTACAAGGTGCCCCGTGTCGTCGTATGGCGCGACGACGAGCTCCCCCGGGGGATGTCGGGCAAAGTGTTGAAGCGAGAGCTCGCCGTCGAGTACGCCGGGGTCCGCGCGACACGCTGATCGAGGGGGATCACCATGGCCTGGGAGTTCGAGACGGATCCGGAGTTCCAGTCGGAGCTCGACTGGATCGAGCAGTTCCTCGCCGACGAGGTCGCACCGCTCGACCACGTCGTCCACAGCGGCTACGACATGGCCGACCCGATCCGCCGGAAGCTGATCCCGCCGTTGCAGGCCAAGGTCCGCGAGCGCGGGCTGTGGGCTTGCCACCTCGGGCCCGACCTCGGCGGCAAGGGCTACGGACAGGTCAAGCTGGCGCTGATGAACGAGATGCTCGGCCAGACCCGGCACGGGCCGATCGTGTTCGGATGCCAGGCGCCCGATTCGGGCAATGCCGAGATCCTGGCCCACTTCGGCACCCCCGAGCAGAAGGACCGCTACCTGCGACCCCTGCTCGACAACGAGATCGTCTCGTGCTTCTCGATGACCGAGCCCCAAGGCGGCGCGGATCCCAAGGTGTTCAGCACCCGAGCGGTGCTCGACGGCGACGAGTGGGTCATCGACGGCGAGAAGTGGTTCTCGTCCAATGCGAAATACGCCTCGTTCCTCATCGTGATGGCGGTGACGGACCCCGACAACCCGCCCTACCAGCGGATGTCGATGTTCCTGGTCCCCACGGACACACCCGGGGTCGAGATCATCCGCAACGTCGGCCTCGGCTACCAGCCGGCCGGCGAGGGCAGCCACGCGTACGTCCGCTACACCGGCGTGCGGGTCCCCGTCGACGCGATGCTCGGCCCGCGTGGCGGCGCCTTCGTCGTCGCCCAGACCCGCCTCGGTGGCGGCCGCATCCACCACGCGATGCGTACCGTCGGCCAGGTCCGCAAGGCCTTCGAGGCCATGTGCGAGCGGGCCGTCTCACGAGCCACGCAGGGCGAGATGCTCGGCCGCAAGCAGCTCATGCAGCAGATGATCGCCGACTCCTGGATCGACATAGAGACCTTCCGGCTCCTCGTCATGCAGACGGCATGGAAGATCGACAAGTACAAGGACTACAAGCGGGTCCGCAAGGACATCTCTGCGGTCAAGGCCCTCATGCCCCGGGTGTTCCACGACGTTGCGTCGCGGGCGCTGCAGATGCACGGCTCGCTCGGGGTCAGCCACGAGATGCCGTTCGCGTCCATGGTGATCGAGAGCTTCCACATGGGTCTCGCCGACGGCCCGACCGAGGTCCACAAGGTCACGCTCGCCCGGCTGATCCTGTCCGAGACCACACCGACGGCGGGGATGTTCCCCACCACGCACCTGCCGGCGCTCGCCGCCGCCGCCCGGGAGCGATTCGCCGAGGCCCTCGAACTCGGCCTCCACGACGAGATCTGAGCGAGACCATGGCCGACCTGCCCGCTGCGGACACCGCCCCGGTTCGGCCCGGGGAAGACCTCGACTGGGTGGCGCTCGAGGCGCACCTGCGAGCCAACATCGAGGAGTTGGCCGGCACCCCGCCGATGGTGGTCGCCCAGTTCCCGGGCGGGTCGGCCAACCTCACCTACTGCGTGCGCTTCGGCGATCTCGAGCTCGTCGTGCGACGACCGCCGTTCGGGGTGGTCGCCCCCGGCGCGCACGACATGCGCCGCGAACACAAGGTGCTGTCGCGCCTGTGGCGCTTCAGCGCCCTCGCGCCGCGGGCGTACCTGTTCTGCGACGACCACTCGGTCGTCGGCAGCGACTTCGTGGTGATGGAACGCCGGGTGGGCGAGGTGATCCGGGGTGAGATCCCGGCGTCGATGGCCCGCCATGCGCGAGTCGGCGAGCGGATCTCGTTCGCCCTCGTGGACGCGATCGCCGAACTCCACGCCCTCGACCCCTTGGCGTGCGGCCTGGGGGATCTCGGCAAGCCCGACGGGTTCGTCGCCCGGCAGGTGTCGGGGTGGGCCAAGCGCTGGGACCTCGTGCGCGACGTTCGCTACCCCCAGATGGACGACCTGCACCGGCGCCTCGAGAACGCGTTGCCTGCCGGTGGACGCGTGTCGTTCGTGCACAACGATCTCAAGCTCGACAACTGCCAGTTCGATGCCGCCGACCCCGACCGGGTCCGCAGCTTCTTCGACTGGGACATGACGACGATCGGCGACCCGCTGATCGATCTGGGCACGCTCCTCAACTACTGGCCCGATCCGTCGGACCCACCGGCGGTCCGCCGGGCGAGCCACGAGGGCATGCTCACCATGGGCGTGCCGACGCGCGCCGCCATCGCCGGCCGCTACGCCGAGCGCACCGGCGTCGACCTGGCCTCGATCGGCTGGTACGAGGCGTTCGCGCAGTGGAAGACCGCCGTCGTCGTGCAGCAGTTGCACATGCGGTGGGTGCGCGGGGAGTCCACCGATCCCCGCATGGCCACGATCGCGGATTCGATCCCGCTGCTGATCGACGGGGCCGAGCGCGCCCTCGCCGACATCAGGTGACGACGAACGCGCCGCGCATGCCCCGAGCGACGTGATCGGCGATGTCGCACACCCACTTCGCCGAGCCGGACGTCTTCATCCGGACCGTGAAGGTGCCCGTCGCCCCGGGTTGGACCACGTCCAACCGGCCCAGGCGGGTCCCGTCCGCGGTGAGCAGTTCGAGGTTGTGAGGTTGGGAGCCGTTGTTCGTCATCGTGAAGGTGATCTCCTCGCCCTTCTGCGCGGCGAAACCACGCAGCTCGGGCACGTCGTAGTCGACGGCCGTCAGCGCCACGGTCCGCCGGGCGGTCGGGCCGTCATCACCACAGGCCGCGAGCGCGACGAGTGGGAGCGCAGCGAGGAGGAGTGGGAGTACGGCGCAGCGGCGCATCGGGACCGGACCGTACCGAAGTGCCTCAGACCAGCTTCTGCGACCACACGAGCCCGGCACCGGCGGCCAGCGCCACCAGCACGATGCCGAGGCCGGTCCACCAGGCCGTATGTTCAGTGGTCTCGAGCTCGAAGGCCACCGACCGGCCGATCGAGTCGTACACCGAGGCCAGTTGATCGGCGGTCTCCGCCGTGAAGGTCTGCCCACCGGTGTCGGTCGCGATCTCGGCCATGGTGTCGGGATCGGCGGGCACGGCGATCCGCCGACCCTGCGACACGACGAAACCGTCGGGCGTCCCGAACGCGATCGTCGTCACCGCGACACCGGCCTCCTGCGCAGAGCCGACCGCGGCATCGAGGGTTTCGCGTGGGGTCTCCCCCGCCCGCCCGACGGTCGGCTCGCCATCGCTCATCAGCACGATCGCCGCCGAGCCCTGCTTGCCGTCCGGCGCGGCGATCCGCAGCGCGTCGAGCGAGAGCAACACCGCCTCGCCGGTCGCCGTGCCGGGCCCCAGCTGCAGGCCCTCGATGCTGCGGGCCACGGCCGCCCGGTCGTCGGTCGGCGAGACGAGCACCCGCGCCGAGCGGTCGAACGACACCACACCCATCCGGATGCCCCGGGGGAGTTCGCCGACGAACCGGGCGGCCGCCGACCGGGCCGCCGCAAGCCGGTTCGGCGCCACGTCCTCGGCGCCCATCGACGCCGAGGTGTCGAGCACGAGCATGATCGTCCCCTGGTCCTTGGCCACCCGCTCCTCGGACACCGGCCGAGCGAACCCGACGACGAGGCCACCCAGCGCAGCCAGGAGCAACACCGGTCCGATGTGGCGCGGCCAGGCCGACCGGCGCGGCATCACCGAGGCGAGCAGGTCCACACTGGTGAACCGCACCGCGACCCGGCGGCGAAGGCGCAGCACTACGAGGTAAGCCACGCCGAGCAGCACCGGCACCGCCAGCAGCACAAGCCGCACCGGCTCGAGGAACGTCATCGCACCCTCGCCAACCGGCGGTCCTGGTCGCGGCCGACGAAGCGAGCCACCGCCACCAGCCAGTCCTCCTCGGTGGACACCACCAGGTGCCGGGCCGGAGCGGCACGCACACGCCGGGCGATCCCGGCATGGCGCTCGGCAGCCGCTGTGGCGTATCGCTCGCGAAGGCGGGCCGACCCGGTGGGCACCTCGAGCGTACGCCCGGTCTCCGGGTCGACCACCGCCAGCAGGCCGACGTCGGGCAAGGTGAGCTCGCGCGGATCGACCACCTGCACGGCGATGACCTCGTGGCGCAGACCCAGCCGCCGCAACGGCGTCGCCCAGTCGCCGGGGTCGAGGAAATCGCTCACCACGACGAGCTGACCCCGCCGGGCCTGCACTCGTTCCAGGTGCCTCAGCGCCTCCGGCAGGTCGGCGCCCGGACCTGGGCCGGCGGCGTGGCGCGGTTGGTCGTGGAGCAACGCGAGCGCCGCCATGAGCGCCGTGCGGCCGCAGCGGGGGGCGACCCGCACGATCGACGGCCCGCCGGCGAGCAGCAGCCCGATCCGATTCCCACCCCGAGCGGCCAGGAACCCGAAGGCTGCAGCGACTGCGAGCACGACCTCGCGCTTCTCGCGCACCGTCGTGCCGAAATCGAGGCTGGCGGAGCGGTCGGCGACGATCCAGGTCTCGAGCTCCCGGTCGGCGTCGGTGGCCCGGACCTGTACCTCGGCGCTGCGGGCGGTGAGGTTCCAGTCGATGCGCCGGGCGTCGTCGCCGGGCTCGTAGCGGCGTGGTGCCGCCTCCAAAAGATAAGCTAATGGAATATGTTTTTCATTACGCAGTTTAACTATTTCTTGAATTTTTTTTATTTGTTGAGAGGATAAGAGGAAATCTCTTTCGGTGAAAAGCTGATGAGGA
>JBEIFW010000187.1:0-6284 GCA_040382215.1 Acidimicrobiales bacterium
ACGTCGAGCACGAGCACGTCGGGTCGGTGGTTCTTGAGCGCACCGAGCGCCTCGGCGCCGTCGGCGGCGACGACCACCTGGTAGCCCTCGAGCTTGAGCAGGCGGGCGAGCGACTCGCGAATGGCACGGTCGTCGTCCGCGATGAGCACGGTGGCCATGTCGGCGTTGCCTCCTGGGTGGACCGCCATCCTGCCAGCGGGGCTGCGGTGATCGACGGGCATGCTCGAGGCCATGGGATCACAGTCGAGTCGAACCCGGTCAGAGCCGACTTGGGCCGAGGTGAGAGTCCGGTGAGAGCGACCCGGCGCGGCTAGACCTTCCCGCCGTGCTCTCGCCGTCGCTGGCCACCGTCCGGCTGTTCCTGCACGTGCTCGCCGCCACCGTGTGGGTGGGCGGCCAGATCGTGCTCGCCGGCCTCGTGCCGTCGTTGCGCGCCGCCGGCCCCGACGTGGCGCGGGCGGCCGCCCGCCGATTCAACCGGCTGGCGTGGCCGGCCTTCGCCGTGCTCGTCGCCACCGGGATCTGGAACCTGCTCGACATCGACGTCGCCGACCGCTCGACGGCCTACCACGCGACGCTCGGCGTGAAGCTGCTCGTGGTAACCGTGTCCGGCGTGGCCGCTGCGCTCCACGCCGGCGCCCGCACCCGGGTGGCGTTGGCCACCTGGGGCGCGGTGTCGGGTCTCAGCGCCCTGGGTGCGCTTTGGCTCGGGGTGTTGCTCCAGCGCTGACCCCGATCCGGGTGGACGCGCCGAATGCGAGGGCGGCGATGGCCACCAGCGCCCACCGGGCCACGTCGTAGCCGCCGGTCCGATCGTGCACCGCAGCCACCACGAGCGGCCCGAGGGCGGTGGCAGCGGTGCCGGCTGCGGCGAGCACCCCGGTGATGGCGCCGTAGTCCGTGACGCCGTAGAGGTCGCCGATCAACGAGGCCCGCAGCAAGGTGGTCATGCCGCGCGCCATGCCGTAGACGGTGACGAACGTGATCACCGTCGCCGTGCCCGTGCCGACGGCGAGGATGCCGACCCCGACGACGAACGACGCGAACACGACCCCTGTCGCCACGGACGTGCCGAACCGGCGCCGCACCGGGGCGAACAGCAGCCGCCCCGGGACCTGCATGGCGCCGAGAACCCCGGTGGCCCCGGCGGCGAAGGCCGTGGAGTGCCCCGACTCGGCGAGCAGCGCCACCTGGTGCACGGCGAGGGCCGACGCGACGAACGACGACGCCACGAACGCCACCGTCACGGCGGGGAACGCCGGCAGCGCGAGCACCTCGCGCACGGCGAGACCTCGGCGGGCCCGGTGCGCCGGACCCGAGATGCCCGGCGGGGCCCGCAGCACAACGGCGTGCAACGGCACGCAGATCACGGCGAGCGCGATCGCCAGGATCACCAGCGCCCGGCGCCAGCCGTAGGTCGCGATGAGGTGATCGTGCAGCGGCAGGAAGATCGTGCTCGCGAACCCCGCTGCGAGCGTGACGAAGGTGAGTGCCCGGACCCGGCTGCGGTCGAACCACTTCGCCACGACGGTGAACGCCGCTTCGTAGAGCACGGTGGCCATCACCACGCCGAGCACGGCCCACAGCACGTAGAACGCGACGAGGGACTCGACCGCCGACCAGGCCAGCGCCCCGAGGGCGGCGGCGGCCGATCCTGCGGTCAACAGCCACCGCGGGTTGTGCCGGTCGAGCCAGCGGCCGACCGCCACGGCGACGGCGCCCTGGGTGACGAGCGCCAACGAGAACGCCCCGGTGGCGGCCGAGCGGGACCAGCCCAACTCGGCCTCCATCGGGGCGAGGATCACGGGAAACCCGTAGTAGAGGATTCCGAAGGTGACGGTCTCGGTGACGGCGAGCGCTGCGACGATCGCCCACGCCCGGCCCCGCTGGACCGACTCGACGTCGGTCGGCGCCGGTGACCCGGTCAGTTCCGGGGCACCTGCGACCAGGGCACCTCACGGTCGACGCGCACGTCGCCGGGAAGGCCGAGGACCCGCTCGCCGAGGATGTTGCGCATGATCTCGGACGTGCCGCCCTCGATCGAGTTCGCCCGGCTGCGCAGGAACGCCTTCTGCACGGTGTCGGACCCCATCGCGTGCTCGGGCCGGATCATGTCGTAGCTGCCGTAGAGCATCCCCTCGGCGCCCTGGAGCTCGACCGCGATCTCGTAGATCTTCTTGTTGAGATCCGCCATGTGCAGCTTGGCGATCGAGCCCTCCGGCCCGGGGGTGCCGAGCTTGCGGTTCTGCGAGGCGCGGATGTTGGTGAGGCGCAGCACCTCGGCCTCCGACCACAGCGACATCACCCGGTCGCGCAGCTCGGCGGTCTTGCGTTCGGCCGGCAGGGCCTCCCAGAGGCGCACGACCGACCCGATGGCGCCGCTGCCCTTGGCCGGGATGGCGCCGCCGATGGAGACCCGCTCGTTCATGAGCGTGGTGATCGACACCCGCCAGCCGTCGCCGACGGCACCGAGCCGCTCGGCGTCGGGGATGCGGGCGTCGGTGAAGTACACCTCGTTGAACTCCGCCTCGCCGGTCATCTGGCGCAGCGGGCGCACCTCGACGCCCGGGGCCTTCATGTCGACCACGAACGCCGTGATGCCGCTGTGCTTGACCGCCTCGGGGTCGGTGCGGGCGATCAGCAGGCCGTAGCGGGCGACGTGGGCGAGCGTGGTCCACACCTTCTGGCCGTTGGCCACCCACTCGTCGCCGTCGCGCACGGCCTTGGTGGACAGGCCGGCCACGTCCGAGCCGGCGCCCGGCTCGGAGAACAGCTGGCACCACACCTCTTCGCCCGTGAACAGCGGCCGCAGGTAGCGGGACTTCTGGTCCTCGCTGCCCCACACGACGACCGTCGGGCCGCACATTCCGTGGCCGATCGGGTTGCGGTAGACCGGGTTCGGCGCCCCGGCGGCGAACACCCGCTCGTTGATCATCTTCTGCAGCTTGGGCGACAGCCCCAGACCGCCGTGACCCTCGGGGAAGTGCACCCACGCCAGGCCCTTGTCGAACTGCGCGCCCAGGAACGTCACCCCCGGAGTGGTGGCGGGCGGGAACTCGGCCAGCAGCTCGTCGATGAGGCGGGAGACCCGCAGCTCCTCGCCGGTGAGCACGTCGGTCATGGTCATCGTCGCTCCGACCCCCTGTGTCCTCGAGCCTGATCTCGAGTCGTCCTCGAAGCCGGCCACGGCGCCGGCCGCCGGAAAGGCTAGTGGGGAGGTGTCGGGGCCGTCAGAACCGACGTGCGTCACGCGTCGTCGGGAAGCTCGCCCGGGTCGATCCCGGCCGCGGCGAGGCGGGCGAGCAACTCGTCGCGGATGGACTCGCCGGGCTTGCGGGCCCGGTCGCCGGTGACCCGCCAACCCAACCGGGACGAGTAGAGCAGCGGCGGTTCGCGCAGCCGGCCGGGCCCGACCTCGGTGACCCGGGCGAAGAACAGCTCGTGATCGGCCATCGGCACGACCTGGAACGTCTCGCAGCGCAGCCAGGCGATCGCGTCGCGCACGACCGGGAGCCCGTCGGGACGGAACTCGAGCAGGTCGTCGACGACGTAGCGGAACCGGTGACCGGCGTAGGAGAAGTACTGGCCGGCCAGGATCTGGTCGGCGGCCAGCATCGACACGCTGAACACCCCGGAGCCGACCATGAGCGGGTACGTGTCGTGGCGCGGCGACACCGAGGCCATCACGATCGGCTCGGCGAAGCTCACCTGGGTCACCCAGTGGGACGTGTAGGCCCGAGCGATCCCGTCGTGGGCGGCGCCGACGACCTGGACCCCGTGGATCATCTGCCCGAGGCAACGCTTGAGGAGAGGATCGATCACGGCGGGACCCGAATCTCAGTTGAGCGGGGCCATCAGCCGGGCGAACTCGGCCCGCTCGTCGACCCCGGGGATCGCCGTGCGCAGCGCCATCACCCACCGCAGCATGCCGAGGTCCTTGCGCTGGATCGCAATGCCCTTCAGATTCCCGAGCATCCGGGCGAGGATCGCTCGGGGGCCGACGGGGGCGAAGTCGTTCGGGCCCACCCGGTGACCGGCCGCTGCCACGAGCCGGGCGCAGCCCTCGGCGTCGAGGATCGTGCCACCACCGAAGCAGTCGACGTACCGCGCCGGCCGTTCGACGTCGCGCACGACGAAATGCCCGGGCAGGCCGACGCCGACGAGTTCGACGTCGAGCCGCTTGCCGACCTCCATGAGGATCACCGACAGCGTGATCGGGATGCCCCGCCGCCGGTCCAGTACGGCGTGGAGGTAGGAGTTACGGGGGTCGTAGTAGTCATCCCGGTCGCCATGGAGGCCGTCGGGGCCGAAGAGCGTCTCGACGAGGGATTCCAGCGACGGCTCGGGCACGACGGCGGCGAGGTCGTCGAGTCGGCACAGGGCGTCGCCGACGTGCAGCTCGGGGTCGCCGCAGGCGGCGAGGCACAGTGCCGCTTCGTCGAGCCGGAACGCAAGGGCCTGCTCGGGCCCGGTCACCAGCTCCACGAATCGTTCTCGTGGACCCATGCAACGGCACACTAGAGGGCACCCGGCCACCGAGGGCACCGGCGGTTCTGGGGTCGGGCGCACCCGTCGTTAGCATCCGGCCCATGTCGTTCCCCGGCGCCTACGTCGCAACACAGCCCGACAAGCCCGCCTACATCATGGGCACCTCGGGCGAGGTCGTCACCTACGCCGAGCTCGACGAGCGGGCCAACCGCCTGTCGCAGCTGTTCCGGGCCGCCGGGCTGCAGCCCGGCGACCACGTGGCGTTCTGCATGGAGAACCATGCCCGCTATCTCGAGATCTGCTGGGGGGCGCAGTACGCCGGGCTCGTCTACACGGCGTGCTCGTCGCGGCTCACCTCGGGCGAACTGGCCTACATCCTCAACGACTGCGGGGCGCGGGTGTTCATCACGTCGCGCTACAAGGCCGACCAGGCCGCCGAGATCGTGGCCGACACCCCGAACGTGGAGCTGCGCCTGATGCTCGACGGGGTGATCGACGGCTACGAGAGCTTCGAGGCCAAGGTGGCCGAGTACCCGGCCACCGAGCTGCGCGACCGCGTCAACGGCGACGACATGCTCTACTCCTCGGGCACCACCGGGCGCCCCAAGGGCGTGAAGCGCGAGTTCGTGGCGACGCCGCTGGGCACCCCCGACGGGGTGACCAACCTGGCCACGATGCTGTTCGGCATCACCGCCGATTCGGTGTACCTGTCCCCCGCGCCGATGTACCACGCGGCCCCGCTGCGGTTCTGCATGGGGGTGCTGCGCCTCGGCGGCACGGTGATCGTGATGGAGCACTTCGATCCCGAGCAGTACCTGGCGCTGGTGGAGCGCCACAAGGTGACCGCGACGCAGGTGGTCCCGACGATGTTCGTGCGCATGCTCAAGCTGCCGGCCGAGGTGCGGGCCCGCTACGACGTGTCGTCGCTGCGGTGCGCCGTGCACGCGGCGGCGCCGTGCCCGGTGCAGGTGAAGCACCAGATGATCGAGTGGTGGGGCCCGGTGCTGCACGAGTACTACGCCGGCACCGAGGGCAACGGGTTCGTCTACTGCAACAGCCAGATGTGGCTCGCCCACCCCGGCACGGTCGGCACGCCGATCAACTGCACGCTGCACATCTGCGACGAGAACGGCGCCGAGGTGCCCCAGGGCGAGTCGGGCACGATCTACTTCGAGGGCGGCGGCGTCTTCGAATACCACAACGACCCGGAGAAGACGAAGGGGTCGCGCCACCCCGAGCACCCGAACTGGTCGACCCTCGGCGACGTCGGCTACCTCGACGCCGACAACTTCCTCTACCTGACCGACCGCAAGGCGTTCATGATCATCTCCGGCGGGGTGAACATCTACCCGCAGGAGGCCGAGAACGTCCTCGTCACCCATCCCAAGGTGGTCGACATCGCCGTGTTCGGCGTGCCCAACGAGGACTTCGGCGAAGAGGTCAAGGCCGTGGTGCAGCCGGTGGAGATGCCGGCCGACGCCGAGGCCGCAAAGGCCCTCGAGCGCGAGCTGATCGCGTTCTGCCGCAGCCAGCTCGCCGACGTGAAGTGCCCCCGCTCGATCGATTTCCGGCCCGAGCTGCCCCGCCATCCCACCGGCAAGCTGTACAAGCGGCTGCTGAAGGACGAGTACTGGGCCGGGCATCAGAGCCGCATCATCTGAGCCGTCCTCGGCCGGGCCGACGGCCCTGCCACACCCCGCTCCGCGTCCGGAGTCATGAGCATGACGCTCGATCTCCTCACCGACGAGGAGCTCCTGGAGAGCACCACCTGAGCGCGGGGCAACCGCACCGGAACC
>JBEIFW010000188.1:0-6185 GCA_040382215.1 Acidimicrobiales bacterium
CGCAGGGCAGGCGAGCCCGGCGAGGCGGTCGGCGAGCGGCCCGGGCCGGCGCGGCCCGCACAGCGCATCGAACGGCTCGAGTGCCACGAGCAGTTCGGGTTTGTGGTTGTCGTCCCGGTACGTGCGGTTCGGCGCGTCGCGGGCGATACCGGCAGCGTCCTCCCGGGCGAATCCGGCTTCGGCCTGCGCCTTGGACGGATGCGTCTGCAACGACAGCGGCGCCGCTGCTGCGAGCACCTTGACCAGGTAGGGCAGCGGGCCCCCGGCGACCGCTGCGAGCGGACGCTCGACACCGTCGACCACCGCCCGCGACGGTGCGACCGGATGCGTGCCGAGCCACCACTCGGCTTGCGGGGTGCCGTCGGGCGGCACTCCGAGCAGCGCCGGGATGGCGTCCGTCGCGCCCCAGTCGTAACGCTGTACGGAACCGACCAGCGGCAGCATGGTGCCCGGACGCTAGCGTTTCACCGCTATGGCGAAGCAGGCCGTCCTCACCCCCCAGGCCACCGACTTCCCCCGCTGGTACCAGGACGTGGTGGCCAAGGCGGGACTGGCCGACAACGGGCCGGTGCGGGGATCGATGGTGATCCTGCCGTGGGGGTATGCCATCTGGGAGCTCATGCAGGCCGAGATGGACGCCCGCATCAAAGCGGCCGGCGTGCAGAACTGCTACTTCCCGCTGTTCATCCCGGAGAGCTACCTGCGGCGGGAGGCGGACCACGTCGAAGGGTTCGCCCCGGAACTGGCCGTCGTCACCCACGGCGGAGGCAAGGAACTCGAGGAGCCGGCCGTGGTCCGGCCCACCTCGGAGACGATCATCAACACCTACTTCTCGAAGTGGGTTCAGAGCCATCGTGACCTGCCGCTGCTCGTCAACCAGTGGGCCAACGTGGTCCGCTGGGAGCTGCGCCCCCGGCTGTTCCTGCGCACGACGGAGTTCCTCTGGCAGGAAGGCCACACCTGCCACGCGACGCAGGCCGACGCCGCTGCGTTCGCTGAGCGGATCCTGTGGGAGGTCTACGCCGATTTCATGTGGGAGGTGCTTGCGATCCCGGTGCTGCCCGGCCGCAAGACGGCTCGCGAGCGCTTCCCGGGTGCGATCAACACGCTCACCTGCGAGGGGATGATGCGCGACGGCAAGGCGCTCCAGATGGGCACCAGCCACGAGCTCGGACAGAACTTCGCCAAGGTGTTCGACACGACGTATTCCTCGGCCGCCGGCACGCTCGAGCACGTCTGGCAAACCTCGTGGGGTACCTCGACCCGGATGGTCGGCGGTCTGATCATGTGCCACGGCGACGACGCCGGATTGCGGCTACCGCCCAAGGCGGCGCCCCGCCACGTCGTGGTGCTGCTGATCAAGGCCGCTGACGGGGCCGGGGAGGCGGCCACGGCGATCGCCTCCGAATTGCGGCGGGCCGGGTTGCGGGTCGAGCTCGACGACAAGGTCGACACCTCGTTCGGCCGCCGGGTCGTGGATTGGGAACTCCGGGGCGTGCCGGTGCGGGTCGAGGTCGGCCCCCGCGATCTCGCCGAGGGTCGGGTCACGATCGTGCGGCGCGACAGCGGCGGAAAGCAGACCGTCGGCCTCGATGCCGTCGCCACCGTCGTACCCGCCCTCGTGGCCGAGGTCGGCCGATCGCTGTTCGCCGAGGCAACGGCGAGGCGTGACGCGTCGATCCGCGACGTCACCACGATCGAGGCTGCCGCCGAGGCCGCCGAGGAGGGCTGGGCCCGGATCCCGTACCCGGTGCTGCTCGCCGGTGACGGGGAAGCCCGGCTGCGGACCCAAGCGATCACGGTGCGTTGCCTCCGCCGTCCCGACGGGACGCTGCCGCTGTCGGAGGACGAGCCCGATACCCTCGCCTTCCTCGCCAAGGCGTACTGACCGAACGGCGACGCCGGCGCGCTACGGTCCGGCGGTGACCGGGGGAACCGTTGCGACCGTCGACCGTCGGTCGTGGTGGACGCTGGCGGTCGCCTCGACCGCCGGGTTCATGGTGTCGCTCGAGGTGACGATCATCTCGCTCGCGTTTGGCAGGATCGCCCGAGCGTTTCCGGAAACCTCGGTCGGCACGCTCAGCTGGGTGTTCACCGCGTACAACATCGGGGTCGCGTCGTTGCTGCTGATCTCCGGATGGCTGAGCGATACCCGCGGCCGGCGTCGCTGCTTCCTGGCCGGATTGGTGGTGTTCGGCGCCGGTTCGATCCTGTCGGGCGTCTCGGTGAGCGCCGGAACGCTGATCGGTGGCCGGCTGGTGCAGGCCGTCGGCGGATCGCTGCTGTTCCCCGCCGGGTTGGCGCTGGTGCTCGAGGCGTTCCCGCCGCAGCGGCGTCAGGCCGCGGTCGGTATCTGGGGCATCTCCGGCGGGCTCGCCGCAGCCGTCGGTCCGACCTTCGGAGCGATGCTCGTCGACGCATTCGGTTGGCGGGCGGTGTTCCTGATCAACGTGCCGGTGGCCATCGCCGGCGTGGTCGTGGGCCGTTGGGCCCTGACCGAGTCCACCGCCCCCGGGGTGTCGCGGCGCGTGGACCTGGTCGGGATCCCCCTTGCGTCGCTGTCGGTCGGGACGCTCGTGCTCGCCATCGTGCAGGGCGACGAGTGGGGGTACGGCTCGGCGCGCACGCTGGTGGCGGTTGCCGTGGCCGTGGTGCTCGCCGCAGGCTTCGTGGCCCGAGCCTCACGCCACCCCGCGCCGCTGTTCGATCTCGGGCTGTACCGGATCCGCTCGTACGCAGTGGGATCCCTCGGCGCGGTGCTGTTTGCGATCGCGTTCTTCGGATGGCTCGTACAGCTTCCGAACTTCCTGCAGCAGGCATGGGGGTATTCGGTCCTGCAGGCCGGATTCGCACTCGCCCCCGGGCCGGCGCTCACCACTCTGCTGACCCCGGTGTTCGGTCGCATCGTCGACCGGGTCGGCCACCGGCTGCTCACCGCACTGTGCTCGGCCGCCGGTGCGATCGGGCTGCTCTGGCCGGCGCTCCTGGCCGACAGCAGCCCGAACTACGTGGTCGCCATCCTGCCCTCGACGTTGCTGCTGGGTCTGAGCGCAGGTACCGGTTTCGCGATCATGATCGGCGCAACGGTGCGCGACGTCCCTCCGCAGCGCTTCGGGATGGCCGGCGCCGGCCGGATGACGGCGTTCCAGCTCGCGGTGGCGCTCGGGGTCGCGATCGCCGTGGCTCTGGTCGGGCGCCCGGGCACGCCTGAGGCGCTGCTCGAAGGCCACCGGTTGAACTGGCTCGTCGGGGCGGTGCTGCACCTGGCGCTCGCCGTGTTGTTCCTGGCGGCCTACCCGCGGCCGTCGAAACGGTCCGTTGTCTGACGAGCTCGGAACCCGACGCGCCTCGGGCGGGTCGGGCCGGTATGATCTTCGGACCCGTGGTGGACCTGGACGCACCAAGGCGTGGGCCGATCGCCCACGCCTTTGTTGTGTCCGGGGTCGGTTCGGGAACGACGAAGGATTGGGCGCCGGCCCGGCGTCCGGCAGGTGGATCGACGGGGAGGAGGTGCGAGCGATGAGTGTGGTCGAACGGGTGCGGCCCCTGGTGCTGCCCGTCCTTGCCGACCTGGGCCTCGAGCTGTACGACCTCGAGTACGCCGGTGGCGTCCTGCGAGTAGTGATCGAGCGCCGTGGCGGGGTCGACCTCGACTCGATCAGCCTCGTCACCCGATTGGTCTCGCGCGAGCTGGACCACTCGGACCCGATCGCCGGGCGCTACACGCTCGAGGTGTCGAGCCCGGGTCTCGAACGGGTGCTGCGCACCCCGGAGCACTTCGCCCGGGTGCTCGGACGGACCGTCGCGATCCGTACCCATCCGGGCGTCGAAGGCGATCGGCGGGTGCACGGCACCCTGCGCGCGGCGGACGAGCACGGCATCGTCGTCGTGCTCGACGAGCCGGCGCCGGTGGAGCGGCGGCTCTTGTACGGCGAGATCGAACGGGCCCGCACGGTGTTCGTGTGGGCGGCGGCTCCCCAGCCCGGCAAGGGCCCGCGTCCGACCGGCCCCGCCCGCCGGATCACGGCCCGATCAGCGGAACCGGCGGGTGGAGCGGTGGCCGACGACGAGTTCACGGACGAGATGCCCGACGGGATGCCCGACGAGATGGAGGACTGATGGCTGGCAACATCGACATGGCCGAGGCCGTCCGCATGGTGGCGGCCGACAAGGGCATCTCGGTCGAGACGCTGCTGCAGGTGCTCGCCGATGCGCTCGTGTCGGCGTACAAGCGGCGCCCCGGAGCAGCGGCCGAGGCCGAGGTCCAGATCGACGCCGAGACGATGGACATGCGGTTCATCGCCTACGACGTCGACGAGGACGGCAACTGGGTCAACCCCCGTGACGACACGCCGTCGGACCTCGGGCGGATTGCGGCGCAGACGTTCCGGCAGGTGATGAACCAGCGGATCCGCGAGGCCGAGCGCGATCGCAAGTTCGAGGAGTACGCAAACCGAGAGGGCGACATCGTCACGGGCATCGTGCAGCAGACCGATGCCCGCTACACGCTGCTCGACCTCGGCCGGGTGGAAGCGTTGCTACCCAAAGCCGAACAGGTGGCCTACGAGCACCCCGGTGCAGGCGACCGCCTGAAGGCGTACATCGTCGAGGTGCGCAAGACCGCCAAGGGCCCCCAGATCGTGGTCAGCCGCACCCATCCGGGTCTCATCAAGAGGCTCTTCGAGCTCGAGGTCCCCGAGATCGCCGACGGCATCGTCGAGATCAAGGCCTGTGCCCGCGAGCCCGGGCACCGGACGAAGATCGCGGTGTGGTCCAACGACCACAACGTCGACCCCGTGGGCGCGTGCGTTGGGGCCCGGGGTGGTCGGGTCCGCCAGGTGGTGACCGAACTGCGCGGCGAGAAGATCGACATCGTGCCGTTCTCTGAGATCCAGACCGACTTCGTGGCCAAAGCGCTGTCGCCGGCCAAGGTGAAGGAGGTCCGGATCCACGAGGACACCGGTGTCGCCGAGGTGATCGTGCCCGATCACCAGCTGTCGCTGTCGATCGGCAAGGAGGGTCAGAACGCCCGTCTGGCCGCCCGGCTCACCGGTTGGCGCATCGACATCAAGAGCGAGTCGCAGCTCGCGGCCGAGGAGGCCGGCGGCTACGGCGAGCGCGAGGAAGGGGTCGAGTACGCCGAGGGTGAGTGGGTGCGCAACGAGGCCGGCGAGATGGAGTTCCACGCCGCCGACGGCACGATCGTGCCCGCCGCCGCATTCGACCAGCAGCCGAGCGCGGAGACCGGCGACGCCTGAGCGTGTGCCCCAACGAACCTGTGTGGGATGCCGTGCCCGTCGGGGCCAGCCGGAGCTGCTTCGGCTGGCCCTGCGCGGCGACGTCGTCGTGATCGATCGGTTGGCGCCGGGTCGCGGCGCCTGGTTGTGCGCCGATACGGCGCCGGAGTGTTTCGGGCGTGCCCGTCGCCGGGCTCTCGCCGCCGCGCTGCGGCGGCCGCTGCCGGCGGGATCCGCGGAAGCCCTTGGTAGGGTCTTCGCTCCGGTACGTGCGGACGTGCCACACTTAGCCGTTGCCCGGCGAGAGCCGGGCGGCACGATGCCGACGAAAGGTTGACCACACGCGTGGCAGGAAAGATCCGGGTCCACGAGCTCGCCAGGGAGCTCGGCCTCACGAACAAAGAGGCGGTCGACCTCTGCAACGTGTTGGGCATCGGGGTGAAGACCCATTCGTCGAGCATCGAGGAGGCGCAAGCCGACCGGGTGCGCCGAAAAGCCGAACGAGACGGCCTCAAGCGGGACCAGCAGCCCGAGGAACCGGTCAAGCCCACCAAGCCGGCCGCCAAGCCCCGCAAGGGTGAGGCCGAGGAGCAAGCGGTCGCCGAAGCTCCTTCGCCGGTCGCCGAAGCTCCTTCGCCGGTCGTCGAGGCCCCCAAGCCCGTTGTCGAGGCCGCACCACCGCCCGTCGTGCGGCCTGAACCCGTGCGCACCGCCCCCGAGCCGGGGCGCACGGCCGCCGAGCAGCCGGTCTCGCAAGGTCCGAGCGTCGTAGAGCGCCCGACCCGCGAGCCCGAGCGTCCTGCGCCTGCACCGGTGCGGCCCGCCGCAACTGCCGAGCCCGGCGAGGGTGACCACCGCGTCATCTCGAGCACTCGGCCCGTGCCGCCGCCTGCCGGCCGGCCCTTGCCGCCGGGGATGCCCCCGCGCCCGGCCGGTCCGCCGCCCGCA
>JBEIFW010000189.1:0-6184 GCA_040382215.1 Acidimicrobiales bacterium
CGGCACCGGGCCCGGGCGCGCGAGACGGCCCGGGAGCTGGAGCGGCTGCTCGACCAGGTGGCCAGCGGGGAGGCTCCGCGGGGCAGCTTCGGGGCGGTCGCCCGGCAGTGGGGCGGCCCGCGACGGCCCGGGACTGGCAAGATGGGCAACGCATGATGCTGTCGACGCTGCGAGCCGGAGTCCCCCCGCAGCGAGCGGCCACCGGACGGATCCCCGCCGGACGGGCGCCACAGTGAGCGTCTCGGAGAACGACCACCGTCTCGCGGCGCGCCTGGCCGCCGCCGCCGGCGAGCTGCTCGTCAGCACCCGCGCCGATCTGGAGCGGCGGGGGGCGCCGTACTGGGAGGTGGGCGACACCGGCGACGTCACGGCGCACCGCTACCTGGTGCAGGCACTCGCCGACGCCCGTCCCCACGACGCCGTGCTGTCCGAGGAAGGGCGCGACGACCGCAAGCGCCTGTCGGCTGAGCGGGTGTGGATCGTCGACCCGCTCGACGGCACCAACGAGTACTCCGACGGCCGTAGCGACTGGGCCGTGCACGTGGCGTTGTGGGAGCGGGGCGAACTCACCGCGGCCGCCGTGGCGCTGCCCTCGATCGGGCGAACGTTCGCCACCGAGCCGCTGCCGCCGGTGGCCTTGCCCCGCAAGGACGCCCCGCCCCGGGTCATCGTGAGCCGCACCCGGGCCACGAACGCCGCAGTGATCATCGCGAACGCCCTCGACGCCGAGATCGTCCGACTGGGTTCGGCCGGGGTGAAGGCGATGGCAGTGCTGATGGGCGAGGCCGACATCTACGCCCACTCGGGCGGGATGTACGAGTGGGACACCGCTGCGCCGGTGGCGGTGGCCACGGCGGCCGGGTTGCACGTGAGCCGCATCGACGGCAGCCCGCTCGTCTACAACAAGGCCGACGCCTGGTCACCCGATCTGTTGATCTGCCGGCCCGAGTACGCCGGACCGGCGCTCGAGGCGCTGTGGGGTGACCGGCGGGGCTACGTGCCCGAGCTGTAGCCCCGCCCGCCGGCCCGGCCGGTTCGAGCGCCGTTCAGGACTTCCAGGCGAACTGCTGCGGTTTGCGCCCGGCGTTCGGGTCGAGCGCCAGGTGCACCAGCCCCGGTCCGCCGGCGGCGGCCGCCTCGGCGAGTGCCGGGCCGACCTCCTCGATCGAGGTGCAGTACCAGCCCCGTCCCCCGAAGGCCTGCATCACCTGCTCGTAGCGGGCACCGGGCAGCAGCATGTGGGGCGGCTTGGGACGCCCGTCGGGGAACTCGGCCGCGCCACCGCCGATGCCGTTGTTGTTCATCACGACGACCGTGATCGGCAGCCCGTAGCGGCAGATCGTCTCGCACTCCATGCCGCTGAACCCGAACGCCGAGTCCCCCACGACGGCGACGACGCGCCGCCCCGGGTTGGTGACCGCGGCGGCCACGGCGAAGCCGAGCCCGACGCCCATCGTGCCGTAGGTGCCGGCGTCGAGGCGGTGGCGCGGGTGGACGTTGGCCATCTGGGTGCGGCCGATGTCCATGGTGTTGGCACCCTCGCCGATGACGAGATCGTCGGGGCGCAGGAACGCCTTCACCTCGCGGAACGCGTTGTAGTAGTTGATCGGACCGCTCGTGTCGGCGGCCTGCGCGGCCACCATCGCTTCGTTCTCGGCGATCTTGTCGGCGATGCCGGCCCGGAACGCGGTGTCGGCCTCGTAGCGCCACGGCTGGGCGTCGAGCTGCTGGAGGAACTGCTGCATGACAGCCTTGCCGTCGCCGACGAGCGCGACGTGGGCGGCGACGTTGTGGGAGATCTGGTCGGCGTGCGGATCGAGCTGCAGGATCTTCACGTCGGGCCGGAACCGCGGCGGCAGGCCGAAGTGCAGGATCCAGTTGAGCCGGGCGCCAAGCAGCAGGATCGTGTCGGCCTGTTGCAGCGCAAACGTGCGCGCCCCGCCGACCGACAGCGGGTGGTCGTCGGCGACGAGCCCCTTGGCCATCGGCGTGGCCAGGAACGGCAGCTGCGTGTGGTCGACGAAGCGGCGCACCTCGCTCTCGGCGCGCGACCACGCCATGCCCTTGCCGACGATCACGAGCGGGTTCTCCGCCGCCTTCAGCGTGTCGAGTGCGGCGCCGATCGAGGTGGGGTCGGCCAGCGTGCGGGGTGGGTCGGCCACCACCGGCGCCGGGCGGACCTCGGCGTCGTCGACCCGGCCGGCGATGACGTCGTCGGGCAGATCGAGGAACACCGGCCCGGGCCGGCCGTACCACGAGGTGCGCACCGCCTGCTCCACCAGGTAGGGGATGCGGGCCACCGAGTCGACCCGGGCCGAGTACTTGCACCAGGGCCGGCAGATCTCGACCTGGTGCTCCTCCTGGAAATCGCCCATGCCGTCGCGGGTGATCGCCGAGGCGCCACCGATGAGCACCATCGGCCAGCAGTTCTCCTTGGCGTTGGCCAGGCCGGCCAGGGCGTGCACCACGCCGGGGCCCGACACCACCAAGCAGCCCTGGGGGCGGCCGGTCAGGTAGGAGGCGGCCTGCGCGGCGTACGACGCAGCCTGCTCGTTGCGCATCCCGATGTAGGTGATGCCGGCGCGCTGGGCTTCGACTGCGATCGGGACCACCGGGAACCCGACGATGCCGAACAGGTAGTCGACGCCCTGGCGCTTGAGTTCGCGGGCGAGCAGCGTCGCCCCGGTGATGGTCCCCATGGGTGCCGAGGGTATCCCCGCCGCCTCTACGGTGACCGCATGACCCATGCCCTGCAGGCGCCGCCCGGTCGCCTGGACCTCGCCAAGGTGCCGACCCGCCCCGCTGCCACGGTCGACGGGGGGCATAATCACCGGCATCACCTCGAGCGGCTCGTCGAACCGCTCGGTGTCCACGGTCCGCTGGTGTGAACATCCGCCCCGCCCGACGGCCGCCGCTGCGTTCGGTCGGCACCGAACCCGACCCGCGGTTCTCGTACGCGAACGAGCGCACCTTCCTGGCCTGGATGCGCACTGCGCTCGCGCTGATCACCGCCGGCCTCGCCGTCACCCAACTCCTGCCGCCGTTCGACGTGCCCGGCGGCCGGCGCCTCATCGGCCTGCCGTTGATCGGTCTCGGCGTGCTGATCGCTGCCGTCAGCTACCGGCAGTGGGAGCGCAACGAGCGGGCGATGCGTCTGCGCGAACCGCTGCCACCCTCACCGATCGCCGGGATCGTCACGGTCGTCATCGGGCTTGTCGCGGTCGTCGCCTTCGTGCTCGCAGTGTTGGGTTCCTGATGACCCCGCCCGGGACGACCGACTACGAGATCGACGACGGCATGGCCTCGGAGCGGACCGACCTGGCCTGGGGGCGCAGCGGCCTCGCCCTCGTGGCCTGCGGGGCAGTGGTGTTCCGCGAGGTGCCGTGGCTCGACGGTGACCGCACCCGACGCATCGCCGGGCTGACGATGCTCACGCTCGGCACAGCCACCTGGCTGCTCGGGGCCTGGCAGGCCCGGCGCCGGCGCGCCCCCGGTCTGGCCCGGGCGGTCGCCCGGCCGGTCGACCTGCTCCCCGTAGCGCTCGGCGTGATCGCCGTCGGTGTCGCCGCGTTCGTGGTGGCGCTCGTGCTCCCGGCGCGAACCTGATGCCGTGACGGAGCTCAAAGCCACCCGGTACGAACTCGACGGTGCGGTGGCCACGATCTGGCTCCATCGCCCGCACCGCCACAACGCGTGGACCGGCCGGATGCATACCGAGCTGCGCTGGATCCTGGCCGAACTCGAGGCCGATCAGGCGGTGCGGGTCGTGGTGATCACCGGCACCCCGCCGGCGTTCTCGGTGGGCGGCGACAGCCAAGCACTGGCCGGTCACGTGGAGCGTGGCAGCTACGACACCGGGGTGCCCGTCGACGCCCGCACCCCCGGCTTCGGCGTCGACGCCCGCCTCGACGCCGAGCTGAGCGCGCTGTGGGGGTTGCGGTTCCCGGTGATCGCTGCGGTCAACGGCGCCTGCGCCGGGGTGGCGCTGGCGCTCGCCTGCTTCTGCGACCTGCGCTTCGCGGCCGCCGGCGCCAAGCTCACCACCGCAGCACCCAAGCTCGGGCTGCCCGCCGAGTACGGCTTGTCGTGGATCCTGCCCCGCCTCGTCGGTCCGACCCACGCGGCCGACCTGCTGCTGTCGGGCCGGATCCTCACTGCGGCCGAGGCGCCCCACGGTTTGTTCAACGCCGTGCTCCCCGATCCCGAGGCGTTGACGGCCCACGTGCAGGACTACGCCCGTGCGCTGGCCACGACGGTCGGACCGGCCGCCGTGGCGGCCACCAAGCGCCAGCTCGTCACCGACCTGTTGCGCCACGACCCAGCGGCATCGGTGCGCGAGTCGTTGGGCCGCATGGACGCCGCGATGGGCACGGCAGAGTACGCCGAGGGCGTCACCGCGTTGCGCGAGCGCCGCCCGCCCCGGTTCTGAGCGGTCGGTCGGGTCAACCGGTCACAGGGCGGCGACGATCTCCGTGCGGATGCGCTGGTACGCCTCGGTCCGGGCGGCGGGTGTCGGGCCGAGGGTGAAGTCGGGGACGATGAACTCGTCGACGCCCTGCTCGGCGTACCAGGCGATCTGCTCGACGAGCTGCTCGGGCGTCCCCGCGAGCGACCGGTCGCCCGGCGCCCGGGCCAGCACGCCCGGCGCCGCGTCGGGATCGTCCTGGAGGAACAGCAGCGCCTGCGCCGACACCCGCAGCGTCGAGGGATCACGGCCCTCGCGGGCGCAGGCGGCCAGCAGCCGCTCGCGCCGGACCGTGAACTCGGCGTGGTTCCCCCACGAGTTCCAGTGGTCGGCGAAGCGGGCGGTGAGCCGGCACATGCGAGGGCTCCCGGTGCCGACCATCAGCTCGAGCGGGCCGACGCCCTTGGGCTCGCAGGGGGCGTCGGTGACGGTGAAATGGCGCCCGGTGAAGGTCGTGCGGTCGTTGCGCAGCAGGCCGCGCAGGATCTCGAGCGCCTCGGCGAACCGATCGACCCGCTCGCCCGGCGGCGGGAGGTCGATGCCGTAGGCACGGTGTTCGTTGACCTGCCAGCCCGCGCCGACGCCGAGCACCAGCCGCCCGCCCGACATGACGTCGATCGTGCACGCCCGCTTGGCCAGCACAGCCGGATGGTGCACCGTCGTGGGTGAGACCAACGAGCCGAGCTGCAGGCGGGGCACGGCGGCGGCCAGGCCGGCGATCACGGACCAGCACTCGAGGCCGGGACCATCCGACGGGGAGCCGTCCGGGGTATCGGGCATGTAGTGATCGGCGTACCACAGGCCGTGCCAGCCGTCGGCCTCGACCATCCGGGCCAGTTCGAGCACCTCGTCCCACGGCCGTTGGAACGACGGCCACGCCGAGAACCGCATCGTCGGACTCACGCGCCCGGCGCGATGACGATCTTGCCGTAGCTCGCCCGGCTCGACAGCGCCATCAGGCTCCGGGGCGCCTCGGCCATCGGCGTGGTCCTCATGATCAGCGGGTCGATGCCCCCGTTGTCCCACAGCACGCACAGGTCGTCGAACGCAGCGCGCAGGGCGCCGGGGTTGCGGGCAAGCGAGGCGCCCCAGTGGACACCGACGAGCGAGTAGTTCTTGAGCAGGACGTGGTTCGTGGGGCAGTCCGCGATCCGGCCCGAGGTGAACCCGATGATGAGGATCCGCCCGTCCCACCCGATCACCTTGCGGCTGCGGTCGAACGTGTCGCCACCGACCGGGTCGTAGATCACGTCGACGCCCTTGCCGCATGTGAGGTCCTTGACCACCTCGACGAAATCCTCGTTGAGGTAGTCGATGGCGGCGTCGACGCCGAGCCGCTCCAGGATCGCCTTCTTCTCGGGACCGCCGGCCGTGGCGTACACCGTGGCGCCCATCGCCTTGCCGATCTGGATCGCCGACGAGCCGATGCCGCCGGCGCCCGCGTGGACGAGCATGGTCTCGCCCGGGGCCAGGTGGGCCCGGTCGCGCAGCGCGAACAGGGTGGTGCCGTAGTTGGTGAGCAGGGCCGAGGCCTTGTCGAACGGCATCGAGTCCGGGAGCGGGAACGGGGCCGACGCAGGGGCGAGCACCCGTTCGGACAACCCGCCGTTGCCCATCCACAGGACGCGATCGCCCACCGACCAGCCGGTGACGCCCTCGCCGAGCGCGCCGATCGTGCCCGCGATCTCCCCACCGGGCGTGAACGGCAGCGGCGGCTTC
>JBEIFW010000190.1:0-6179 GCA_040382215.1 Acidimicrobiales bacterium
CGTCGCGCATCGAGATGCAGTAGCCGCCGCCGCGCTTTCCCTGCCGCGGTTCGGCGTCGACCCATCGCCCGCCGACGGCGCGTCGCACGAGGCCGGCCAGCGCCGGGGAGTACCCGGCGAACGCCGTCTCGATCGCCTCGCATCCGGCTTCGAAGCCGATGCGGTGGTCTCCGGGAAGCGGGGCGAACAGATCCCACCAGGGCAGCCCGTCGTCGTGGCCGAGCAGCGCAGCCTTGGCTCGCATCCAGCGGCGGAAATCACCGAGGGAGGCGGTGACCGCGGCGTCCATGGCGCGGTAGACGGCGGCGTCGATGCCGTTGGCCTCCAGCGATGCGTCGAGCGCAGTGGCCCAGCCCCGCCGGCGGTTGACCACGCCCGCTTCGCCCTTCACGCCGTTCATCGTCGCTGCACACACCACGGCGACGTTCGGCCAGGCGGCGAGTTCGGCGTCGTACGCCGCCCGCCGCACGGCGGGGTCGGCGTCGGCGGCCAACGCGCGAAGGGCGGCCAGCCCTGCCGTCGTCGTCGTGCCGTCGGGACCGGTGACGGTGGCGGTCAACTGCGAGGTGACGTCGCCCCAGAGCCGGGCCCAGGCGCTCGAGCCGCTCAGCGCCAGCTCTGCGAAGAGGTCCTCGGCCTCCGGTCCCATCTGGTGTGCGGCGCGGACCTCGAGCCGGCGCAAGGGGTGGACGTGGTCCGCGGCGAGCGGGCTGCGGGCTGCCAACGCGTCCGGGCCGAGCGCGGCGAACCATGGCGTCGCCCGGGCCGAGAGCCGACGGAGCGCCGCGCTCACGTGATCGAGCTGCGCCAGCGCGGCTTGGGCGTGGTCGTCCCGGCTGTCGACGGTCACGAGGGCGTAGGCGTACGCCGCAGGCGTGCGCAGGCGGTCCTGCAGGTCGTTGGTGGCGATCAGCACCTCCTCGGCGGCGGTGATGTCGTCGTCGGTGGGGGTTCGGGGTTCGATCCTGCCGACGCCGTGACGGTCGTAGAGGGCCTCGAGGCGCCGGGCATCGGCGACAAGGGACTCGATGGCCGACTGCAGCGAGCGGTCGGCGGCAGAGGGGTAGACGTCGGAGAGATCCCAGCGGGGAAGCGCGTCGGTGGACACGCTCTCAGCTTGGTCCGCCGGTAGCCTCCATGGTCGTGTCCGGCGATCACGCCCACCATCGGGAGCGCCATCGGGGCGGACGGGCCGCCTGGCTGCGCGCCTCGGTCCTCGGAGCCAACGACGGGCTGTTGTCCACCGGTGCCCTGCTGGTCGGCGTCGCCGCAGCCGACTCAGCCCGTAGCGCGGTCTTGGTGGCCGGGCTCGCTGCGCTCGTCGCCGGTGCGTTGTCGATGGCCGTGGGGGAGTACAGCTCGGTGTCCAGCCAGCTCGACACGGAGCGGGCCGACCTCGAACGCGAGCGGCGGGAACTGCTCACCGCTCCGGAGGCCGAGCGGGCCGAGCTCGCCGCGATCTACCGCGGCCGGGGGTTGTCGGCGGCGCTGGCCGAGCAGGTGGCGGCCGAGCTGTCGGCCTCGGCCGACCCGGTGGTCCACCACGCCCGCGACGAACTCGGTCTCGACCTCGACGACCTGTCCCGCCCGGCGCAGGCCGCCGCAGTGTCGGCGACGAGCTTTGCCGTCGGCGCCGTGGCTCCGATCGCCATCGCGGCGCTGGCCGGCGCGTCGCTGCGGGCCCCGCTCACGATCGCGGTCACGCTGGTCGGGCTCGGCGTGCTCGGCACGGTCGGCGCCGCGCTCGGGGGCGCCCCGCGCCTGCGCGCTGCGCTGCGGGTGCTCGTCGGCGGGGCGCTGGCGCTTGCCGCGTCGATGGTGATCGGCTCGCTCGTGGGCGCGGCCGTCTGAGCCCGAGGCTTGTTCACAGCCAACCGCTGCGCCGGAACACCCGGTACAGCGCGCCGCAGACCCCGACCATGACCGTGATCGTGAGCGGGTAGCCGAAGCGCCACGACAGCTCGGGCATGTGCTCGAAGTTCATGCCGTACACGCCCGCCATCATCGTGGGCACGGCGGCGATGGCCACCCAAGCGGAGATCCGGCGCATGTCCTCGTTCTGCTGCATCGACACTTGCGCCATCGCGGCGCCGAGCGCGCTGGTCAGCAGGTCGTCGAGGGCGTGGGTGCGCTGGCTCACGCGTCGGAGGTTCTCGAGGTTCTCCCGCAAGAGCACGGTCGCATGGAGGCCCAACGATTCGGTGGCGGCGAAGCGCGCCAGCGGGTCGGCGAGCGCGTCGAGCACGAGCAGCAGCCGGCGCACCTCCCGCTTCAACTGGTAGAGGCGCTGGATCGGCTGGCGGCCGCGCTCGTCGCTGAACACGGCCCGCTCCACCTCGATCGCATCGTTCTCGAAGCCGTCGAGGGCCGGGGCGTAGTCGTCGATCACCTGGTGGACGATCCGGGCTGCGACGACGGCCGGCCCGGCGGTGAGCACGTCGGGCTGACGCTCGAGTTCTTCTCGCAGTCCGTTGAGCGGGCTGGCCTGACCGTGGCGCACCGAGAGCACGAACCGCTCGCCGACGAGCAGGCTGAGCTCGCCGAGGTACACCTGCTCGACCACGTCGTCGTAGCGGGCCGTGCGAAGCACGAGCCAATGGGCGCCCCCGCACCGGGACAGCACGGGCCGCCGGTGGTCGGTGAGCGCAGCGTCGACCTCGGTGCCCGGCAGTCCGAGCGCACCGAAGACCTGGGCCACCTCTTCCCGGCTGGGCATGCGCAACCCGACCCACACGAACGCGTCGGTACGGTCGAGCCAGCCGGCGATCTCGTCGAGGCCCAAAGACCCGGTCTGCCGCTTGCCGTCGAGATAGGCGGCGGCGTCGACGATCACGCTCGGCAACCTACCGGTCGTTACCATCCGGCCGTGCTCCACCCCAGCGAGATGCCCGCCCGGTTGGCGGCCTTCCTGGCCGCAGAGGTCCCCGGTGCCGGCGAGGTCGCCGTGCACTCCTACGAGGTGATGACTGGCGGTTACAGCCGGCTGCTCGCCCGGGCCGAGGTTTCCTGGCGTGCCGGGGGTGACGAGCAGCGCCGCACGTTCGTGTTGCGGGGCGACCCGCCGCCGGAGCGCACGCTCATCTTCACCGACCGCCGCACCGAGTTCGAGGTGGTCCGGGCCATGGCGGCCAACGGGGTGCTCACCCCCGACGCGCACCACTTCGACGACGGCGGCCGGCTCGCCACCCCGACGATCCTGCTCGACTTCTCGCCGGCGACATCGCTGCTCGTCGACCTCGCCGGGCGCGTCGCACCGGTCGAGCTGACCCGGCCGCTCGCCGAGGCGGCCGCGTCGTTCCACCGGATCCCGCTCACCGAGCTTCCGGCCCGTCTCGAGCGCCCGGCGAGCGCGGAGGCGTACCTCACGGACCGGATCGACGAATGGCGACGCACCGCAGCGGCGCACGTCGAGGCGCTGCCGATCCTGCAGTACGTCGCCGCGTGGCTCGACGCCCATCGTCCGGCGCCGGTCCCGCTGTCGTTGATCCACGGTGATTTCCAGTCGTCGAACCTGATGGTCACCGCCGACGACCGGATCGTCGTGCTCGACTGGGAACTCGCCCAGATCGGCGACCCGCGCGAGGACCTCGGCTACTTCAAGGCCGTTGCGCAGGCGGCACCGCCCGACCTGATCGGCCTCGACGAGTCGGCGTTCTGCACCCGCTACAACGAGTTGATGGGGTTCAGCGATGAGCAGGTGAACCCGGCCGTGATCGCCTACTTCCTGATCCTCGGCGTGATCGGCACCGTCCGGCGGCTGCTCGAAGCGGGTGCCGCGTTCAGCCGGGGCGAGAACACGTCGCTCAATGCGGTGTTCAACGCCCGCAACGTCATGTTCGGCCAGAGCATGTGGTTGCAGTTCTCCGAACAGCTCGAGCAGGCCTTCGCGGCCGCCAAGGAGGCGTGAGATGTACGTCCGGCCGTCGACCGAGCAGATCATCGAGGGAGCCTGCCGCGAGCTCGACGAGCAGGTGTTGCCGCTCCTCGATGCGGGGAGCCCGGCGTCGGTGCTCGTGCAGCAGATGGTCCAACTGCTGCGCGGGTGCGCCGTGCGGGCGGCGCACGAGATCGCCTGGATGCACGAGGAGACCGCAGCGATCGTCGAGGCGGTCGCCGGCATCGACGACGATGCCACGGCGGCTGCGTTGGCCGCGTATCGCGCCGCCCCGGCCGGCGGGCTGCACCTCGACGAGGTGGCCCACCGCTACGACCTTGCGTCGCAGGCGTTGGGCGCAGCGGTGGAAGCGGCCTACCGAAGCGGCGACGTCGCCCAGCAGGAGTCGCTGCGGGCGTTGCTGCGGGCCCGCAGCGCGAACGAGATGGCGGTGGTTGGCGCGCTCGAGCTGGTCGGGCGGGGATGACCGGACGGTTCCGCGGGTTCCCGCCCGAGGCGCTGTCGTTCTACGCCGGCCTCGAGGCCGACAACACCAAGGCGTACTGGACCGCGCGCAAGGCCGTGTACGACACCGCCGTGCGGGCGCCGATGGAGGCATTGATTGCGGAGGTCGACGAGCGATACCGGCCGCTGCGGGTGTTCCGGCCGCATCGCGACGTTCGGTTCTCGCCGGACAAGACGCCGTACAAGACCCACGCCGGCGCGCTCGGCGAGGACGAGGGCGGCGCGATCTACTACGTCCAGCTCTCTGCGGCCGGCCTCATGGCGGCAGCCGGCTTCTACGCCATGGCGTCCGACCAGCTGGCGCGCTTCCGGGCCGCCGTGCTCGACGACGACCGGGGCGTGGCGCTCGCCGGCTTGGTCTCCGCCGCCGAGCGGGCGGGGTACGAGGCGGTCGCCGTCGGTGCGCTCAAGACCGCCCCGCGCGGGGTGCCGCGCGATCACCCTCGTATCGAGTTGTTGCGGCGCAAGGGGTTGGCGCTCGGATGGCGCTGGCCTGCGGCGGCGTGGCTGCACACCGCTGCGGCGCGCCGGCGAGTGGAGCAGGCATGGGCCGGCACCGAGGCGGTCAACGACTGGCTGCGCACCAACGTCGGGCCCTGCGAACTTGCGCCCGAGGCCGCCTGGGGCTGACCGACAGCTCGGGCCGACGAGCGCCGAACCACGGTGATCAGCCGTGGATCAGCCGCCGGCGGGACGGATCTGATCGATCGGGATCTCGACCTCGTAGCCGAAGAACGAGCAGGTGGTCGCCGCCGGGGCGAGCGGATTGGCGACGGTTACCTGCTTGACCCGGTCGACGCAGTCGGAGATCGACGCCCGCTGGCTCCACACCAGCCCGCCGAGACCGAGCATCACGACCAGACTGATCACCTTGCCGACGATGGCCTTCACGACCAGTGCGCTGGCGACGCCGCCCAGGACGACCACGCCGAGGATCACCATCGCAATGGTCTGCATGTCGTCGGTGGTCAGCGCCAGCACCATGGACGGGATCGTATGGCCGGGCCGATCGAGTCGGGCGTCGGCGGGCACCGGTAGCGTCGCGGGCATGTCCGATTCGCGTCCCGTGTCGCTGTCCGCCGGGTTGCCCTCGACCGTGTTGGACCTCGAGCCCGCCGAGGCCCGTGCTGCGCTGGCCGATGCGCTCACCGCGTCGAGTGCCCCGGCCCGCGCCGCTGCGCTCGCCGAGGTCGTCGCCCGCTGGCCCCGCTACCTCGATGCGTGGGCCCGGCTCGGTGAGCAGGCCACCGGTCCCGTCGAGCGGTATGCCTACTTCCGGGTCGGCTATCACCGAGGCCTCGACCGCTTGCGGGCCAACGGGTGGCGGGGCAGTGGGTACGTCCGTTGGGAGGCCGAGTCCAACCGGGGGTTCCTGCGCGCGCTGCGGGGCCTGCAGGCCTCGGCCGAGGCGATCGGGGAGCAGGACGAGGCCGAGCGCTGCCGGCTGTTCCTCGCTCAGCTCGACCCGTCCGGTGTGCCCGCCGACGGCTGAGCTGCGTCAGTGTCCGCGGTCGCGCGCGAACGTGAGGGCGACGAGGGTCGCCCCGACGAGCGCAATGCCGCCGGCGATGAGCACGAGATCGATCGCGTCCCGTCCTGCGACGAGCAACTCGACGAAGTTGATCGCCAACACGAGCACGACGACGTCGCCGAGCTTGGTCTTCAGCGCCCCGAGATCGTCGATCTCGAGCCACGCAGGCGTGGTGAGTTCCCCGATGAACAGCTCGTAGAGCCCGAGCGCCATGGTCAACAGGACCGTGGCGAGCAGGAACACGTCGAC
>JBEIFW010000191.1:0-6178 GCA_040382215.1 Acidimicrobiales bacterium
CGAGGGCCGCGTGATCGAACAGCCGACGCTGAACGTCCCCGTGCCGGCCGGAGTGGACACCGGGTCGACCCTACGGTTGTCGGGGCGCGGGCCGGTCGGTCCTCGGGGCGGTCCTGCCGGGGACGTGTACGTCCACCTGCGGGTGCAGCCGCACGAGCGGTTCCACCGCGACGGTGACGACGTCGTCGCCGTCCTGCCGATCTCGATCGCCCAGGCGGCGCTCGGCACGAGCGTCTCGTTCGCCACGCTCGACGGCGACGAGCAACTCACCGTGCCCGCCGGCACCCCGCACGGACGGGAGTTCAAGCTCCGCGGCCGCGGCGTTCCGCGTGCGACCGGGCGCGGGCGCGGCGACCTGCGCGTCGTGGTCGAAGTCGTCGTGCCGTCGAAGCTGTCGCGGGCCCAGGAGGAGCTGCTGCGCCGATACGCCGAGGAGACCGGCGAGCAGGTGCTGCCGGCCGATGCCGGTCTGCTGTCGAAGATCCGCTCGGCCTTCCGGTGATCGGACCGGCCGCCGCTTCGGCCGCTGGGCACGCCTTCGTTGCCGATCTCGAGCAGCCGGTCCTTAGCGACGTGGACCGCCACCACCTGGAGCGGGTGTTGCGGTTGCGCGCCGGGGAGCTGCTCACGGTCGCCGACGGCGCCGGACGCTGGCGGGCGGTCCGGTTCGGTGCCCGGCTGGAGCCGGACGGCCCGATCGTCGAGGACCCGTCACCGGGCCGGTCGGTTGCGGTGGCGGTGGCGCTGCTGAAGGGCGACCGGCTCGAGTCCGCCGTTGCGAAGCTCGTCGAGGTGGGGGTCGACGCCGTGATGCTGTTCCCGGCGGCGCGCAGCGTGGTCCGATGGGACGACGGCAAGCGGGAGCGACACCTCGAGCGGATGGTCCGCGTGGCGAGAGAGGCAGCGATGCAGTGCCGGCGGTCGCGCCTGGCCGCACTGCGGTGGCTCGACTCCACCGCTTCGGTGGCGGCGATGCCCGGCGCCGTGCGCGCGGACCGTGATGGAGAGCCGATGACCGCGTGCGCGCCGACGGTGGTCATGATCGGACCGGAAGGCGGTTGGAGCGACGAGGAACGGCGCCTGACGGTGCCGGTGGTGTCCCTCGGTGCCCACGTTCTGCGCGCGGACACGGCGGCTGCCGTCGCAGGGTGGTCGCTGACCACCAGACGAGACCTTGAAGAATGAGCCGATCGACCCACTACAGTGAGCGCTCTGCCTAGTTCCAGCGACCCAATTCGCCACTCTAGGCGTTAGGATTCGGTCAATTCACACGAGGAGTGGTCGCTGGGTTCTTACGCTGTGTGCCGAACCCAGCTGAAGAGTGCCTCCGGCGGAAGTGGACACCATGAGCGCGAACGATGAAGAGAAATACGACGGGTTGTACGGACGCAGGGTGGGCGAGCGCCTACGGGCGATTCGCCGCCAGAAGCGGCTGTCGCTGCAGGAGGTCGAGGCCAACTCGGACCACGAGTTCCGGGCGTCGGTGCTCGGTGCCTACGAGCGCGGCGAGCGTCAGATCTCGGTGCCTCGGCTGCAGCGGCTCGCGAAGTTCTACGCCGTGCCGGTCGACCAGCTCCTGCCGACCGACGACGGCCCGGCGTTCGAGGAACGCGATGACCGGCTCGGGGACCGCAAGATCGTCCTCGACCTCAGCAAGGTCGACGAGCGCCAGGGGCCGGAGTTCCGGATGCTGAAGCGCTACCTGTCGATGATCCAGGTGCAGCGCCAGGACTTCAACGGGCGGGTGCTCACGATCCGCAGCGACGACCTGCGGGCGATCGCCTGCATCCTCGACACGACGGCCGAGGGCGCAGTCCGCCGTCTCGACGACCTCGGTCTGCGGTACGTCCGCTCCGCCTGAGGTCGGCGCCCCGGATGGACCGGGTGCCCGCGGCGGACCGGGTGCCCGTAGCCTCCCAACCGTGACGGCTGCGTTTGGGGTCTACATCCACGTGCCGTTCTGCTCCCGGCGCTGCGATTACTGCGCCTTTGCCACCTGGACCGATCGGCACCACCTCCAGGCGGTCTACCTCGACGCGGTGCGCACCGAGATCGAGCGGGCCGTCGCCGACGGCATGCCAGCGGCGACGTCGGTGTTCGTCGGCGGCGGCACGCCGTCGCTGGTGGACGCCCAGGCACTCGGGGCCGTGCTCGATGCCGTGCCGTTTGCCCCTGAGGCCGAGGTCACCGTCGAATGCAACCCCGAGAACGTCGACGAGCGGCTCTTCGAGGTCTACGGCGACCACGGCGTCGATCGCGTGTCGTTCGGTGTGCAGTCGATGGTCCCCTCGGTCCTCGCTGCGCTCGGACGGGTGCACGACCCAGCCGCCGTCGAACGGGCGGTTCGGGCGGCGCGCACCGCCGGATTGCGCACGTTCAACCTCGATCTGATCTATGGCGGCGCCGGCGAGCGCCTCGAGGACTGGCGCTGCACGCTGGAACGTGCCCTCGCCCTCGACCCGCCGCACGTGTCGGCCTACGCGCTCACCATCGAGGCCGGAACGCCGCTTGCCGCCGACCCGGAGCGCCACCCCGACGACGACGACCTCGCCGACAAGTACGAGCTCGCCGACGAGCTGCTCGGCGGCGCCGGACTCGACAACTACGAGATCTCCAACTGGGCCCGGGCCGGCCACGAATGCCGCCACAACCTGCTCTATTGGCGCCAGGGCGACTACCGAGGGTTCGGGTGCGCTGCGCACTCTCACCGTGCGGGCCGGCGCTGGTGGAACGTGCGCACCCCGGACCGCTACGTGGAGCTCGTCGCCGCCGGCGAACCGACCGAGGCGGCCGGCGAGGATCTCGATGGCGCCGTGCGCCGTCGGGAAGGCCTGGAGCTCGCGCTGCGTACCCGCGACGGCGTGCCTGCCGACGCCTTCGACGCAGCACTGCTCGATTCGGGCGATCTCGACGGGCTCGTCGACGTCGTCGCCGGCCAGGTCCGCTTGACCCGCCACGGCCGCCTGCTCGCCAACGAGGTCGCACTGCGCCTGCGTTGAGCTTCGCTGCTATCGTCGGCGGCCCCGGGCGTATAGCTCAGTTGGTTAGAGCGCCACCTTGACACGGTGGAGGTCTCCGGTTCGAGTCCGGCTACGCCCACAACGCTTCGTCCACCCGTAGGCCCGGCACGGTCATCGTGCAGGAAAACGTGTCGTCGGGCTTCGGGTCCGACGAACACACGAGCCGGGCTCGGAGCACGGCGTAGCGTGTCGGACGTGTGGGTCCGGGTCGCGTCGTTCGCCTCGCTGTCGCACCCCGACGCGCTGGCCTGCGTTCCGCATGCCGGGGCCGAGGTGCTCGTGGTGGTCGAGGGCGGCCGGCCGTGCGCGGTCGACAACGTCTGCCCGCACCTCGGCGCGCCCCTGACGGCGGGGTACCGGCGCAAGGGCTGGATCGAGTGCCCCATGCACTCCTGGCGGTTCGATCTGGCGACCGGACGAAGCCTGAGCCACCCGGGCGCCGATCTGCGCACGTACCCGACCCGGGTGGTCGACGGCATCGTCGAAATCGAGCTGCCCGAGCCCTAGCGTGACGCGCGTGACCACCGCCGACGTCGCCGAACACCTCGCCGCCATCGATCGCGACGGGTTCACGATCGTGCACGGTGTCTTCGACACCACCTACGCCGAGGCGGTGATCGAGGCGCTGGAGCGCATCGAGGCCGAGCAGTCGATCCGCCCGCACGCCAACTCCTTCGAGGGTGCCGCAACGTGGCGGATCTACAACTTGTTGGCGCACGGCCCGCTGTTCGAGCGTATGCCGGTCGAGCCGACGGTCCTGGCCGTGGTCGACGGCGTCCTCGACGCCGGGTGCCTGGTGTCGTCGCTGTCCTCGATCGCCATCGCACCGGGCGAACGCGCCCAGCCGCTCCATGCCGATGATCAGGTGATGCCGATCCCGCGTCCGCACGCCGCGACGGTGTGCAACACGATGTGGGCGCTGACCGACTTCACCGAGACCAACGGGGCGACGCGGCTCGTGCCCGGATCGCACAAGGCCGACCATGCCCCGACCTACGGCACCGATCACGACTCGATCCCGGCCGAGATGCCGGCCGGCAGCGTGCTCGTCTGGCACGGCTCGCTGTGGCACGGCGGCGGCGCCAACACGACCGACCGGCGTCGCTACGGCGTGGCGATGAACTACTGCGCCGGCTGGATCCGCCAGCAGGAGAACCAGCAACTCGGCCTGCCGCTCGATCGGGTCGCCACGTTCCCGCCTCGCCTGCGCGAGTTGTGCGGCTTCGGCACCTACCGGAACATCATGGGGCACATCGATCGCCACAGCCCCGACGAGGTGTTCTTCGGCGCTGCGGCCCGTCCGATGATCTGGGACCGCATCTGATCGACCGGGCGCCCCTGGACGCGCCAGCAACGACCGGTTGCGAACACGTGTACGGCGGTAGGATGCCCGCCGTGGAGCGCCTGCAGGTGGTGTCCGAGTTCTCGCCGGCCGGGGACCAGCCCGCTGCGATCGAACAGCTCAGTGCCGGGATCGTCGAGGGGGAGCGGTTCCAGACGCTGCTCGGCATCACCGGATCGGGGAAGTCGGCCACCATCGCCTGGACGATCGAGCAGGTGCAGAAGCCGACGCTGATCCTGGCCCCCAACAAGTCGCTCGCCGCGCAGCTCGCGAGCGAGATGAAGGAGTTCTTCCCCAACAACCGCGTCGAGTACTTCGTCTCGTACTACGACTACTACCAACCTGAGGCGTACATCCCGTCGTCGGACACCTACATCGAGAAGGACTCCTCGATCAACGACGAGATCGACCGGTTGCGCCACTCCGCTACCGCAGCGCTGCTCACGCGACGAGACGTGATCGTGGTGGCTTCGGTGTCGTGCATCTACGGCATGGGCAACCCCGAGGAATACCGCGGTCAGCTCGTCGAACTACACACCGGTGTCGACTACGACCAGCGCTCGATCCTGCGCGAGCTCGTCGACCTGCAGTACGACCGCAACGACCTCACGCTCGGTCGAGGGAAGTTCCGGGTCCGGGGCGACACCATCGAGGTCCACCCGGCCTACGAGGAATCGGTGCTGCGCATCGAGATGTTCGGCGACACCGTCGACCGTCTCACCGTGATCGACCCGGTCACCGGCGAGCAGCTCCGTGAGCTGTCCGAGGTGATCGTGTTCCCGGCCACCCACTACGTGGCCGGCGAGGAGCGGATGCGCCGGGCCGTCTTGGGCATCGAGGCCGAACTGCAGGAACGGCTCGCGTACTTCGAGGCCAGCGGCAAACTGCTCGAGGCCCAGCGGCTGCGCATGCGCACCCAGTACGACCTCGAGATGATCCAGGAGGTCGGCTACTGCAACGGCATCGAGAACTACTCGATGCACATCGACGGCCGCACCCCCGGCGAACCGCCGTTCACCCTGCTCGACTACTTCCCGAAGGACTACCTCCTCGTCATCGACGAGAGCCACCAGGCCGTGCCCCAGCTCCACGGCCAGTTCGCCGGCGACCGCAGCCGCAAGGACGTCCTCGTCGAGCACGGGTTCCGGCTGCCCTCGGCCCGCGACAACCGGCCGCTCACGTTCGAAGAGGTGATGGAGCGGCTCAACCAGGTGGTGTTCCTGTCGGCCACCCCGGGGGAATACGAGCTGCGGGTGTCGTCGCGGGTCGTCGAGCAGATCGTGCGCCCGACTGGTCTCGTCGATCCCGAAGTGATCGTGAAGCCCACCAAGGGCCAGATCGACGACCTGATGGCCATGGTCGAGGAGCGGGTCACCAAGGGCGACCGGGTGCTCGTCACCACGCTCACGAAGAAGATGGCCGAGGACCTCACCGACTACCTGCTCGAGCAGGGCCTACGGGTGCGGTACCTGCATTCCAACATCGACACCATCCAGCGCATCGAGATCCTGCGCGGCCTGCGCCTCGGCGAGTTCGACGTGCTGGTCGGCATCAATCTCCTGCGCGAGGGCCTCGACCTGCCCGAGGTGTCGCTCGTGTGCATCCTCGACGCCGACAAGGAGGGCTTCCTGCGGTCCGAGACGTCGCTCATCCAGACCATCGGTCGGGCTGCCCGCAACGTCGACGGCCAGGTGGTGATGTACGCCGACAGCGTCACCGACTCGATGCGCCGGGCCATCTCCGAGACCAACCGGCGTCGGGGCCTGCAGGAGGCCTACAACGCCGAGCACGGCATCAATCCGCAGACGATCCGCAA
>JBEIFW010000192.1:0-6157 GCA_040382215.1 Acidimicrobiales bacterium
GCCCGTCACCTCCCCGACGGCGACGATGCGGCCGTCTCGCACGGCGACGTCGGCGCGGCGTGCCGGTGCGCCCGTGCCGTCGACCACGGTGCCGTTGCGTACGACGAGATCGAACATGGTCCCCTCCGGTTCGAACAACCACGCCCGAGCGGGCGACGTTCCCCCACGCCCGTCCCGGGACCCTTCCCGCACCCTACCGACCGGATGGCCGGCCTGGTGACCGACCCGGTGGCCCGCCCGGTGCCGGGGCCCGGGCCGGCCCGGGGCCGGGGCGTCAGTCCCGCTCCCGTCGGTGCTGCCGGTACGTCGTGGTGTTGACCTTGTTCCCGCACCGCGCCGTGTCGCACCAACGCCGTGTGCCCGGCCGGGAACCGTCGTGGAACAGCAGGCTGCACAGCGGACCGCTGCACCGGCGCAGGCGCCCGTCGCCCGCGGTGGCGAGCAGATCGATCGCGTCGCGCGCCACTGCGCTGAGGGCCGCTGCGACCTCCTGCCCGGCAGGGGCCGACAGGTGCCGGCGATGGCCGGTCCCGAGCACCGGGAACGGTGACGGCGCTGCCGCGCAACGATTCACGAGGTCACGGTCGGCGGCCGAGAGGCGCCGACCCTCGATCCGGGCCACCGCCGCAGCGTGGATCGCCTCCCGCAACGCGCGCACGGCGGCCAGGTCCTCGCCGGCGGGCCGTTCGGGCGCAGGGAGGCCGACGGCCATCAGCCAGCGCCGCACGTCGCCGGCGTCGACGAGCAACTCGGTGGGCGCGATCGCCCGGTAACGGACCGTCCAGGTGAGATCGAGACAGAGCCGCCCGCCAAAGGCGAACTCGGACCGGCCCGTCATGACGGCAGGCCCCTCACCCGGCGACCTCACCCGCGACCTCACCCGCGACCTCACCCGCGACCACGGCCACGGCCTGGATCTCGAGCACGAGGTTGGCCGGCAGCGACGAGACGCCGACGGCGAGCCGGGTGTGATGGCCGGCGCCTCCGAAGATCTCGACGAGCACGTCGGACGCGGCATCGATCACCGCGGTGTGCTCGACGAATTCGGGCGTGGCGTTGACGACACCGTGGACGGTGGCGATCCGCACCACCCGGTCCAGCGATCCGAGCGTCTCCCGGATCGTGGCCACCAGGTTGATCGCCGCCGAGCGGGCCGCCTCCCGGGCGAGTGGCGTGTCGACGTCCTGGCCGCATCGGCCGGTGTACACCGAACCGTCGGGCCGTGTGCCGAAGTGCCCGCCGACCCAGAGCTGGTTGCCGTGCACGACAGCGGGCACGTACTGGCCGAACCCCGGCAGCGCGGCCGGGAGCGTGATCGACGACGAGGCCAAGCGTTGTTCTGGGGTAATCCGGTCGGACATGGGGGAAGCGTAGACAGAGGTAATACCTCTGTCTATACGGCTCGGGCTCCACCCGTCGCGGCCGACCGGAGACGACCCGCCGCAACCGGGCCAGCGGGTCCGGGATCGCACCGCCGAGGCCGCCGCTACCCTCCCGCACCATGACCGGATCCGGCGACGAGCGCCCCGCCGACCCCGCCGGTCCGATCAGGGCCGTCACCGCGGTCGCTGCGCGCGAAGCAGCTGCCACAAGCGAAGCGGCCGTTGCCGGCCTTCCTGTGTTGCGTCGCAAACCCCACGCCGAGGTCGTTGTCGATGCAACGATCGTCGCTCGCCTGCTCGCCGCCCAGCACCCGGATCTCGCCGAGCTCCCGCTGTCGCTGCTCGGCAGCGGATGGGACAACGTCTTGTTCCGGCTGGGCGACGACCTCCTCGTGCGGGTCCCGCGGCGGTACGCCGCCGCTGCGCTCGTCGAGCACGAGCAACGCTGGCTGCCCGAACTCGCACCTCGCCTCCCGGTGCCGGTCCCCGTCCCGGTCCGCGTCGGTCGGCCCGGGGAGGGCTTCCCGTGGCACTGGACCGTCGCCCGATGGTTGCCCGGTGAGCCGCTGGCCAGCGCCACGATCACCCACCCCACGGCGCTGGCCGAGGACCTCGCCGCCTTCCTCGTCGCACTGCATCAGCCCGCGCCGCCCGACGCCCCGCTGAACCCGTACCGGGGCGTCCCGCTGCCCGCCCGCCACGAGCGGACGATGGCCGGCATCGAGGCGCTGCGGCCCGCCGACGGGGTCGAACCCGCCGCTGTCGCCCGGTGCTGGGAGCGTCTGGCCGCAACGCCGCCGTGGGACGGTCCGCCGCAGTGGCTCCATGGCGACCTGCACCCGGCGAACGTGCTCGTCGCCGGTGGCCGCCTCACCGCCGTGATCGACTTCGGCGACCTGACCGCCGGCGACCCGGCCTGCGACCTCGCGGTCGCCTGGATGGTCTTCCCGCCGGGCACCCGTGCCGCGATGCGACGGGCATACCCGGGGCTCGACGACGACACGTGGACCCGGGCCCGGGCCTGGGCGCTGGCGCTCGGCGTCGCCTACCTCCAAGGCGCCGACGACGACCCGGTGCTGCACCGGTTGGGCCGCAACACGCTGCGCGCCGTGCTGGATAACGCCGACGGTTCGTAGCCCCGGGCGCACCCCGGAGCGCCGCACCGAGTCGCAAGACTGCTCCCGTGTCTGCCCGACGACTCGCCCTCGCGCTGGGAATCACCCTTGCGACCCTGATGACCGGAGGGTGCCGCGACCAGCGCCCCGTCGGCCCCGCTGCGACCGGCGCAGCGACAACCGAAGCGCCGGCCTATCCCGCCGGGTTGAGCGAGCACACGATCGACGTCGGCGGCGTCACCCGCCGGTACCGCGTCCACGTGCCGACGCAAACGCCCCGGGCCGTGGTGGTCGTCCTCCACGGCGGCGGCGGCCAGGGCCTCGATGTGAGCGAACTCGGCACGCACCCGCTCTCGGTGTTCCGCACCGTCGCCGATCGGGAGGGGTTCGTCGCGGTGTACCCGGGGGGACTTCCGGCCGACGACGCGGACGGCAACGCCGGATGGGTCGACTGCCGCAACGACAACCGGGTCGCCGGCAACGCCGACGACGTCGGGTTCCTCACTGCGCTGGTCGAGCGCGTGCGAGGCCAGTACGGCCTCCCCGCCGGCCGGGTCTTCATGGCCGGCGGCTCCAACGGCGCCCAGATGACCCACGCCTTCGCGTTCCACCACCCCGAACTCCTCGGCGCGGTGGCGACCGGCGCCGGCAGCCTCCCGCAGCAACCCCGGCCCGGTCCCTGCACGACGGGCCCGGGCCGGCCGCTGCCGATCCTGTTGGTGCACGGCACCGCCGACACCCAGATGCCCTACGGCGGCGGCTGCGTCGCCAACGTCGGTGGCAGCTGCAACCGCGGCCGGGTCGTGTCGGCCGAGGCGACCCGGGACCGCTGGCTGCAAGTCAACGGCCTCACCGAGACGACGCCGACGGAGACCGTGGTGGAACGCACCACCGGCGACGGCGGCTCGGCGCATCGGTTCGTCTACACCGGCACCGCGCCCGTCGAGTGGTGGCGTCTCGACGGTGCCGGCCACACCGTGGCCAGCCTCGCCGTGCCGATCCCGAGCAACCGACTCACCGGCACCCAGAACCGCGACGTCGATTTCGCCGAGATCGCCTGGGCCTTCTTCGCTGCGCAGCTCCGGTGATCCCCGGCCGGGACGGCACCACGCCGGACTCAATCCGAAGGGAGCTCCGCCAGACGTCGCCGCACCAACTCGACGAGCAGTCCGGCGTCGACGTCCCAGTCGAGCGGGACCGTGATCGTCTTGCTGTTCGTCCCGAGCCCGGCCAGCCGCGGCCCGAGCGCCGCGATCGCGCCCGCCCCCATGGCGGCCAAGGTGAGATGCCGTTTCGCGGCCGACAGTCCGAACACGTACTGCGTGCCCCGGCGCAGCATCGGCTGGTTCCAGGCGATCACGAGCTCGAGGTCGGGGAACACCTCGGTGATCGCCGCGAAGATCGCCCGCGCCGTGCGTTGCGCAGGCTCCTGGAGGGCGGCGAAGAAGGACTCCGGGTCCTCGACGCGCCGGGAGCTCGTCGATCCCCGGGCGTACATCACGAGGGCGTTGGCATGGGTCCGACTGAAGCCGTGCCGCTCCTGCAGCAACGCCATCTGCTCGGCGTAGCCGACCTCGCCGAGCGTGCCGAGCTCGTGCAGCCAGAACGCGATCGGCTTGCCGTGCTTGGCCTCGATCCGCGGGAAGTGGACCGCTCGGTCACCGGTCGGCGTCGGCACCGGGTCACCGCCGGGGTCGTGCCCGGCGCGCCGGGCCTGCGAGACCGGACTGATCGGCAACGGCGCGCACGAGCGCCGCTCGGTCGGCCACCGGACCGAGCTTGGCCTCGAGCGGTCCGTCGATGAGCAGCACGGCCAGGCCGTGCGCCAGGGCCCACATCGCCGTTGCCCGGGCCCGCACGTCTGCGACCGCCGCGTCGGGCCCGAGGATCTGCTCGACGAGTCGGACGAGGACGTCGAAGGCGCCGTCGGCGGTCTCGAGCAGTGCGGGCGATTCGCTCAGACCGTTGAGGTCCGGCCGGAACATCACCCGGAAATAGCCCCGGTGCTCGAGCGCGAACGCGACGTAGCCGTCGAGCATCGCGACCGCTGGATCGTCGGTGTCCGAGTCGGCCGCCCCCTGGAGGGCATCGGTGAACATCGAGAACCCCTCGAGCGCAATGGCCTCGAAGATGCCCTTGCGGTCGGTGAAGTGATGATACGGCGCCTGGTGGCTCACGCCGGCCGCAGCGGCCACCTGACGGAAGGACAAGCCGTCGGGCCCGTGCGCGGCGATGTAGTCGACCGCGGCCCGCAAGACCGTGGCCCGCAGGGGGGATCCAGCCACGGCGGCAGGATACCGGACGCAGCCGTTGACAACGTCAAGCCTCGTGGCTAGACAGTGTCAGATGAGCGGCACCGCACCTTCGCCCAGCCCGAACCGGTACCTCGCCGGGAACTACGCACCAGTGAGCGAGGAGGTCACGGCGTTCGATCTGCCCGTGATCGGCGAACTGCCGCGCGAGCTGAACGGTCGCTACCTGCGGAACGGGCCGAACCCCATGGGCGACACCGACCCGGCGACGCATCACTGGTTCATGGGCGACGGCATGGTGCACGGGATCCGCCTGCGCGACGGCCGGGCCGAGTGGTATCGGAACCGGTACGTGGGATCCAGCCGGCTCAGCCAATCCCGCGGCCTGCCCGACATCCCCGGCCGCAACTGGAACGACTCCGACGGTGGCCCGAACACCAACGTCGGCGGCTTCGCCGGCACGACCTGGGCGATGGTGGAGGCCGGCGGGTGCCCGGTCGAGCTCACCTACGAACTCGAGACGATCGGCCGCAACGATTTCTCCGGCACTCTGCCCGGCGCCTTCTCCGCCCATCCCAAGCTCGATCCGGCCACCGGGGAGCTCCACGCGATGACCTACGCCTGGGGCCAGTGGTTCGACCACATCCAGTACGTGCGGGTCGGCGCCGACGGGAAGGTGAACCGCACGGTCGACATCCCGCTCCCCGGCATGTCGATGGTGCACGACATGTCGCTCACCGAGCGCTACGCCGTCGTCTACGACCAGCCGGTGCTGGTCGATCTCGAGCTGGCGTTCGCCGGACGGTTCCCGTTCCGCTGGAACGACGACTACGGCAATCGAGTCGGCCTCCTGCCCCGTGAGGGCTCGGCGGCCGACATCGTCTGGGTGGACGTGCCGGTCGGCTACGTGTTCCACCCCATGAACGCGTACGACACGACCGACGGTCATGTCGTGCTCGACGTCTGCTTCTACGACCGCATGATGCGCGACGACCTGCTCGGCCCCTTCGGCGACACGCTCCCGAGCCTGGTCCGCTGGGAGCTCGACCCGTTGCGGCGCACCACCAGCGTCACCACGATCGACGAGACCCCCAACGAGTTCCCCCGCCATCGGGGCTCGCTCACCGGCAGGCCGTACCGGTTCGGGTACTGCGCCCAGCCCGACCCGCTGTCCATGCATTGGCCCACCGTGAAGCACGACCTCGTCACGGGCGCCCGGCAGGTGTTCGACCACGGGGCCGGCCGGGCCGCCGGCGAGCCGGTGTTCGTCGGTCGGCCCGGCAGCGCCGTCGAGGACGACGGCTGGTTGGTCATGTTCGTCCACGACGGCAACGACGATTCGGCCGAGTTCGCCGTCCTCGACGCCCGGGACCTCGCCCGCGGCTACGTCGCCCGCGTGAAGCTCCCC
>JBEIFW010000193.1:0-6133 GCA_040382215.1 Acidimicrobiales bacterium
CAACCGATCCACCCGGCCCCGGCATCCCCCTCGACATCCTCTCCGGGACCACCGTCAAGGCGACCACCACCACCGCAACCGACGGCACCTACCGAACCGTGCTCGCCCCCGGCACCTACACCGTGCGCGTCCCCCTCCAAGGCGCCCTCGCCGCCTACGTCTCCATCGCCGAACCCGACGGCACCAACGACGGCCGACGAACCCTCACCGTCACCGGCGGCACCACCACCACCGCCAACTTCACCCTCAACGTCACCCGAAACGCCAACAACGCCCTCGGACCCGCATGACCATCAAACACCGCACCGGCATCGCCCTCGCTGCGATCGCCGTCGTCGCCACCGCCGCGGGCGCCGCGTTCGTGCTCCTTCCCCGCACCACGCCCGCCGACCCCGCCGACCGGGATGCCACCTGGTACGCGCAAGCCTGCGCCGCCGCCCAGACGATCGACGCCGAACGAACCCCGGCTGCAACCCGGGCACTCGACTTCGAGCTCCGCAACGCCGCCGACGGGGCGGCGTTGCGTTCCGTCACCATCGCGCACCTCGATGCACTCGAGCTTCGGCTCACCCCGCTCCTCGCCCTGTTCGACCAACCGCCGCTCCCCGCCGCCGTCGAGGCGAACGGCCCGGCCATCGCCGAGGCACGCACCAAGCGCACAGCGGCGCGGGTCGCGGTCGTCGGGGCCGACCCCACCGCCGTCACCATCGACGCCGTGACCAGCGACGCGATCTACGAGGCCGACGAGGCCGAGGGCGAACTCCTCGCGATCGCGTGCCCACCGCAGGTCCGCGACGAACTCAGGCCGCCGGCGAACCGCCCCTGATCCGCAGGGCACCGGCGATCTCGTCCAACGACACCGGGTCCTCGATCGTCGACGGGACGGCGAAGTCACGGCCGTCGGCGATGGCCCGCATCGTCGCCCGGAGCACCTTGCCGCTGCGGGTCTTGGGCAGGCGGGCGACGACGAGCGCCTCCTTGAACGCGGCGACGGCACCGATGCGCTCACGCACCATCGCGACCAGCTCGCCCCGCAACGTCTCGGGGTCCGGGGCGACACCGGCTTTCAGCACGACGAACCCGACCGGGACCTGGCCCTTGAGCTCGTCGGCGACGCCCACCACGGCACACTCCGCGACCGCCGGGTGGGTCGCCAGCACCTCCTCCATCGCACCGGTCGACAACCGGTGGCCGGCGACGTTGATCACGTCGTCGATGCGGCCCATCACGTAGAGGTAGCCGTCGTCGTCGACGTAGCCGCCGTCGCCGGTGTTGTAGTGGCCGGGAAACGCCGAAAGGTAGGACGACACGAACCGGGCGTCGTCGTTCCACAGCGTCGGCAGGCACGACGGGGGCAACGGCAACTCGATGGCCACCGCCCCCTCGGTGTTCGCCGGGAGCGGGGCACCCGTGTTCGGATCCAGGATCCGCACCCGGTAGCCCGGCGCCGGCTTGGTCGGCGAGCCGGCCTTGGTTGGCAGCACTTCGATCCCGATGCAGTCGGCGGCGATGGGCCAGCCGGTCTCGGTCTGCCACCAGTGGTCGACCACCGGCCGCTCACCCAGCAGTCCCTTGGCCCAGTGGTACGTGTCGGGGTCGAGTCGCTCCCCGGCCAGGAACAGCGCACGGAATCGCGACAGGTCGTAGCGGGCCAGATGCGCGCCGGTCGGATCCTCCTTCTTGATGGCCCGGAACGCGGTGGGCGCCGTGAACAACGTCGACACGCCGTGCTCGGCCACCACCCGCCAGAACGCGCCGGGGTCGGGCGTGCCCACGGGCTTGCCTTCGAACAGCACCGTGGTGCAGCCGGTCAGCAGCGGGGCGTAGACGATGTAGCTGTGGCCGACCACCCAGCCCACGTCGCTGGCGGCCCAGAACACCTCGCCCGGGTGCGTGTCGTACACGTTCGGCATCGACCATCGCAGTGCCACGGCATGGCCGCCGTTGTCGCGCACCACCCCCTTGGGCTTGCCGGTCGTGCCCGAGGTGTAGAGGACGTAGAGCGGGTCCCACGCGTCGACCGGCACCGGGTCGTGCGGCGCGGCGGACGCCATCAGCTCGTGCCAGTCGAGATCGCGACCGGCGACCATGTCCGCCCGGGGGATCGGCGCCCCCGACAGCGTCGTGGCGTCGCGCTGGAGGATCACGCACCGCTCGACGCGGTGCTCGGCCTCGGCGACGGCGAGGTCGAGCAGCGGCTTGTACGGGATCACCCGCTGCACCTCGATGCCGCCGTTGGCGGACACGATCACCTTGGGCTGCGCGTCGTCGATGCGCACGGCGAGCTCGTGGGGGGCGAACCCGCCGAACACCACCGAGTGGACCGCGCCGAGGCGGGCGCAGGCCAGCATGGTCACGACAGCCTCGGGAATCATCGGGAGGTACACGAGCACGCGGTCGCCCTTGGCCACGCCGCGTCCGGCGAGCACGCCTGCGAATCGGGCCACCTCGTCGAGCAGCTCGGCGTAGGAGTAGGTGGCCCGGCGCCCGGTGACCGGGCTGTCGTAGACGAGGGCGGCCTGCTCGCCCCGACCGGCGTCGACATGGCGGTCGAGCGCGTTCGCACACGTGTTGAGCACCCCGCCTTCGAACCAGCGGTAGTGGTGCTCGTCGAGCCGGGTGAGGACGCTCGCCGGCGGGGTGATCCAGTCGATCAGACCGGCCGCCTCGGCCCAGAAGCCCGCCGGGTCGTCGAGCGAGCGGCGGTAGGTGTCGTCGAAGGCGCCCATGACGCCGGACCGTAGCGGCCGGCGTCAGTGGCAGTGCCCGCCGGGATTGACGAGCGCCTGCGGCGGCACGTCGAGCGCCGGGTTCGTGGCGAAGAAGCCCACCGGCTCCAGCACGAACGACACCCGCGCCACGGGCATGACCGGCCAGTCCTCCGGCCGGGCCACGTGCGTGGTGCCGATCGTGTACCAGAGCACGACGTCGGTGTTCTCCAAGGGCCGGTCGGCCGCCGACCACGCGGGCAGGCCCGCTCCCCCGGGATGCTGGTTCGGGTAGTGCCCCGCGGGCCGCAGTTCGCCGGGGTCGTAGGCGGTCACCCACAGGTGGTGGCGGGCGAACCCGGCGCGCGCCGCCACCGGCGACGACGGGTCGGCGAGGAGCACCGCTCCCCCGCCGGGCACGAGCTTGTAGCCGACCGGTTCGCCGAGGGCGTTGGTCACGCCGCGGTTGCGCACGTACCAGGACCGGCTGCGCAGCGGGTCGTTCATGCGGCGACCCTCGGCCTCGCGCCCGATCGTCGTGTGCTGCGCCACCATGGCCGTGCCCCAACGGTTGTGGTCGTCGATCGAAGGGGCGACGACGTCGACCTCCTCCACGGTGTTCGCGGCGCCGTCGACGTCGAGGTCGAGCCGGAACGAGAACAGGTGCTGGTGGTGCGGGGCCGACAGTCCGGGCGCCACCACCACACCGTGCCCCGGGGCCGACCCGGGTTCGATGGCCGAGGCGAGCGCGACCCCGGTCAGGCGCACCTCGGGCTCGATGGAGCCGTCCTGGTGGAAGCGCCAGTAGAACCCGTAGTCGTAGTTGCCCAGGTTCGTCCACGACGACACCACGAACCGGCGTCGTCGGCGCACCTCGGTGGTGTCGGTCCGGGCGTCGTAGTGCCGCCACAGCACCCCGTCGTCTTCCTCGTGGAGGCAGATCGCGTTGGCGATGGTCCGGACCGAACCGTCGGCCTCCACCACGTGGGCATCCAGATACCGGATCTCGCCGAGGCAGTCGCATCCGAGGGTGAGGCTCGTGGCGTTGCGGCCGAGGCCGACCTCGCCGGCGTCGAACACGTGGCGCCACTCGTGCATCGGCGACGGATCCCCGTACGGAACCACCATCTCGGGCGCCGACATCCGCCACGCGACCCGCCGCCGGCGATCCGCCGCCGGGTCGTCGTAGGTCACGTCGCGCAGCACGATCCCCTCGATCGGGTGGAGCGACACCTGGAACCGCCAGCGCTGCCAGGTGATGACGGAGCCGTCGACGGTGAACCCGGGGCCGTCGGGCTGGGTGATCACGAGTGGGGCCACGTCGGCTCGGGTGGCGCGTCCGGCGTCGGTGATGCGCCACGGGTCGGCGGGAACCGGCGGCGGGTCGTCGAGGTCGATCACCTCGATCACCTCGGCGCTGACGCGATCGGCGAGCACGACGAGGCCCTCGACGGGGCGGGCCCATGCGGTGTCGGCGTCGTCGTCGCGCACGAAGAACGTCACCCGCCCGATCCGCCGGCGCTCGAGATCCCAGGCCGGCTCGCCGAATCCGACGCCCCACGGCTCGACGTGCAGCGTGGCCGGATCGGTGATCCCGCGCCGTGCGAGCGCGGCCTGCACCCGTTCGTCGGAGAGGACCCGCACCGCCCCGGTCCACTCCTCGTAGAGCGTCGGGGCGTGCAGTCCGGCCAGGGCCCCGGCCCGTTGCACCGCACCGGCATCGAGGTCGACCACGCCGTCGTGGGTCAGGCCGGTCGAGCGGTCGACGACGACCACCTCGGCCTGGCGCGGCACCTCCCCGCCGGCCTGGAGGGTCGCTTTGTCGGGCTCCGCCAACGCCACCCATGCGAAGCGGGGCTCGCGGCCGAATCGCGGATCGGCCCGGGCGAGCGCCACTGCGGCGGTGAGTTCGTCCGGGGTCAACGGGTCGAGCGGTCGGACCATCAGCGGGCCTCCATCGGGTCGGGCGCCCGGCGGAGCGCAGCGCATCCGACGGTCAGGTCAGCAGGGGTTCGCCTTTCACCATGCGGGCGAGCGCCCGGGTCGCACAGGCCTCGACGAGCACGGCGGAATCGGCGATGTGCCGCCGCATGCGCTCCCGGGCTCGATCGGCTTCCCGCCGTTCGACGAGGCGACCGATCTGGCGATGCTCCCGGATGGTGGCCGCCACCTGGCCGGGCGACACGAACGCATGGGAGCGCGCGAGCCGGATGCGGTCGTTGATCGACGCCAGCACGTCCACCAACGCACCGTTGCCGCCCACCTCGGCAAGGCCGAGGTGGAACCGCTCCTCGACGAACACGAACTCGTAGTCGACGTCGCTGTCGTCGTCGGGCACCGGCATCTCCCGCCACTGCGTGACGAGCTCGGCGAGGCGCCGGTCGTCGCGACGCTCCGCCGTTGCGAGCACCATCGACATGTCCTCGAGCTGCACCCGCACGGCGTAGAGGTCCTGCAGATGGGCCACCTCGGGCGCACGGGGCCGATAGCTGCCGCTGTCGTCCACGACCACGAGGTCCTCCCGCTCGAGGCGGCGCAACGCCTCGCGCACCGGGGTGCGGCTCACCCCGAGCTGGGTGGCCAGCCGGGCCTCGGCGAGGCGCTCCCAAAGGGGGAATGCGCCGCGCAGCAACTGCCGGCGCAACTCCTCCACGACGCGCCCCACCAGGGTGTCGTCGTCGGTCCGTGTCGTCATCCTCGTCCCCTGTTCGCCCCGGGAGGCTAGCGACGGCGCGCCACCCCGGTCGGTGACCCTCACCCATACGCGCCCGAGGCGCGGGCGGTCCCCGTCGTCGCCCCGCCCGCCCGGACCTCGGCCACCGCCGCAGCCACGTCGGCCAGGAAGGTGTCGACGAACTCGTCCTCGAGACGGTCGACGAGCAACTGCAGCATCGGCTCGGGGCGCACGAGCCGCATCACGAGCCAGCCCCGCGCCACCAGTGCGTCGCCGAGCGCATCGCTGTCGACGCCGCCGTCGCCGCCATAGATCACCATCGCCAGGTCGGTCGAGCGCGTCCGGATCCCGTCGATGGCGTCGAGGCCCGACACGATCCGGTCACGGACCTCCATGGTCCGCGCCGCCAGCGCGGTGAACCCGTCGCGGCCCAGGAAGCGCAGCACCGCCCAGGCCGCAGCCACCGACGACCCCGGCCGCGACCCGGCCACGGAACCGGTCGCGTACGTGCCGCAGTCCCACGGCACCGGCGGCGGCGGCGCCCACCGGGCCAGCTCCGCGTCGGCGAACAGCACCGTCGAGGCCGGCTTGGCCGCATACCCCCACTTGTGGAGGTCGGCCGACATCGAACACACCCCGGGCACGGAGAAGTCGTAGGGCGGCACGGGCCAACCCGCCGCGCGCACGAACGGCGCCAGGTAGCCCCCGACGCAGGCATCGACGTGGCACCACAGGTCCCGTGCCTGCGCAA
>JBEIFW010000194.1:0-6063 GCA_040382215.1 Acidimicrobiales bacterium
CGCAGTTGCAGATGTTGACCCGGGCCCCGAGGGCGTCGACGGTCGACGCGCACCCGCCGACGGCGTCGCGCGCCTCGACGACCGTGGTGCGCAGACCGGCGCGCGCCAGGTAGGCCGCGCAGGCGAGGCCGTTGTGGCCGCCGCCGACGACGATGGCGTCGAGGGTCACGGCGCGGCGGCGATCAGCGCGATCTCCATCCGCCACTCCGCTCGGGCCAGCGCCGGCACCGTCACGAGCGTGGAGGCCGGGCGGTGGCCGGCCATCGCCCGGTCCCGGGCCGCCATCACCACGCCGAGGTCCTCGCCGATCACCACGTAGGTGGTGATCGACACCGTGTCGGTCACGGTCATCCCGGCGGCGTCGAGCATCGCGAGCAGGTTGGCCCACACGGTCTCGGCCTGCTCGGCCAACGAGCCCGGCACCGTACCGTCGGCCCGGGTGGGGACGGCCCCGCTCGTCACGAGCAGGCGCTGCCCGGGCGGCACCACCATGGCGTGGCTGTAGGCCGCCGCCGGTGCGGCCAACGAGGTCGGGTTGCACGGTTCGGCGGCCATGGCGACGAAAAGTACAGGCGTTAGGGTGCCGAGCCGTGCCTGCCGCCTCCCGTCACCTCGCCGACCTGTCGTGGCCGCAGATCGCCCGCCGGCTGTCGCCGTCCTCGGTGCTCGTGCTGCCCATCGGTGCCGTCGAGCAGCACGGTCCGCATCTGCCGGTGTCGACCGACCTCGTGATCGCCGAGGAGACCGCCGGCGCGCTCGTCGGCCGCCACGGCGACGACCTCGACCTGTGGCTGTTGCCCTCGCTTGCGTACACCAAGTCCAACGAGCACGCCGGGTTCCCCGGGAGCTTCTGGCTCGGCGCCGACACGCTGCTCAAGGTCCTCGACGACCTCGGGCGCGCCGTGGCCCAGCTCCCGGCCGACCGGCTGGTGTTCCTGAACGGCCACGGCGGGAACTCGGCGTTGCTGCAGGTGGCGAACCGCGAACTGCGTCTCGCCCACGGGTTGCGGACCTTCCTCACCCACCCGGGGGTCCCGCCCGACCAGGGGGGCACCTCGCCGGCGGCCGAGTTGGGCATGGGCATCCACGGCGGCCTCGAGGAGACCTCGGTGATGCTCCACCTCCGTCCCCACCTCGTCGACATGGCGCTCGCCATGCGCAACATCCCCGACAAGCTGGCGGCGAACGCGCATGTCCGGTTCGGCGGGCGGGTTGCGTTCGGCTGGTTGGCCCGGGATTTCGGTCCCGACGGCCACATCGGCGACCCGACCGGTGCGACGGCCGGTCTCGGTGAGGACCTCTTCGACGCTTCGGTGCGCACCCTTGCGGCGGCGATGGCCGAAGTGGCCTCGTTCGACTTCGGCCGGTGAGCGAAAGAGCACGGCACATGCCACACGACGAGCTCCGTATCGATCTGGACCGCCTGCTGGCCCGCCTCGAGGCGCTGGCCGAGATCGGCGGCTTCGAGAGCCCCGATGCCAGCCGGGGCAACGCCCGGTTGGCGCTCACCGACGCAGACAAGGCCGGCCGGGATCTCGTGGTCGCCTGGATGGTCGACCTCGGCCTCGACGTGCGGGTCGACGCCATCGGCAACGTGATCGGGGTGCGGGCCGGTCAGCGGTCCGATCTCGCCCCCGTGATGACCGGCTCCCACATCGACACGGTGCGCACCGGGGGCCGCTACGACGGCACGCTCGGCGTGCTCGGTGGCCTCGAGGTGATCGAGACCCTCGACGCCGCCGGCATCGTCACCCGGCGGCCCCTGGCGGTCGGCTTCTTCACGAACGAAGAGGGCGCCCGATTCGCCCCCGACATGCTCGGCAGCCTGGTGCACGTCGGTGGCCTCGCGCTCGAGGAGGCGCTCGACGTGCGGGCCATCGACGGCGCCCGACTCGGCGACGAACTGGAGCGCATCGGCTATGCCGGCCCGTGGCCGGTTCCGACCGCCGAGCCGCCCGCCGCCTTCGTCGAGTTGCACATCGAGCAGGGTCCGGTGCTCGAGGCCGAGGGCATCACTATCGGGGCCGTCACCGGGGTGCAGGGCATCTCGTGGCAGGAACTGACGATCACCGGGCAGTCCAACCACGCCGGCACCACACCGATGCATCTGCGCCACGACGCCGCCTACGCAGCGGCCGAGGTGGCCGTGTTCGTCCGCCGGCTCGCCGGCGAGATCGACGGGCAGCTCGGCACGGTCGGTTCGTTGTCGCTCCACCCTGATCTCGTCAACGTCGTGGCGTCCCGGGCGACGCTCACGGTGGATCTGCGCAACACCGAGGAGGAGCGGTTGCAGCGCGCCGAGCAGCGGCTCGCCGCGTTCCTCGCCGAGCTGGCGGAGGCCGAGGGCGTCACGATCAGCGCCCGGCGACTCGCCCGGTTCGAGCCGGTCGTGTTCGACGACACCGTCGTGGAGCTGGTCGAGGCGACGGCGCGGCGACTGGGGTGCTCGACGACGCGGTTGCCCTCCGGGGCCGGTCACGACGCCCAGATGTTCGCCCGGGTCTGCCCGGCGGGCATGATCTTCACCCCCTCGGCCCGAGGGATCAGCCACAACCCGGCCGAGCACACCGACCGTGCCGATCTCGAGGCCGGTGCCAACGTGTTGCTGCAGGTCCTCGTCGACCTGGCCGATCGGGCGTGACGGACAAGGGCCCCGGACGCGCCGGTGCCCGGCCCACGAGGGGCCGGGCACCGGTCGGGGAGCGTTCGATCAGAGCTTGATCGACTTGTTGACGAACTCGTTGGTGACGATGTCCTCCGCCTTGAGGCCGTCCTTCACCTTCGAGCCGGCAGCCTTCAGCAGCGGGCTCGCCTTCCCGATGAAGTCGGTGACTCGGGCGAGGTCGAAGCTGCCGAGCGTGCCGTCGGGGCTGTTCGCCACCAGCTTGAACTTGAGCATCGCCTCGACACCGGCCTTGGCCTGGCCCTCGGTGTACACCCAGCCGGTGTTGTACTTCGTGACGAGCTCGAGGATGAGCTTGTTCGCCTTGTCGGGCGACTTCACGTAGTCGACCGCCGCCTGCTGGATGATCGGCACGAGCTTCTTGAAGCAGGCCGAGTTCGCCGCGAGCTTGGACGCGTCAGCGCCGAGCGACTGGGCGTAGGCGGTCCAGCCGGCGTCGTGGATCAGCTGGAAGGCAACCGGCTTGCCCCACTGCTTCAGTTCCTTCTCGTAGAAGTACGGCTCGGCGGAGGCAAAGCCCTGCTGGGCCGCCTTGCCGCCGTCGGCGACGAAGTTGGCCGGCGTGCCGTCGTAGGAGCCGTCGACCTGCTCCTTGGAGAGCTGCCCGGACTGCAGGAGGTAGTCCATGTAGGTGGCGTTCTTGAAGTAGCGCACCTTCACGTTCTTGGCCTTGAGGTCCTTGATGGCCTTGACCTCGGGATAGGTGGCCGGATCCCACATGATGATCTGCGGGTTCAGGTTGAACGGGGCCACGATCGCCTTCGTCGGGAACTCGACGGAGTTGGCGACGGCGTCGTCGGTCGAGATGAACCCGAGCAGGATCGACGGGTCCGACTTCATGACGGCCGAGACCGCCTGGAAGTTGGTGGCCGGGCCGCCGGCGCGGACCTGGACCTTCACGCCGGTGTCCTTGCCGCCGATGACGAGCGGGCCGGTGACCGTCTTCTTTCCGCTGTCGACGGTGTAGCCGTCGCCGACGAGTTGGTAGAGGTTGCCGTGCTCGGCCTCGGGGTTCCAGTCCGTCTGGATGATCACGGTGTCGGGGCAGGTGCCCTTGAGTGCCGTGTCGAGCGCAGCGCCGCCACCACCGGCCGCCGCCGTGGTGGTGGCACCGGCGGCGGTAGTGGCAGCGCTCGATGCCACCGTGGTGGCGCCGGCCTTCGTCGTCGTGGCACCGGAGGAGCTGTCGTCGTCGCCGCAGGCGGCGAGCAGCAGCGCGCTTGCGAGGCCGACGGCCACGGCAGCAGTGGTACGGGTTCTCATGGGTGGGATTCTCCTTGTTGGGGTCGGGGACAGGGAGACCTGGTGGGAGCGGATCATCGCGAGCGCTCGGCGTCGTACCAGTGGCCGACTGCTCGGCGCTTCAGGAAGCCGAAGGCCCAGAAGAACGCCAGGCCGAGCAGCGCGGCGAGGACGATGGCCCCGATCATCTCGGGGTTGCGCAGCCGCTGACGGTACACCTGGATCAGCTGACCGATGCCGCCTTCGCCCTCGCCCATCGTGAGATCGCCGACGACGGCCCCGATGACGGCGAGACCGGCCGAGATCCGGAAACCCTCGAAGATCGCGGGCGCCGCGATCGGCAGCTCGAGCTTGACCAGCCGTGTCCAGCGGTTGGCGCCGTGCAGGTCGAACAGCTCGTGGAGGCTGCGTTCGACGCTCTTGATGCCGAACAGGGTGTTGGCCACGACGGGGAACAGGGCGATGATCACCGTCACGATCAACTTGCCACCGAAATCGAAGTTGACGACGTTGCCGATCAGCGGAGCCACGGCCAGGATCGGGATCGACTGGAGCGCCACCAGGTACGGCCACGACGAGCGCTCGATCCAGCGGGCCTGTGACATGAGGATCCCGATCACCATGCCGAGGCCGGTTGCGATGGCGAGCCCGACGAAGGCGAGCTGCGTGGAGATCCACAGCTTGGACAGCAGCGGTGCCAGGCCCCGGTTGGGCTGGGGCTCCCACTGCAGGAAGGACTCCTTGACCACCTCGTGGGGTGGCGGCAGCAGGAACTGTTTCTGGTCCGGCAGGCCGAGCAGGGGGAACAGCCCGTACGACAGCAGATACCACGCGCCGAGGAAGGCGGCGAAGACCAGGAGCGGACCGCTCACGTCGAGCAGCGACCGGCCCTTGCGGGTGACTGGCGCCGGGGCCCCCTCGTCGCCGATGCCGGCGTTCGTCACAGCGTTCGTCGTCGCGTCGGCGGGATGGGCGAGATCGGTCATTCGTGGGCCCCCCGCAGCGCATGGGAGATCTGGCCGGACAGCTCCGCGAACGCCGGCTCGAAGCGCAGATCGTGCGGGCGCGGGTAGGGGAAGGGGACGGGGAAATCCCCGATGATCCGGCCCGGACGCTGCGACATGACCAACACCCGGGTCGAGAGGAACACCGCTTCGTAGATCGAGTGGGTGATGAACAGCGAGCAGAACCCCTCGTGCTGGAACAGGCGCAGCAGCTCGTCGTTCAGCCGCTCGCGGGTGATCTCGTCGAGAGCGCCGAACGGCTCGTCGAAGAGGAACACCGACGGCTTGAGCACCAGCGACCGGGCGAGCGAGCACCGCATCCGCATGCCGCCGGAGAGCTGCTTGGGGTACTTCTTTTCGTGACCTCGCAGGCCGACGAGCGAGATCGCCTCCTCGGCGAGCCGCTTGCGCTCCGCAGGATTCACCCCGTGCAGTTCGGCGAGCAGCTCGACGTTGTGCTGCACGCTGCGGAACGGCAGGAGGGTGGCGTCCTGGAACACGTAGCCGATGCCGCTGCGGTCGACGCTGACGGTGCCCGCCGTGTGCTCGGTGAGGCCCGACGCGATCCGCAGCAGGGTGCTCTTCCCGCAGCCCGACGGCCCGACCACCGTGACGAACTCACCGGGCCCGACGCCGAAGCTCACGTTGGTGAGAGCGTGCGTGCCGTCAGGGAACGTCATCGACACCCGGTCGAACACGAGCGATCCGTCCGATGAGCCGGCCAGAGCCGCAGGCGTGGAGGTCGTGAGGTCGGTCATGGTCGACTCCCACCGTAGAAGATCCGGTCAGCCCGCTCGTACTACGGGTCCGTTAACGCTCGGTTTCCCCTCCGGCCACCACCCGGCCCCGATGGATCACGATCCGCCCCGACGGTCCGTCGGCGACCGCTGCTCGCACCGTCGGGGCGGGCACGGCGAGCAGTTCGGCCGGGGACCCCGGCTCGATGGTCACGGCCGGCCGACCCGTCGAGCGCCGTGCAGCGCCGCTGACCGCCTCGTAGGCCTGCTCGGGGAGCAGGTGCCCGGCCATCACGAGCAGGGCTGCGGTTTCGAACGGGTCGGCCCGCCCGACGGTGTTGAACGGGTCCTGGAGGTTGTCCGCCCCGGCCCCGACCACCACGCCGGCCCGCAGCAA
>JBEIFW010000195.1:0-6038 GCA_040382215.1 Acidimicrobiales bacterium
CCAGCGCAGCGCGGCGTACGACTCGGGGTGCAGTTCGACGGAGTAGCCGGGCGCCTCGGGCAGGACGTACCTCCCGTCGCGGACCACCGAGGGGTGCACGAAGTGCTCGTGGAGATGGTCGGCGAACTCGGCGGTGCGGTCTGCGAGCGAACCGGACACGCACACGTAGTCGATGACGGCGAGGTGCTGCACCATCTCGCACAACCCCAGGCCCCCGGCGTGCGGGCACACCGGCCGGCCGGCGACCGCGGCGAGCAGCAGCACGGCGAGCACCTCGTTGACGCCGCCGAGCCGGCAGGCGTCGACTTGCACGTAGTCGATCGCGTCGGCCTGCAGGAGCTGCTTGAACACCACCCGGTTCGCTGCGTGCTCACCGGTCGCAACCCCGACCGGGGCAACCCCCCGGCGGATTGCGGCGTGGCCGAGAACGTCGTCGCAGCTCGTCGGTTCCTCGATCCAACGCAGACCGAACGGGCGCAGGTGGCCCATCCACTCGATGGCGGTGCCGACGTCCCACACCTGATTCGCATCGGCGGCGAGAGCGACGTCGTCGCCGAGCTCCTCGCGCATCACCTCGCAACGTCGGACGTCAGAGGCGACATCGACACCGACCTTGGCCTTGAAGCTGCGCCAGCCGGCGCCGAGCGCCTGCCGGCACCGTTCGCGCACCTCGGGCTCGGGGTACCCGAGCCAGCCGGCCGAGGTGAGATAGGCCGGATAGCCGTCGCGCCGAAGCTCTGCGATGCGAGCGGCCTTGGCGGGTGCTGCGGCCCGTAGGACGTCGAGGGCGCGGTCCCGGTCGCAGAAGTCGGTGAGGTACCGGAACTCCACACAGTCGACGAAGTGTTCGGGAGTGAGGTCGCAGACCAACTGCCACAGCGGTTTCGCCTCGACCTTGGCCCACAGGTCCCACAGGGCGTTGACGATCGCTGCGGTCGCGAGGTGGATGACCCCCTTCTCGGGGCCGAGCCAGCGAAGCTGGCTGTCGTTGGTCAACCGACGCCACCAGGCTGCTGGCGCTGCGATGAACTCGTCGAGCTCGCGCCCCACCACCAGCGGCGTGAGCGCTGCGATCGCGTTGCAGCACAGATCGTTGCCTCGACCGATGGTGAAGGTCATTCCCACCCCGGTCGGGCCGTCGTCGGTCTCGAGGAACACGTACGCGCCCGAATAGTCCGGATCCGTGTGCACGGCGTCGGATCCGGCGAGGGTGCGCGAGGTGGGGGCGCGCACGTCGAGCGTGCGGGCGGCGACGATGCGGGTCACGAGTTCACCGTAGGCTCGCCCGGTGGCTCGGGTGGTCGTGGTGACGGGATCGGTCGGCGGGATCGGTTCGGCGCTCCTGGAGCGGTTCGCCGCTGGGGGCGACGTCGCCGTCGGGTTCGACGTCGCCGAGGGTGCCGACGTGCTCGTCGATCTGACCGACCCCGACGCGTGTGGCTCGGCGATCGGCCGGGTGCTCGACGAGCACGGTCGCATCGATGTGCTGTGCAACAACGCTGGGGTGAGCGCCGTCGGTGACGTGGTGACGGCGACACCTGCGGACTGGCAGCGGGTGTTCGCCGTCAACGTGTTCGCCATGGCGTACGTCTCGCGTGCCGCGTTGCCGGCGATGCGGGCCGCCGGCCGGGGTGCGATCGTCAACACGTGTTCGGTCGCTGCAGTCGTCGGGCTCGTCGAGCGGGCCGTCTACAGCGCCTCGAAAGGGGCGGTGCTCGCGCTCACCAAGGCCATGGCGGCCGACGAGGTGGCCCACGGCATCCGGGTGAACTGCGTGTGCCCGGGCACCGTCGATGGTCCCTGGGTGCGGCGCCTGATCGCGGCTGCCCCGGATCCTGCTGGCGCGGGTGGGGCCCTGCGGGCCCGCCAACCGCTCGGCGACCTCGTGCCGACCGAGGCCGTCGTCGACGCCATCGCCTACCTGGCTGCGGACACGACGTTCACCACGGGGTCGGAGTGGGTGCTCGACGGTGGGATCACCGGGGTCCGCATCGTCCGCTGAACTCCGACGGTGCCCCGGATCGGTGTCGACGCGCCTCGTGCTCAGGCACAGGTGGCGATCGCAGCCGCCTGCATGATCCCGAGGGCCTCGCCGAGCGCGGCCCGTCCGACGAGCACGTCCTGGATGGCCGACCAGCAAGCGTCCTCGATCTCGGGGAACCGGGCCAAGGGCGGGTAGGTGATCATGCCGTCGGCGATGGTTCGGCGCAGCACGTCCCAACGCGCCGCGTCGATGGCGTCGGCCGGCTGGATCGCAGCGAGCACGTCGGTGCGGGCCGGCACGGTGCCTGCGGCGGCGTCGGCCCGGTGCGCGGCGGCCGAGCCGAGCCGGCCGAGCAGGGCGGCCGCCCCGGCGAGGTCGCCACAGGTCGTCGGGATCGCCCACGAGTGACAGCCGGAGTACGAGATGCCGTCGAAGTACCGGTGCGGTCGCAGGCGAGGGCCGGCCGGGGTCGCCCGCAGTGCTGCGGTCCCGCCCGGCCACGCCGCTGCCATCGGCACGACGCCCGCACCGAGCGCAACGTCGACGTCGTCGTAGTGCCATTCCGCCTGCGACTCCGGCAGGCGTCCGGCCAGCCGTCGCAGCATCGACCGGGCGTCGCCGGCGACGTCCGAGGCCAGCGCCGGGATGCCGTCGTGGGTGAACAACCGCCCACCCCAGGCCGTGACGACCTCGAAGAACGTTCCGAACAGGCCGCTGTCGCGGCCGGTGAACCCGAACGCCAGGCCGGACGCGTCGAGGTCGGTCCAGGTCGTCGGCACGGCCGGCACGGCATCGGCGTCGACCCACAGGGTGCGCACGTCGATGTTGCGGGGCAACGACAGCAGCCGACCCTCCCAGCGGCACAGCGCAAGTGCACGATCGGCGAAGGCGTCGAGGTCGACCTCGTCGAGCCACTTCTCGAGCGGTGTGAGCCACGCTGCCTGCGACGGGGCGTACTTCGAGTGGGTGGCGATCAGGTCGAGCCGTTCCCCGGCGCCGAGGCGACGTGCCAGTTCCCGGTTGAGGGTTGGGTGATCGGCGTGGACGACGACGTCGACCTCGTCGAACAGCCCGAGCGAGCGGTACAGCCCGTCGTACATCGGGCCGCCGACGAGCGCGACGCGCAGGCTCACGGCTCGCAGGCCCGGCCGAGCTCGTCGATCCATGGTTCGGGTTCGAGCCCCAGGCCGTCGGCGATGCGGTTGATGTAGTTGAAATACGCGCAGATCTGCACGACGTCGTTGATCGCCCGGTCGGAGAAGCCCTGGTCTCGCAGGCCCCGCAGCGAGGACGGGTCGCCGTGGCAGCTCGCCGGGTCACGGGTGAGGCGCTCGGCGTAGCTGGCCAGGGCCGCCTCCGGTGCGGCCAGCCCGGCCCGAGTCCAGTCGAGTGCAACCCGGTCGATCAGATCCTGGTCCTCGACCTCCGACCGGAGGTCGTGCAAGTGGGCGCGCGTTCAGTACACGCAGCCGTTGACCGCCGAGGTGACGACGGCAATCAGCTCGCGTTGGTCGCGCCGCAGCGGCCCGGGCCCGAACATCAACGTCGCGTAGAGCCGCAACGAGTCGCGCAGAGCGGGTGGGTTGTGGCTCTGGACGGCGACGATCCCCCAGATGCGCCCGGCCCGGCGTCTCGCCTCGGCGTACTCCTCGGCCAGGATCCCGGTAGCGGCCTGCGGCGGGACGGGATCGAGATGCGGCATCGTGGCCTCAGCCGACCGGGCTGCCGTTGCGCAGCACGAGGCAGTCGACGGGGAACCCGGCGTCGGGGTCCACCAGTTCAGCACCGTCGGCGCTCAGCCCGTCGAGGAGCTTGCCGAGTTGGTCCATGGCGCCGGTCGGCAGGTCGTGGAGCACGACCACGGCCCAATCGAGCGCTGCCACCTCCTGCCGGCACCGGTCGACGTAGCGGATCGGTTCCTCCCAATCGCGCGGGACGCTGTTCCAGGTGACGACACTCCAGCCGCCTCGCCGGAGATGGGTCAGTGCACGTTCCCCGAGGAGGCGCTCGTCGATGATCCCGCCGCCGCCGAAGGGCCGGAACCACCGCTCGGCACCGGCGAGTGGGCCGATCAGCGCCGCTGCGCCGTCGATCTCGTCGGCGATGCGCGCGTCGTCGAGCAGGCCGAGCTGCACGGTGTGGGTGCGTGAGTGGTTGCCGACGAGGTGGCCCTCGGCGACGGCCCGTTCGGCGAGCGCCCGCGCGCCCGGCCGTTCGAGCTGTGTGCCGACCACGAAGAACGACGCCCGAAGGCCACGTTCGCCGAGCACGTCGAGCACCCGGTCGGTCACGCCGACGGTCGGGCCGTTGTCGAACGTCAAGGACACCCGCACGGTCTCGCACTCTACGATCCCGCTCATGGGTGAGCACCTGACACTGACGGCGTCCGACGGATTCGAACTGGGGGCCTACCGGGCGACCCCTACCGGCACGACGATCGGTGGCGTGGTGGTGATCCAGGAGATCTTCGGCGTGAACGAACACATCCGGGCCGTCGTCGATCGCTATGCGGCGCATGGCTATCTCGCCATCGCCCCGGCGCTGTTCGACCGGGTCGAGCGAGGCGTCGAACTCGGCTACGACGCCGACGGCATGACCCAGGGAATCGACCTGGCCCGGGTGAAGACCGACCCGGTGGCCGTCATGCTCGACCTGCGGGCGGCGGCCTCGGCAGTGGCATCGGCGGGCAAGGTGGGCGTCGTGGGCTACTGCTGGGGCGGGTTGCTCACTGCCCGTTGCGCCATCGAGTGCGGCGACGTGTTCGCCGCTGCGTCGAGCTATTACGGCGGCGGGACCCCGACGCTGAAGGACCACACCCCGGTCGTGCCGATGGTGATGCACTACGGCGAGTTGGACCACGCGCTCCCTCTCGAGGATGTGCGGGCGCTGGCCGCCGCCTGGCCGCAGGTGACCGTGCACGTCTACGACGGTGCCCAGCACGGGTTCAACTGCGACCAGCGGGCCAGCTGGGACGCGGCGTCGGCCGCTCTCGCCGAAGAGCGCACCCTTGCGTTCTTCGGCGAGCAACTCGGGGCGTGACCGCAGTCGGACCGTCCGGCCCTGGCCGGGTCCCCGACCCGGCCGGGAACACTGGCGAGATGGCCGCGCCGCTCGGGCTGTTCTGCGACCTCTACGAGCTGACGATGGGCTCGGCGCTGCACGCCGAAGGCCTACACGAGGTGCCGGCGACCTTCGAGCTGTTCGTCCGCTCGCTGCCCCCTGGACGGCCCTGGCTCGTCGCGGACGGGATCGACGCTGCGCTCGCCGACGTGCAGCGGTTCCGGTTCGCCGACGACCAGCTCGAATGGCTCGCGGCGACCGGTGCCGTCGCCCCGGCGTTCGTCGAGCATCTCGCCGGGTTCCGGTTCCGGGGTTCCGTGCGAGCCGTGGCCGAAGGCGAGTTGCTCCCCGCAGGCGTGCCGCTGCTGAGCGTCGAGGCGCCGCTGCTCGAAGGTCAACTCCTGGAAACGTTGCTGCTGAACCATGTCGCCGTCGGCACGATGCTCGCCACCACCGCTGCGGTGCTGACCGAGGCGTGCGCCGGGCGAGCCTGGGTCGATTTCTCGGCCCGCCGCGATCACGGTGGGGATGCGGCCCGCATCGCCGCCCGGGCCGCTTGGGTCGGTGGCGCTGCCGGTACGTCGCTCGTCGAGGCGGCCCACCGATGGGGGATCCCGCCCGCGGGCACGATGGCCCACAGCTACGTGATGGCCCACGACGACGAGACGGCGGCCTTCGTCGCGTTCCTACGCCATCACGGCCCGGGCACCGTGCTGTTGATCGACACCTACGACACGCTGGTGGGTGCCGAGCGGGCCATCGAGGCGATGCGCTCCGTGGGCCATGCCTGCGCAGCGGTCCGGCTCGACTCCGGCGACCTGGCCGAGTTGGCGCGTGGGGTGCGGGCCCGGCTCGACGCTGCAGGCTACGCCGGGGTGCGCATCCTGGTGTCCGGCGATCTCGATGCCGCCGAGGTGCGCCGGTTGTTGGCGACCGGCGCCCCGATCGACCGGTTCGGGGTGGGGACCCGGTTCGGGACCAGCGCCGATGCGCC
>JBEIFW010000196.1:0-6033 GCA_040382215.1 Acidimicrobiales bacterium
CCGTGCCGGCGTGGTCGTCGTCGTGGTGTTCCTCGGTCTGTTCGGCGCGTCCGTCGCCGCGGTTGCGTTCCAGGCCCAGCTCGCCGAGAACCAGCTCGTCCTCGACCGACTCGACCGTGACTATCGGGCCGAGCTGCGCGACTACGACGTGCTGCGGGCGCGCCTCGCAGAGCTGCAGTCGCCGTCGTACGTGCTCCCGTTGGCCGAACGGTACGGCTGGCGCCGGGCGAACCCGGTGTTCCTGACGCCGAGCGAAGCGGCGGTCGTCGCCGTCACCGCAGCGGTCGGGGCGCGGGCGGGGGTGCCGGGCGACGGGGTGGTCCGTCCGGACTGGACCACCGTGAAGCCGCTGGTAGGGGCGGCCCCGTGACCGCGGCGGGACGTGTCGCCGGTGCGCCGAGACGGAGTGCCCCGTCGGCGAGCTCGTCGGCCCGCCGGGCGGCTCCCCGTCGGCGCCGCCGGTGGCGGGCCGGCGCACCCCGTCGGCGGCTCGCCGTCGTGGTCACCGCCGCAGCCGTGGCCTTCGGCCTCGCGCTCTGGCACGTCGGCCTCCTCCAGACGGCCAACGCCGACGTATACGTCGCCGAGGGCGATACGCAACGGCTTCGCACCGTCTCACTCCCCGGTGACCGGGGCACGATCTTCGATCGCAACGGTTACGAGCTCGCCATGTCGGTGCCGTCGACCACGCTGTGGGCCGATCCCCGGTTGATCGAAGACCGGGTCGGCACGATCGTTGCGCTCGCCGGTCCGCTGCGGTGGGATCAGGCCACGGCGAACGCCGCGCTGGTGCGGCTCAACAACGGTGGCGAGTTCGCGTATCTGGCTCGACAGCTCGACGCCGACGTCGCTGCGGCCGTGAAGGCGCTCGGTATGCCGGGGGTGTTCAGCTACCTCGAGCCACGCCGCGTCCGCCCGGCCGGGAGCCTCGCAGCGGGCGTGCTCGGCGGGACCGACCCCGACGGCAAGGGAACGGGCGGTCTGGAGAAGCAGTACGACTCGGTGCTCGCCGGTGTGCCGGGGAGCCTCATTCGCGAGCGGGATCGAGAGGGTCGCTCGATCCCGCTCGGCGTCGACCGTGTGGTGCCCCCTCAGGCGGGCAGCGACCTCGTGCTGACCGTCGACCGGCAGCTGCAGTACGCCGTCGAGGAGCTGACGGCGCGCCGGGTGGAGGAAACCAAAGCCAAAGGCGGCATGGTCGTCGTGCTCGACACTCGCTCGGGCGACATCCTCGCCCTGGCCAACGTGCGGCGCGATCCCAAGACCCAGAAGATCTCGGTGTCGAGCGCCAACAACGCGCTCGTCGACACCTACGAGCCCGGCTCGGTGGCCAAGATCATCGCCGGCTCCGGCGCGATCGAAGAGGGGACCACCACCCTCGAGCAGGTCTGGCAGGTGCCCGGCAGCCTCCAGATCACCAAGGAGCACGTCGTCTATGACGCCGAGGGGCCGAGGGCGTCGGTGGCGATGGACATGGAGACGATCATCGCCCGGTCGTCCAACATCGGCACGGTGCTGCTCGCCCGCTCGATCGGCTCCACCCGTGTCGACCACTATCTGCGCGCCTTCGGGTTCGGGACGAAGACGGGTCTCGGCTTCCCCGACGAATCGCCCGGGCTGCTGCCGCCGCTCAACCGCTGGAACGACGCCCAGAAAGCGACGATCCCCTACGGACAGGGCTTCGGCGTCACCCTCGTGCAGTTGGCCGGCGCGATGAACACCCTCGCCAACCGGGGCACCTACGTTGCGCCGCGCCTGGTGCGGGCCACGATCGACCCCGAAGGCGTGCAACACCCCGCGGCACCATCGCCGACCCGTCCGGCGGTGAGCCCGGCCACCGCAGTAGCGATGACCGAGGCGCTCAAGGGCGTCATCTGCCGCGAGGACGGCACGGCCAAAGAGCGCGCGGCGGTCGCCGGTTACCCGGTGGCCGGCAAGACCGGGACGGCGTACAAGCCGCAGACCCCGCCCTACAAGGCCCCCGACGGCACGATCGACGGGTATCGAGACAAGGACGGAAACCACCACTACGTCACCTCGTTCGAGGGCTTCTTGCCCGCCGACGATCCGAAGCTCACGATCGTCGTGACCATCGACGAGCCGGATCCGTACCGGTTCCAGTCCGGGGCGGTCGCCGCCGCTCCGCTGTTCCGGCTCGTGGCGCAAGAAGCCGTGCGGATCCAGCAGATCGCACCCACCGGCGGCGACTGCGCAGGCGCCAAGGTGCGGTGATGCGACTCGACGAGCTTGCGGCGATCATCGGTGCCTGTCGTCACGATCACGTTGCGGGACAATGGGATTCTGGTGGTATGGACTCCGTCGGCCCGGTGGTGCTCGATTGCACGCACGACTCCCGTCAGGTGCGTCCGGGCTGGCTGTTCTGCTGCCTGCCGGGCTCCGTCACCGACGGCCACGCGCATGCGTCGGACGCCGTCGCTGCCGGTGCGAGTGCACTGCTCGTGGAACGCCCCCTCGATGTGCCCGTGCCCCAACTCCGGGTCGCCTCCGTGCGCGCCGTGCTCGGTCGGGTCGCGGACGCCGTGCACGGTTCGCCGTCCGCGTCGATGCGCGTCGTCGGCGTAACGGGGACGAACGGCAAGACCACGACGACCTGGCTCGTCCGATCGCTGTTCGAACACGTCGGCTGGCGCTGCGGGCTGCTCGGCACCCTGACCGGTGCCCGCACCACGCCCGAGGCACCGGACCTGCATCGGGCCCTCGCCCGATTCCGAGCCGAGGGCTGCGCCGCGGTCGCGATGGAGGTGTCGTCGCACGCGCTGGCTCTGCACCGGACCGACGCCACGCGGTTCGCCGTAGGGGTGTTCACCAACCTCGGGCGCGATCATCTCGACTTCCACGGGACCATGGACGCCTACTTCGCCGCCAAGGCCCGGCTCTTCGACGCGGGCGCCTGTGCGGTCGGGGTGGTCAACACCGACGATGCCTGGGGTCGCCGTCTGGCCGCGCAGGCCGGCGTTCCCGTGACGACCTACGGCCTCGCCGATGCCGCTGCTCTGGAACTCGGGCCAACCCGGTCACGATTCTCCTGGCGAGGGCACCGCGTCGAGTTGCCGCTGGGAGGGGCCTTCAACGTGTGCAACGCCCTCGCCGCGCTCGAGGCGGTCGTGGCCGCGGGTGTCGAGCCTGCCGCAGCGGCAGCAGGCCTCGGGTCGGTACCACCGGTCCCGGGTCGGTTCGAGTCGGTCGACGCCGGTCAGCCGTTCGCCGTCATCGTCGACTACGCCCACACGCCCGAAGGCCTCGAGGCCGTGCTCGGCGCTGCGAGGGCCGCCACCGCAGGCCGCGTGGTCGTCGTGTTCGGGTGCGGCGGTGACCGAGATGCCGACAAACGGCCGCAGATGGGGGCGGTGGCTGCCGAGCGGGCCGACGTCGTGGTCCTGACCTCGGACAACCCGCGTTCGGAGGACCCGGCTGCCATCATCGCGGCCGTGCTGGACGGCATCGCCCCACCCCACCGATCCCGGACCGTCGTCGAACCGGACCGCCGCTCGGCCATCGCAACGGCCATCGCCGCAGCCCGCCCGGGCGATGTCGTGGTGGTCGCCGGAAAGGGCCACGAAACGACGCAGGATCTCGGCCCGGCCGGCACGATCCCGTTCGACGACCGGGTGGTCGCCCGTGCGCTGCTGGAGTCGCGGCCGTGAAGGCGCTGTTCGTCGGCGCAGCCGTCGCGATGCTCACCTCGCTGCTCGGCACCAAGGTGCTGATCGGGCTGTTCCAGCGCCGCAGCCTGGCCCAGCCGATCCTCACCAGGGACGAGCGCAACGCCCGCGCCCCCGAGCACCAGCACAAGGCCGGGACCCCGACCATGGGCGGGCTTGCGTTCCTGCTGGCCGCGCTGGTCGGGTACCTGGCCGCACACACGATGGAGGGCACGTTCTTCTCCGACCAGGCGTTGGTCGTGTTCGGCGGCGTGTTCCTGTTGGCTGCGGTCGGGCTGGTCGACGACGTGCTGAAGGTCCGCAAGCGCCACAACAAGGGCATCTTCTGGAAGACGAAGAGCCACATCATGTTGGTGATGAGCCTCGTGATCGCGGTGCTGCTCGTCACGGTGGTCGACATCAACACCAAGCTGTCGTTCACCCGGGCCGACCTGCCGGGCTGGGAGCTCGGCGTCGCCGGCTACCTGGTGCTCTCGACGTTCATGATCTTCTCGACCGCTCACGCCGTGAACGTCACCGACGGCCTCGACGGTCTCGCCGCCGGGTCGGCGACGATGGGTTTCTTCGCCTTCACGATCATCGCCTTCTGGGGGTTCCGGAACCTCGAGGGCGTCTCCAAGACCGAGATCTACGAGATCGTCAACCCATTCGACCTGTCGATCGTGGCGGTCGCCTTCGGCGGGGCCTGTCTCGGGTTCCTGTGGTGGAACGCCGCCCCCGCCCGCATCTTCATGGGCGACGTCGGCTCGCAGGGCCTCGGCGCTGCGCTCGCCCTGCTCGCGCTCACGACCAACACCCACCTGCTGCTGCCGCTGATCTGCGGCCTCTATGTGATGGAGATCCTGTCGGTGGCCATCCAGATGACCGTGTTCAAAGCATCGGGCCGCACGCGCCGGCTGTTCCGGATGTCGCCGATCCACCACCACTTCGAGCTCGCCGGCTGGCCGGAGACCACCGTGATCATCCGCTTCTGGATCGTGGCCGGGCTCTGCGTCGCGACGGCGTTGGGCATCTACTACGCAGACTTCGCCCGCACGGCGGGGCTGTAGCCCATGGGAGCCACGACGACGTTGACCCGCCGGATCGGTCGGGGCCGTGACGGCGACGGCGGCGACGGCCGCAACGGGGGTGAGGGTGCCGGCGGCCGGCACGCGTCCGAGCTGGCTGCTGCGCGCGCCCGCCATCCCACGGCACGCGCCGTCGCCCGCCGTCCGGCCCCGCCGGCCTTCTACGCAATCGCGCTGCTGGTTGCGCTGTTGACGCTCATCGGGTTGGTGATGGTGCTTTCGGCGACGTCGGTGAAGGCGATCCACGAGGACCAGTCACCGTGGTCGTACTTCCGCCGCCAACTGGTGTGGGCGGCCCTCGGTGCCGCCGCACTGTTCGCTGCGCTGCGGATCCCGCTCGCGCTCTGGCGCCGGATGGTGCCGTGGCTGCTCGGCGCGTCCTTCGTGGCGATGCTCCTGCCGTTCGTCCCCGGCGTCGGCCGGGAGACCAACGGGGCGCGCGCCTGGGTCGACATCGGGCCGATCGGGTTCCAGCCGTCGGAGTTCGTGAAGATCGCCGTGCTGCTCTACGTCGCCGAGCTGCTCGCCCGGCGGGTCGATCAGACCCACCTGCCGGCTCGAACCCTTCGTCCGATCTCGTTGGTGCTGTTGGGTCTCCTTGCTCTGCATCTGCTCCAGCGGGACCTCGGCTCCGCGATCGTGTTGTGCGGGATCGTCCTGCTCGTGGCGTTCGTGGCCGGTGCGCCGCTGGTGCCGCTGGCGTGGCGGGCGTTGGTGCTCGGGTTGGGTGCGGTGTTGTTCATCCGGATCACCCCCTATCGGTGGGCCCGCTGGACGGCGTTCCTCGACCTCGCTGCGCACAAGCAGGACATCGGGTTCCAGGTCTGGCAGGCCCGTATCGGGGTCGCCTCGGGCGGGCTCACCGGCCTCGGCATCGGCGCGAGCCGGGCGAAGTGGGGGTTTCTGCCCGAAGCCCACACCGACTTCATCTTCGCCATCCTCGCCGAGGAGTTGGGCTTCGCCGGGGTGCTCACCGTGTGCGGGCTGTTCGTGCTGCTCGGCGTGTTCGGCATCCAGGTGGCCGCCCGGTCACGGGATCGCTTCGGGCTCCTGGTGGCGGGTGGGATCACCGGCTGGCTGTTGCTGCAGGCGTTCGTGAACATCGCCGGCGTGACCGGGATCTTGCCGCTGACGGGCATCACGTTGCCGCTGCTGTCGTTCGGCGGCTCGTCGCTGCTCGCCACCATGGCGGGTGTCGGGTTGCTCCTCAACGTCGCCCGGACCCCGCGCCCGGCGCCCCGGTGACCGCTGTGCTCGTGGCCGGCGGTGGCACCGGCGGTCAC
>JBEIFW010000197.1:0-6003 GCA_040382215.1 Acidimicrobiales bacterium
CCGTCGAGTTCGACGGCGCGCCGGGCGACGCCCAGGTGGTCACCGTGTGCGACCTCGTCCACGAAGAGCTCACGGTCGGCGACGACTGGTGGCACTGGTCCATCGCCGATCCGGCAGTCGGCGACGCCGCCGCGTTCGATGCCGTGGTGAGCGAACTTGAGGAACGGATCCGAGCCGTCGCCACGGGTGACGACCGACGAGGAGAGATCGGATGACCATACGGGTGGGGATCAACGGGTTCGGTCGGATGGGCCGGCTCGCCGTCCGGGCAATGCGGGCGCAACCGTCGCTCGAACTGGCCCACGTCAACGAGCACAAAGGGGGTGCCGAGGCGGCCGCCCACCTGCTCGAGTTCGACACGGTCCACGGCCGGTACCCCGGCACGGTCTCCCGCCGCGGCGAGGAGCTGGTGATCGACGATCGACCCGTGTCGTTCTCGGAGCGTGACCGACCCCTCGACATCGACTGGGCCGGTCACGGCGTGGATCTCGTGATCGAGGCCACCGGCAAGTTCAAGACCGCAGCGGACCTCGAGCCGCACTTCGCACGGGGTGCCCGCGCCGTCGTCGTCGCCTGTCCGGTCAAGAGCCCGGACGTGCTCAACGTCGTGATGGGCTGCAACGACCACCGGTACGACCCGGCCGTGCATCGGATCGTCACTGCGGCCTCGTGCACGACGAACTCGCTCGCCCCGGTGGTCAAGGTGCTCCATGAGGCGATCGGCATCGAACGGGGTGCGATCACCACGGTGCACGACGTGACCAACACCCAGGTGATCGTCGACGCCCCGCACAAGGACCTACGGCGAGCCCGCTCGGCGCTGAACTCGCTGGTTCCGACCTCGACGGGATCGGCGACCGCCATCACGCTCATCTACCCCGAGCTCACCGGGAAGCTGAACGGTCTCGCCGTGCGCGTGCCGCTGCTGAACGCCTCGCTCACGGACTGCGTGTTCACGATGGCACGTCCGGTCACGGTCGAGGAGATCAACGGTCTGCTCGCGCAGGCCGCCGCCGGGCCGCTCGCCGGGATCCTCGGATTCGAGGAGCGCCCGCTCGTGTCCGCCGATTACGTGAACGATCCCCGTTCGGGGATCGTCGACGGCCCGTCGACCATGGTGATCGACGGCCGGATGGTCAAGGTCCTCGTCTGGTACGACAACGAGTTCGGCTACGCCCATCGCCTCGTCGAGCTCGCTGCGCTCGTCGCCGCCGGGATCGGCTCGGCGCCGTGAGGCTGCGCAACTATGCCCTCGTCACGGCGGGGTACTGGGTGTTCACCGTCACCGACGGCGCCCTGCGGATGCTGGTGCTGTTGCACTTCAACGAGCTCGGGTATTCGCCGGTGGCGATCGCATTCTTGTTCCTGGCCTACGAGTTCATGGGGATCCTGACCAACCTGCTGGGGGGATGGGTCGGGGCGCGCCGCGGGTTGAACCGGACCCTCGTCGCCGGGCTCGGCCTCCAGGTGTTGGCGCTGCTTGCCCTGTCGGTCGAGTCGCCGGACTGGCCTCGCGTGGTGTCGGTGGCGTTCGTGATGGCGATGCAGGCGCTGTCGGGCGTCGCCAAGGACCTCACGAAGATGAGCTCGAAGAGCGCGGTCAAGACCGTGGCTGGTGAAGGTTCGCTGTTCACGCTCGTCGCCGTGCTCACCGGGTCGAAGAACGCGCTGAAGGGCGTGGGGTTCTTCGTGGGCGCCGCACTGCTCGGGGCCCTCGGCTACGACGGCGCGCTGTGGGCCATGGCGGGAGCGCTCGTGCTCACCGTCGTCGGTCTCGTGGTCTTCCTGAACGAAGACATCGGGAAGTCGAAACGCAAGCCGCCGTTGCGATCCGTGTTGTCGAAGTCCACCGCGATCAACCGTCTCTCGGCCGCCCGGTTCTTCCTGTTCGGCTCCCGTGACATCTGGTTCGTGGTTGCCGTCCCGGTCTTCCTCGCCGACCAGCTCGGATGGAGCCATGAAGCGGTGGGCGGATTCCTCGCCGTCTGGGTGATCGGCTACGGCATCGTGCAGTCGGCCGCCCCGCGTCTCGTCGCTCCCAGTGGGCGGGCCGTCGACGAGGTACGAGCCGCCCGCAGCTGGGCCCTGGTGCTCGGCGCCGTCTCGGCCGCCATCGCCGCGCTGGTCGCCCTCGACGTCGCCGTGACGGCGGCCGTGGTCGCCGGTCTCGTGGTGTTCGGCGTGGTGTTCGCGATGAACTCTTCGCTGCACTCCTTCCTCGTACTCGCCTACGCCGACGACGACGACGTTGCGCTCGACGTCGGCTTCTACTACTCGGCCAATGCTGCCGGCCGTCTCGTCGGCACGCTGCTGTCGGGGGTGCTGTACCTGTGGGGCGATCTCACCGCAGCGCTGCTCGGCTCGTCGGCGTTCGTCGTGGTCACCTGGCTGCTCACCTTGCGCCTCCCGCCTCGCCCCGCGAGCGTGTCGATCTCGCTCGCGAGCATCGACGCCGGCGACTGACCGATGGAGCGACCCACGTTCGCACACCTGCACCGAACCCGGCTCGTCGCCAAGCGCAGCCGATGAGCGTCGACGAAACGGTGGCGACACCGACCCGGCTGTCGACGCTCGACCGGCTCCTGCCGTTGTGGATCGGCCTGGCGATGGCGGTCGGACTCGCACTCGGCCGGGCGTTCCCCGACCTCGACGACGCGATCGACGGCGTGAAGGTCGACACCGTCAGCTTGCCGATTGCCCTCGGGCTGTTGCTGATGATGTACCCGGTCCTCGCGAAGGTGAACTACGGCCGGCTCGGGGCCGTGGTCGCCGATCGCACGACGCTGGTGCTGTCGTTGATCCTCAATTGGATCCTCGGCCCTGTCGTGATGTTCGCACTTGCGTGGGCGATGCTGCCCGACCTCCCCGAATACCGCACCGGGTTGATCGTCGTCGGTCTTGCGCGCTGCATCGCCATGGTGCTCGTGTGGAACGACCTCGCCTGCGGCAATCGTGAGCTCGCCGCCGTGCTCGTCGCGCTGAACTCGGTGTTCCAGGTGCTCGCCTTCTCGATCCTCGGATGGTTCTACCTCGAGGTGCTCCCCGGATGGCTGGGACTCGACGGCGACGGGATCGACGTCACCGTCGGCGAGATCGCCAAGAGCGTGGTGATCTTCCTCGGCATCCCGCTGCTGGCCGGCTTCTGCACCCGTCTGATCGGGGTGGCGGCGAAGGGTGCCGATTGGTACGAACGGCGGTTCTGCCCACGCATCGGGCCGATCGCCCTCTACGGGTTGCTGTTCACGATCGTGATCCTGTTCGCCCTGCAGGGCGAGACGATCACCGATCGCCCGTTCGACGTGGCCCGCATTGCCCTGCCATTGCTCGTCTATTTCGCCGTCATGTGGTTCGGATCGTTCGCAATCGGGTTTCGTCTCGGCTTGCCCTACGACCGCAACGCATCCGTCGCGTTCACTGCGGCCGGGAACAACTTCGAACTTGCGATCGCCGTCGCCATCGGGGTGTTCGGGGTCTCGTCGGGCCAGGCGCTGGCCGGGGTGGTCGGGCCGCTCATCGAGGTGCCCGTCCTCGTCGGCCTCGTCTACGTGGCGCTCGCTGCGAAACGCCGGTTCTACGACCGCTCGTCGCGCTCGGAGCGGCCCGGCACGCTGCCGTCGGAAGGCCTTGGGTAGGGTCCCGGGCCATGACCACGTGGGCAGACGTCGTGCGCTTGGCCCAGGACGGCAACGCGGTCCCGCCGCGGCGGGTCGAGCGGACCGACGAAGAATGGCGGTCCCTGCTCGAACCGCTCTCGTACCAGGTGACCCGCCACGCCGGGACGGAGCGGGCCTTCAGCAACGACATGTGCAGCCGGTTCGAGCCCGGGCAGTACACGTGCGTGTGCTGTGAGACGTTGCTGTTCGATGCCGCCGAGAAGTTCGAGTCGGGCACCGGGTGGCCGTCGTTCACCGCACCGGTGGCCGATGACGTGATCGCCTACCACGTCGATCGTGCGTACGGAATGGTGCGAGTCGAGACGATCTGCAACGTGTGCGACGCCCATCTCGGCCACGTCTTCCCGGACGGCCCGCCTCCGACCGGGCTGCGCTACTGCATGAACGCGGCGGCGCTGCGCAAGGTGAGCACCGACCACTGAGCGCCCCTCACGACGGGGAGGACCGCCCGGTGAGCACGGGCAGCAGCGCAGCGGCCACGGCTTCGGGCCGCTCCTCGTGCGGGAACAGCGCCGCCCCCGGGATCACTGCGAGGCGTGCGTCGGCGAAGGTGCCCACCATCTCTCGGGCGCGCTCGACCGGGAAGAACGTGTCGTGCTCACCCCAGACCAGTTGGACGGGTACGTCGATGCGGGCGTGCAACGGGCCGAGGGCGCGCACGAGTTCGTAGCGGAAGCTCCGGACGAGCTGTTGTGCGGCCCACCGATGGTCGGCCGAGCGCCGCAGCGGTGCAAGGAAGAACTCGTCGAACTCGCCATCAAGCAGGGATCGGTCACGAAACGCGCCGCCGAGCAACAATCCGTTGCGCCGCAACCGGTGCCGTCCCGCAATCCATCCGAGCGCTGCGCCGTAGCCGGGCAGGTGCCGACCGGCGAGGAACGCCCGGAACCGCCACGTCGACCCCTGGGGTTGCTCGGTGTCGATCAACGCCATCGCCGACACCCGGGGGTCGCCGGCGAGCGCATGGCGGGCGATCATGCCGCCACTGTCGTGACCCACGACCGCCACCCGGGTGAGGCCGAGCACGTCGATCACGCCAGCGACGGTCCGGATGTGCTCATCGAGCGTAAGCGTCGTCGAGCGATCGAACCGGCTCGAGCCTGCGCCGGGCAGGTCGATGAGATGGCAGGTGACGTGCCCGGCCAGGTGGGGGAGCAGCGTGCGGAAGGTTGCGCTCGAGACCGGCCAACCGTGCACGAACAACACGTCGGGCCCCTGGCCCGCGGCCCGGTAGGCCACCTCGCCGGCTGCGGTGGCCACGAAACGGTGGGGTGCACGGCGAAACAGCTCGGACGATGCGACCGCATCGAGGCTCATCGAACCACCCCTGATGTCGGTCGGCGCACGATGTCGGGCATGGCATCCCCCTCGATTGTAGCAACTGCTACGGATGGTACCCGGGATGCCTCGATATCCTCCACGGCGATGGGGCCCAAACACTCCCGCCAGGAGGTTCTGGCCGGCGCCGTCGCCGTTGCTTTCGCCGAGGGACTGAGCGCTTTGAGCTTCGGCCGAGTCGCCGCACAGCTGGGGATCAGCGACCGGATGGTCGTCTACTACTTGCCCACCAAACAGGACCTCGTGAGCGCCGTACTCGGCGAGGTGGGCACCCATCTCCAGGCGGTCCTCGCCCCGGCCTTCACCGCGCCCGCACCTGACCATCTCTCGCTTGCGCGCACGGCGTGGCGGGCGCTCGACGGTCCCGAGGCCGACGCCACCTTCGCCGTGTTCCTGGAGGCTCTCGGCCTCGCCGCGGCGCGTCGGGAGCCGTACCGCAGCGTCGTGCCCGTGCTCCTCGACGCCTGGATCGCTTGGGCGGCCACGTTGCTCACCGGGGCACCGGCCCGCCGGCGGGCCGAGGCGAGCGCGGCGATCGCACTGCTCGACGGGTTGCTCGTGGTGCGCCACGTCGCAGGCCGGGAGGCCGCCGACCGGGCGGCCCGACAGCTCGGCCTCGCCGGGCGGTAGGCCCGGTGAGTTGCACCGTGCGGACGGCTACGGTCAGCGCCCATGTCCGGCCCCGCCATCATCGCCAAGATCACCGCCGCCCCTGGTAAGCGCGCCGAGCTCATCGCTGCGCTGCAGGGTGCGCTCGCCAACGCCGAAACCGAGCCCGGCACCCTCGTCTACCTGCTGCACGAGGACACCGCCGACGAAAACGGCGTGTGGTTCTACGAGCGTTACGCCGATGACGCAGCGCTCGCTGCCCATGGTGCGAGCGAGTTCATGAAGAGCTTCGGCAAGTCGCTCGCCGGGCTCACCGAGGGCCGGCCGCAGCTCACCTTCCTGCGCACGGTCGGCGGCAAGGGCGCCTGACGTCGCGTGCGGC
>JBEIFW010000198.1:0-5902 GCA_040382215.1 Acidimicrobiales bacterium
AGGAACTGGCCCGTGTGCGAGCGATGGTGGCGTCGTGACCGGCACGAACCTCTACCACGTCGGGATCCTCGTGACCGACATCGAGGCGGCCAAGGCGCACTTCGCGGCGACGCTCGGGCTCACCTTCGGCGAGACCCGGGCGATCCCGTTGAGCGGCGTGGAGGACGAGGGTCGGGTGGTCGACATCGACCTGCGCGTCGTGTACTCGGTCGAAGGGCCGCCCTTCCTCGAGCTGATCGAGGCGCGCGACGACGGCACGTGGGGTCGCCATCTCGGGGAGGGCCTGCACCACATCGGGGTGTGGCAGGACGATCTCGAAGGTCGTGTGGCCGAGTTGCTGGCCGCCGGCCACACGGCGCAGTGCGTCGTGCGGCGGGCCGACGGCTCGATGCTCGCGACGTATCTCGGCATCGAGCACGAGCACGTCCACGGCACACGGATCGAGCTGGTGGGACGGCCGGCGAACCCGACCTGACCAGCGGCGTCCGGGCAGCAGGCACCGGGCTGGCGCGATGGTTGTCTACTACAACTAACGTGCGGGGGTGGCGATCGGGCGGAACGAGCGGCTCCTGCTCGGCGTGGCGCTGTTCGGCCTGTTCAGCACCAACTTCAACGTCAGCGTGCTCGCGATCGTGGTGCCCCGCCTGGTGGTCGACTTCGACTCGCAGCCCTCGACGGTGTCGTGGCTGGTGGTCGGCCCCACCCTCGCCTACGCGGTGCTCGGCCCGACGGCGGGCAAGCTCGGCGACCTGTTCGGGCGCCGCCGCGTCTACCTGATCGGACTGGTGGGCTGCGGGGTGTTCGCCGGGCTCACCGCCCTTGCTCCCACGGCGCTGACCGCGATCCTGTTCCGCACCGCTAGCGCCGTGTTCGGCCAGTCGACCTCGCCGACAGGCATGGCGATCATCAGCGAGGTCTTCCCCCGCGAGGCCCGGGTGAAAGCGCTCGGGTACTGGGGGCTAGTGATGGCCGGCGGCCCGGTGCTGGGCATGGTGGTGGGCGGTCCGGTGATCGACCAGTTCGGCTGGCGCTGGTTGTTCGTGGCCCAGGTCCCGTTGACCGCCCTCGCCCTGGTGCTCGCGGCGCGCCGCTTGCCGGTGACCACGCGGCGCACGGGGGTCAGTTTCGACGTATCGGGAACGGTGCTGCTGGCCGGGGCGGCGTTCTCGCTGCTGTTCGCCATCAACCGCGGCCCGCTGTGGGGGTGGTCGCACCCGGTCGTGCTGGCACTGCTGGCCACCGGCTCGCTGGCCGCCGCCGCGTTCGTGCCCGTCGAGCGTCGGGCCGCGCACCCGCTTCTGCCGTTGCGCTATTTCCGTATGCGGGAGTTCACGATCCCGATCGCGGCGCAGGGGCTGTGCCAGATCGCCTACCAGGGTGGCTACGTGCTCATCCCGCTGCTGCTGTCGCAGCTCTACGGCTACAGCGCCACGCACATCAGCCTGCTCACCATCGGCCGGCCGGTCATGTGGGGGCTGGCCGGTCCGCTCGCAGCGTGGTTGGTGGTCCGGGCCGGCAGTCGCCGGGTGGTGGTGGCCGGCGTCCTGCTCAACGTGGCCGCCTGCCTGTCACTGACGCTCATCGGCGCGACGACGGCCGAGATCGCCATCGTGCTCCTGCTCGGCTTCGCCGGCCTCGGGGTGGGGATCATCGTCCCGCCGCTCATGGCGATGCTCACCACCGCCGTCGGCCCGGAAGATCTCGGGGTGGCTACCGCGACCAGCCAGATGATGGTGATGATCGGCTCGGCCGCGGGGGTGCAGCTGATGCAGACCGTCCAGGTCTCCCGGCTCGAGGCCGACGGCCTCGCCGGCTCGTACCACGCCGCCTTCGTCGTCGGGGCCGTGGTGTCGGCCCTCGCAGTGTTCTGGGCGGTGCGGATCGGCCACCCGGCCCGGGTCCGCGTCGCTCAGGCCGGGTAGACCGTCGGTTCGGTCGCCTTCACCGAGGCCCAGGCAGGGTCGCCGGGTCGCACCCCGAGTTCGGCCAGCGCCGCCGTGGTGATCTCGGCGACCACCGTGACCGGGCCGTCGAGGCGGAGCCGGACCCGGTCGGCGTGGCGGTCGACATCGGTCACGACCACGGCCCAGACGTTGCGAGGGCTGCCCGAGGGCCGATCGCGATGCACTGCGACGGCCGAGGGCCGCAGCGCGACGAGCACCTGCCCGTCCGGGGCGTCGTCGGTGACGGTGAGGAGCCCGCCGCCGTCGAGGGTGACGGTGCCCGCAGCCGACCGACCCGACAGCAGGTTCACCCCCACGAGCTCGGCCACGTAGCGCGACCGGGGATGTGCGGTCACCCCGGCGAGCGTCCCGGTCTGCACCACCCGGCCCTGCTCGACCACGACCACCCGGTTGGCGAGGGCGTAGGCGTCAACGGGGTCGTGGGTGACGAGCACCGTCACCCCGGCGAACCCGTCGAGGTGGCGCCGCAGGTCGCGCCGGACCGCACCGCGGGTGCCGGCGTCGAGCGCAGCGAGCGGTTCGTCGAGCAGCAGCAGGTGCGGTTCGGTGACGAGAGCCCGGGCCAGGGCGACGCGCTGGGCCTGCCCGCCGGACAGGGCACGGGGCCGGTGCCCTGCATGGTCGGCGAGGCCGACCCGTTCGAGCCACGCCTCGGCCCGGCGCGCAGCCTCGTGGCGGCCGAGCCCCCGGGCCCGCAGGCCGAACGCGACGTTGTCCCGCGCGCTCAGGTGCGCGAACAGCAGATAGTCCTGGAACACGACGCCGACCCTGCGCCGCTCCGGGGGCACGAACACCCCGGCCGCCGGGTCGTCGAGGACGACGTCGCCGAGGCGGACGTGGCCGGTCTCGAGCGCGTCGAGCCCGGCGAGGGCGCGCAGCAGTGAGGTCTTTCCGGCGCCGTTCGGGCCGAGGACCGCCACGACCTCGCCCGGACCGGCGTCGAGCGCGACGTCGAGCGACAGCGCGCCGCGCCGCAGCGCAACGGCGGCGTCGAGGCTCACGGCATCCCGGCCGGATCGCGTCGGGCGCCGCCGAGCCACCGGTCGCGCAGGCCCACCAGCACCGCGAACGACACTGCGATCAGCACGAGCGACAGCACGATCGCTTCGGGGGGATCGGTCTCGAGCGACAGGTACACCGCGAGCGGCAAGGTCTGGGTGGTGCCCGGGAAGTTGCCGGCGAAGGTGATCGTGGCCCCGAACTCGCCCAACGCCCGAGCCCATGCGAGCACCGCCCCGGCACCGAGCGCAGGCCGGATCGCCGGCAGCGTCACCCGCCGGAAGACGTAACTGCGCGACGCGCCGAGCGTGCGGGCGGCGTCCTCAACCCGGCCGTCGAGGCCCCGCAGCGCAGCTTCGACGGTGAGGACGAGGAACGGCATCGCCACGAAGGTCTCGGCGATGACGACGGCGGGCGTCGAGAACGGGATCGTCACGTCGAACCACTCGTACAGCCATCGGCCGACGAGGCCCCGCCGGCCGAGCGCGGCGAACAGCGCAACGCCGCCGACGACGGGAGGCAGGACCATCGACAGTGTGCACAGCGCCCGGATCAGCCCACGGCCGGGAACCGTGCCCCGTGCGAGGAGCCAGGCGAGCGGGACGCCGAACACGAGCGACAGCACCATGGCGCTGAACGAGCACACGAGCGACAACCGCAGTGCATCGCGCACGGCGGCCGAGGTGAGGATCGACCACGCGTCCGACCACGGCGCACGCCACAGCAGGCCGGCGAAGGGCAGGGCGAAGAAGGCGACCGCAACAGCTGCGAGCACCAGCGCCGGCGCCGGCAGGCGCTCCTGGCCGGTGCGGCGCCGGGCCTCGACACCCCGCCGGCTCACGGGGCGCCGAAGCCGAATCGGGCGAGGACGGCCTGCCCTGCAGGGCTCGTTGTGAACGCAACGAATGCGCGTGCCGTGTCCGGTGCCTTCGCGCCGGCCGTGACGGCGATCGGGTAGCGGGCCACGACGTTGCGATCGGCCGGGATCGCCACCCCGGTCACCTTCCCGTCGGTCGCCCGCACGTCGGTCTCGTAGACGATGCCGGCATCGGCCTCGCCGAGCTGCACCTTCGTGAGCACCGCTCGCACGTTCTCCTCGAGGCTCTTCGGGGTGACGGCGACGCCGGCCGTGGCGAGCGCCTCGGCGGCGTAACGGCCGCACGGGACCTGCGCCGCGCACAGCACCACGGCAAGGCCGGGCCGCGCGAGATCGGCGAGTGCCGTGACGCCCTTGGGGTTACCGGGACCGACAGCGATCTGGAGCCGGTTGGTGGCGAACACGACCGGCGTTCCGGCGGCCCCCTTTGCGTCGACCAGCTTGGCCATGGTGGCCTCGTCGGCGGAGGCGAACACATCGCCGGGGGCACCTTCGCCGAGTTGGGCGACGAGTGCCGAGGACGCGGCGAAGCTGAACGTGACCGTGGCGCCTGGGTTCGCCGCACGGAAGGCCTCACCGAGGGCGGTGAACGCCCCCGTGAGCGAGGACGCAGCGAACACCCGGATCGTCCCGCTCACCGCCGTCGACACCGGCACCGCCTCGTCACCGCAGGCGGCGACGAGGGTGAGGGTGAGACCGACGAAGACGGTGCGACGCATCCCCGGCACCATAGTCACAGAGTTTTTGAACATAGAAACTTCCTGACTATCGCTACCCTCGCGGCGTGGCCGACACCCGCCCGCTGTCGCTGGCCGAGCAGGTCTGCCTTGCACTCGTCGCCGACGGGGTGGAGCACGGCTGGGCGCTCGGCACGCTCCTCGCCCCCGACGGCGAGCTCGGCCGGATCTGGAGCCTCACGCGTCCGCTCACCTACCGGGCGCTCGACCATCTGGTGGAACGGGGGCTCGTGTTGCGGTCCGGTACGGGCACGGGTCGCAGCCGGGAGCGGCATCTGCTCGTCGTGTCCCCGGCCGGGCGGGCCGCTGCCGACGCTTGGCTCGACGAACCCGTCGCGCACCTGCGCGACGTGCGCACCGAACTGCTGTTGAAGCTCGCGCTGCGGTCGCGGACCGGCCGTCCGCTCGAGCCGTTGCTCGTCGCCCAGCGGGCGCGCGTCGACCCGGTGATCGACCGGCTCGTCGCCGCTTCGGCCGACGACCCGGTGGGGCAGTGGCGGGCCGAGAGCGCCCGGGCCGTGCGCCGGTTCCTCGACCGGGCGCTCGGTTCGAGGCCCGTGACGGCCGGGGGCGAGCTGCAGGTGAGCGCCCGCAACCAACTGCAGGCGACCGTCGTGGCGATCGGGCCCGGCGACGTGCTCGTCTCGGTGAAGGTCCGGCTCCCCGACGGTCAGACGCTCACGTCGGTGGTGACCCGCGAAGCGGTCGAGGCGCTCGACCTCGCCGTCGGCGACGAGGTGGTCGCACTCGTGAAGTCGACCGAGGTGATGCTGGGCCGGCTGCGCAGCTAGAGGTTGCTCAGGACGACACGAGCGACCGGAGAGCGACCCGGAGATACTCGATCCCGCGATCGTCGAGGTCCCAGTGCGTGTCCCCGGCGGACGGGTGATGGGCCCGCACGATGCCGGGCTTGCCGCGTTCGAACACCGCCGTGAGCACGACGCCGCGGCTCGGTGCCCAGGTGAGTCGGGTGCCGCCCTCTGCGGTGTGCTCGATCCGTCCTCCGTCCGACACCGGGCCGAGCTGGTCCAGCAGGGCGGCCGCCCGACGAGAGGGGGCCGGTTCGGTCGGTTCGATCGGCTCGGGTCGGGCTGCGGAGAGCCGGCGCGGTGCCCGCCGACGGCTGCGGGCGCCTCGCTCGGCCTCGTGGCCGGCAACGCAGAGCAACAACATCGCCTGTGCCACCGATATGTCCTCGCGGTCGGCGAGGTCTTGAGCGACTTGGCGCCGCGGCCGGCGGTCGTCGATCCAGGGGGAGATGTCGATCACGTCACCGGGCATGGCGCCTCGAGTCGTCGCTAAGTATTACTACTAAAACTTATACC
>JBEIFW010000199.1:0-5891 GCA_040382215.1 Acidimicrobiales bacterium
CCCGAGCCTGCGAGCGGCGCAGCTCGGGGAGCGGGCCGGCGCGATCGGCGCTGCGCTGGCCGCCGCCGGCGACCCGGCCGTGCGGCCCTGACGACGACCGGCCCCTCGCGCCCCACGGCCGGTCAGGCGCCGAGGTGGTGGCGCTGCCGGGAGGCTTCGATCTCCCGCCAGGCCGCCTTGCGGCCCTCGAAACCGGCCGTCGAGGAGTGCTTGCCGGGTTCGAGCATCTTGTAGACGTCGAAGAAATGCTTGATCTCCTCGAGGAGCTCCTCGGGCAGGTCGCGCAGGTCGTTCACCCGGTCCCAGCGCGGCTCGTTGGGCGGGACGCAGAGGATCTTCGCGTCGGGCCCTTTCTCGTCGCGCATCCACAGCACCCCGACGGGCTTCGCCTCGACCCACACGCCCGGGAACGTCGGGTCGTCGAGCAGCACGAGAGCGTCGAGCGGGTCGCCGTCCTCGCCGAGGGTATCGGGGATGAACCCGTAGTCCGCGGGGTACACCGTGGCCGAGAACAGCCGACGGTCCAGGAATACCCGGCCGGTGTCGTGGTCGATCTCGTACTTGTTGCGGCTCCCCCGGGGGATCTCGACGACGACGTGGATGCAGCCCTCACGCGGGTTCCGTTCCATGCCCCCAGTGTGGCGCGCGCAACGGACCGGTCGACGGCTCCGGCGCCCGGTACCATCGCCGTTCTATGGAGTTCCGCCGGATCACCAACCTGCCCCCGTACGTGTTCACGATCATCAACAACCTGAAGATCGAGGCACGCCGCGCCGGGGTGGACGTGATCGACCTCGGCTTCGGCAACCCGGATCTCCCCTCGCCGCAGATCGCCGTCGACAAGCTCGCCGAGGCCGCCCAGATCGCCCGTAACCACCGGTACTCGCTGTCGCGCGGGTTGCCCAAGCTCCGGGAAGCGGTCGCGGCGCTCTACGCCCGCAAGTGGGGTGTCGATCTCGACCCCGAGGTGGAGATCACCAACGCGATCGGCTCCAAGGAGGCCTTCAGCCACCTGATGTGGGTGCTGCTGCAGTCCGGCGACGCGGCGATCGTGCCCTCGCCGAGCTACCCGATCCACATCTACGGGCCGCTGTTCGCCGGCGCCGACCTGCGCCAGGTACCGATGCGGGCCATGAGCGACCCGCGCTCGGCGGATTTCGCCGCCGACTTCTTCGACTCGCTCGACAACGCCTGGAACGTCGGCTGGCCCAAGCCCCGGGTACTCGTGATCTCGTTCCCCCACAACCCGACCGGCGCGTGTGTCGACCTCCCGTTCATGCAGCGCGTCGTCGATTTCTGCCGGGAGCGGGAGATGATCTGCGTGCACGACTTCGCCTACGCCGATGTCGGCTTCGACGGCTACCGACCGCCGTCGATCCTGCAGGCCGAAGGGGCCAAGGAGTGTGCGGTCGAGCTGTACTCGCTCACCAAGAGCTTCTCGATGGCCGGTTGGCGGTGTGCGTTCATGGTGGGCAACCGCGACGTGGTCGGGGCGCTGGTCAAGTTGAAGAGCTATCTCGACTACGGCACCTTCCAGCCCATCCAGATCGCGGCCACCGTCACGATGAACGAGGCGTCGGACTACCCCGAGCACATCTGCGCGGCCTATCAAAGCCGGCGCGACGCCCTCGTGGACGGCCTCGGCCGGATCGGCTGGGACATCCCCAAGCCGCGCGGGACGATGTTCGTCTGGGCCCCGATCCCCGAGCCCTATCGGGAGATGGGTTCGGTCGAGTTCGCGTCGCACATGGTGCGCGAGTGCGAGGTGGCCACCTCGCCCGGCGAGGGTTTCGGGCCCGGCGGCGACGGGTTCGTGCGCTTCGCGCTGATCGAGAACGAGCAGCGCATCGCGCAGGCCGTGCGCAACCTGCGCCGAGGCCTCGTCAAGCTGGCCTGACGGCCGACGCAACGAAGCGTTCTCGGTCCCGTCACCATTCCGACCGATCGTCGGAACTCGAGCCCAGGTACCGTCGCCGCCGTGCAGCGTCATGTCGTGCGGGTGTGGCTCCCGGACCGGCCCGGTGCGCTCGGTCACGTCGCGAGTCGCATCGGCGCGGTCGGGGGCGACGTCGAGGGGATCGAGATCCTCGAGCGCGGTGCCGGACGTGCGATCGACGAGCTGGTGGTGGCCCTCGCCGACGACGCCCGCCTGCCGCTGCTGATCAGCGAGATCGGCGAGGTTGACGGCGTCGACGTCGAGGAGGTGCGCCCGCTGGCCGGCGAGTACCCCGACGCCGTGCTCGCCGTGCTCGAACTTGCGGTGCGCGCCGCCGAGGCGCCCGCCGGCGAGGTGCTCGACGTCCTCGTCGGCGGCCTGGCGCACTACCTCGAGTCGGACTGGGCGGTCGTGCTCGGCCGGGCCCAGGAGCTGCTGGCCGCCGCCGGGGAGGCCCCGTCGGCGGCGTGGCTCGCGGCGTTCGTCGCTGGGGCGGCTCACCTGCCGGCCGGGACCGAGGCCGCGCCGTCCGACCTCGCCTGGGCCTGCCTGGCCCGTCAGGGTTCGGTGCTGGCGCTCGGCCGCAAGGGACGACCGTTCCGGGCCCGCGAGCGGGCGCTCGTGACCCGGATGGCCCGCCTCGCCGACGCGCTCGGCGTGCCGGCGGCCTGCTGATCGGGCGGGTCAGGCGTCGTCGGCCCACCGCCGGCTGCGGTCGACGGCACGGAGCCAGCGCCGGTGGTCGGCGTCGGCCTGCGTGCGGTCGAGGACGGGCTCGACGCGCCGGTCGAGCCGCCAGGTGGCCGCCACCTCGGTGGGGGAGGACCACATGCCCTCGGCGAGACCGGCCATGAATGCGGCGCCCAGCGCAGTGGTCTCCGATACCGCAGGGCGGGCGACGGTCACGCCGAGCTGATCAGCCTGGAGCTGCAGCAACAGGTCCATGACGGCCGCACCGCCGTCGACGCGCAGCTCCCGCACCGGGAGACCGCCGGCGGACGCCATCGCATCGATGACGTCGCGGGTCTGGTAGGCCATCGCCTCGACCACGGCTCGGGCCAGGTGGGCCCGTGTGGTGCCCCGGGTGATCCCGACGATCGTGCCCCGGGCGTAGGGGTCCCACCACGGCGAACCGAGACCGGTGAACGCCGGTACGAGCACGACGCCGTCGGTTCGATCGACCGAGGCGGCGAGCGGGCCGATCTCGGCCGCCGAGCCGATGACCCCGAGGCCGTCACGGAGCCATTGGATCGCGGCGCCGGTGACGAAGATCGCGCCTTCGAGCGCGTAGGCGAACGTGCCGTCAGCGAGCTCCCAGGCGACGGTGGTGAGGAGTCCCTCCACTGGGTCCGGGCAGCGGTCGCCGACGTTCATGAGCACGAAACTGCCGGTGCCGTAGGTGTTCTTCGTCATGCCCGGCTCCAGGCAGGCCTGGCCGAACAGCGCAGCCTGCTGGTCGCCCGCGATGCCCGACACGGGGATACCGGCGGGCACCCCGGCGAGTTCGCTGGTCAGCCCGAGCCGGCCCGACGAGGGCGTCACGGCGGGGAGCGCTTCGACGGGGACCGAGAGCACCTGGCAGAGCTCCTCGCTCCACCGGCGCTCGACGATGTCGTAGAGCATCGTGCGGCTGGCGTTCGACGGGTCGGTGGCGTGGACGGCCCCGCCGGTCAGGTTCCACACGAGCCACGAGTCGACGGTGCCCAGGGCGAGCGCGTCGTCGTGGCCGAGGTGACCGTGGCGCATCAGCCACTCGATCTTGGTGCCCGAGAAGTACGGATCGAGCACGAGCCCGGTCCGGGCCCGCACCAGGGGCAGCAGGCCCTCGGCGGTGAGTTCGTCGCAGCGCTCGGCGGTGCGACGGTCCTGCCAGACGATCGCCCGGTGCAGCGGGCGGCCGGTGCGACGGTCCCAGGCGACGACGGTCTCTCGCTGGTTGGTGATCCCGATCGCGACCGGAGGTTCGGCGAGGCGCTCGAGGACGTCCGTGAGCGTGGCCCGGGTGGCCGCCCAGATCTCGTCGGCGTCGTGCTCGACCCAGCCCGGCCGCGGGAAGTACTGCGGGAACTCCCGGTAGCTCGAATCGACGACGGCACCCGAGTGGTCCACGGCGAGGGAACGCACGCCGGTGGTCCCGGCGTCGATGGCGACGACGAACGGCATGCCCCGACGCTAAACGCTCAACGGCGATTGCTCGGTGGGCGACCACCGCCGGTGCGTTTGGTGGGCGCGGGGCGAGACCGCGGAGCCGGGGTGTCGGGGGCGGCCGCCGGGCGCCGCCGGCCCGACCCGCCCCGACCGGGGGCGGACCGGCCGGTCGAACTCGCCGAGCCGGTCGCGCCGCGACCGGGGCGAAGGCCGCCGGGCGGGTTCCACCCGAACTTGACCAGGACGACCGAGATACCGAGGTACACGACGGCACCGCCGACGCTTCCGAGGATCACCCCGGGGCCGTAGTCGTCGCGGGCGAAGATGAACAATGCCGCGTTGAACAGCAGCAGGTACACCGCGAACTGGCGCACCAGCCGCGGCCACGGAACGGGTCGGGTGCGGTCCCAGGCCATCGACACCATTTAGCACGGGCGCGGTACCGTTGGGCGATGCGGATCGGTGTCCTCACCGGCGGGGGCGACTGCCCGGGCCTCAATGCCGTCATCCGAGCCATCGTGCGCAAGGGTGAGTTCCGCTACGGCGACGAGATCGTCGGCTTCCTCGACGCGTGGGACGGGGTGCTCGAGCGCCGGGTGATGCCGCTCGATGTCCGGTCGTTGCGGGGCATGCTCCCCCGGGGCGGGACGCTGCTCGGCACGCGGCGGGGGAGCCCGTTCGACCATCCCGATGGGCCTGCTCGGGTGGCGGCCACCCTGGCGGAGATGGGCATCGAGGCCCTGATCGTCATCGGGGGCAACGGGTCGCTCACCGTGTCGTCGTTGCTGCACGAGCAGATCGGCCTGCAGGTGGTCGGGGTGCCCAAGACGATCGACAACGACATCGTCGGCACGCAGGTCACCTTCGGCTTCCACACGGCGGTGCAGATCGCCACCGACGCGATCGATCGCCTGCACACCACCGCCGAGAGCCACGACCGGGTGATGCTGGTCGAGGTGATGGGCCGGGAGGCGGGCTGGATCGCCACGTACGCTGGGATCGCCGGCGGCGCCACTCATATCCTCATCCCCGAGGTCCCCTTCGATCTCGACGAGGTGTGCGCAACCCTGCGCCGCCGTCACGAGCGCGGCCGCTATGCGTCGATCGTCGTGGTCGCCGAAGGCGCCGTCCCGGCGCCCGGCACGCTGCCGATGCCCGAGAACGAGCGCGACGAGTTCGGCCACCTGCGTCTCGGTGGCATCGCCAACCGGATCGCGGGCGAGGTGGAAGCCCGTACCGGGTTCGACACCCGGGTGGTGCAACTCGGTCACGTCCAGCGGGGTGGGACACCCAACGCCTACGACCGGGTGCTGGCCACCCGGTACGGGCTCGCCGCCGTGGACGCCGTGCACGCCGGAGCCTGGGGCGAGATGGTCGTGTTCCGCGAGCAGCAGATCGTGCGGGCACCGCTGACGGAAGCGGTCGGGCGGACGCGCACGGTCGATCTGTCGATCTACCGCGACGTGGCGGGCGTGTTCTTCGGCTGATCGCCGCCGCTCATCCGGCCGTCGTGGCCGATGCCGTCGTGACCGGCGTCGTGGAAGCGGCCGTGGCCGCAACCGGTGCGGTCGTGGTCGGACTCGGCACGCTGGTCGGGGCCGGGGGATACTCGGGCTGGCTGGACGGATCGAGATCGGGATACGCCGCCCGTGTCAACGGCTCGCGTTGGAAGAAGCCGTCCCCGCGAGGCCACTCGCGAGACTTGCCCTCGACGAGGAGACGAACGGCGTCGACGCCGTCGATACCGGTCGCAGTGAACACGACCTGGGCGACGGCCTTGCGCTGCGCGTCGCCCTGGCTCTGGTCG
>JBEIFW010000200.1:0-5853 GCA_040382215.1 Acidimicrobiales bacterium
CTCAAGCAGATCTGCAACCACCCGGCCCACTACCTCGGCGACGGCTCCCGCCTCGGCGGCCGCAGTGGCAAGCTCGCCCGCTTCGACGAGCTCGTCGACGAACTGCTCGACGCCGGGGAACGGGCGCTGGTGTTCACCCAGTACCGGGAGATGGGGGACCTGCTCGTCCGGCACCTCCACGAACGGCTGGGTCTCGACGTGCCGTTCCTGCACGGCGGGGTTCCCAAGGCCCGTCGCGACGCGATGGTCACCGCGTTCCAGGCCGGGCAGGGGCCGCCGCTGCAGCTCGTGTCGCTCAAGGCCGGCGGGACCGGGCTGAACCTCACCGCGGCGAGCCGGGTCGTGCACTACGACCGCTGGTGGAACCCGGCGGTGGAGCAGCAGGCGACCGACCGGGCCTGGCGTCTGGGCCAGCAGCGAACCGTGTTCGTCCACACTCTGGTTTGCCAGGGCACGCTCGAGGAACGCATCGACGCGCTCCTCGCCGACAAGCAACGTCTCGCCGGGCTCGTCGTCGGCACCGGGGAGGGCTGGCTCACGGAGCTGTCCACCGAGCAGCTGCGCGACCTGTTCCGGCTCGAACCTTCCGCGGACGGCCTGCGGTGACCCGCATCCGGGGAGCGGCCGGTGCCGGTGTCGCCGAGCTGGCGGCGCGCGTGGCCGACGGGGCGCGGCTCGGTCGAGGGCGGACGATCGCTCGCCGGGGCCTGGTGGGTTCGCTCACCGTGACGGCGGGAACCGTCACCGCCGAGGTCGAAGGCAGCCGTCCCGAGCCCTACGAGGTGACGGTCGCGTGCCGACCGGCCGCTGCGGGTGTGGCGGCCGACCTTGCGGCTGTCGTGGCCGACGACGAGCTGGCGGCCCGCCAATTCGCTCGGGGCACGGTCCGTCCGGGGCTGGTCGACCTCGCCGTGTCCGTGGCCGTCGAGCTGGTGCCCGAGCCGATGGACGTGTCGTTCTCCTGCACCTGTCCGGACTGGGGTGAGCCGTGCAAGCACGCGGTGGCCGTGCTGCTCGAGATTGCGGGCGCCGTCGACGACGACGGCACCGTCCTGCTGCGCTGGCGCGGCCTCGACCCGGCGGCGGCGGCGCCGTCGGCGCCTGCCCGGTCGGCGCCGGCGACGATCACCGACCTGCTGTCCCGTCTCCCGCCCGGCGTACGTCGAGGCGCCGGCGTGGAGCGCACACCGCAAACGCCGGAGCCACCGGCGGACCCGGCACTCGAGGCCTTCTTCACCGGGTCCGTACCGTCGACGGGGCCGGTCCTGGTCGCGACGGCCTTGGGCGGCGCGCCAGGCCGAGGCCTCGATCTGGGCGTCGGCGGTTCGTTCGTCGTCGAAGGGATCGACGCCGGTCCGGTGCTGTCCGATGCCCTTGCTGTGCTCGCCGAGGCGCTCGAATCGTTCTCCTGACCGCGGTGGGTTCGCCGCGGTCACACCGCCGAGCCGCACGGCCCGCTAGGTTGCCGTCAGGCCGTGAAGCGGGTCCCGTGAGGCCCGCACGGAAGCGAGGTGCTCATGAGCGATGCTGTCGTACGCGCCGCGTCCCCGATCGGGGCGGCGGCGGAGGTGCTGTCGGCTGCCGACGTTCGTCGGGCGATCACCCGGATCGGGCACGAGATCGTCGAGCGCAACCGGGGTCTCGACGCGGTGGTGCTCGTCGGGATCCAGACCGGCGGCGTCTGGTTGGCCGAACGGCTCGGGGCGGCGATCGCCGGGTTCGAGGACGGCGCAATGGTTCCCGTCGGCACGCTCGACGTGAGCTTCTACCGCGACGACATCGGCCTGCGGCCGGTGGTGCCGTCGGCGCCGACGGAGTTGCCGGCGCTCGAGGGTCGGGTGGTGGTGCTCGTCGACGACGTGCTCTACACCGGCCGCACGATTCGCGCCGCGCTCGACGCGCTCAACGATCACGGCCGTCCTCGCGCCGTGCAGCTCGCCGTGCTCGTCGACCGGGGGCACCGGGAGCTGCCGATCCGCCCCGACTTCGTCGGCAAGAACCTGCCGACGAGCCGGGAGGAAACCGTGACCGTCGACCCCGAGGGCGTGGTGATCGAACGCCGGGGAGGTGCGCGGTGAGTCGCCACCTGCGTTCGATCGAGGAGCTCGGCGTCGACGGGATTCGGAGCCTGCTCGACCTCGCCCGCCACATGGCCGAGGTGAACCGGCGGCCGATCCCCAAGGTGCCGGCGCTGCGGGGCAAGACCGTCGTGTCGCTGTTCCTCGAGGACTCGACCCGGACCCGGTTGAGCTTCGAAACCGCAGCCAAGCGGCTGTCGGCCGAGGTGATGACGTTCTCCGCGTCGAGCTCGAGCGCCAACAAGGGCGAGTCCCTGCGCGACACCGTCGAGACTCTCGACGCCATGGGGATCGACGCAGTCGTGGTGCGGCACAAGTCGTCCGGTGTGCCGTGGCAGATCGCCCGCTGGACCGACGCCAGCATCGTGAACGCCGGCGACGGCTGGCACGCCCACCCCACCCAGGCGCTGCTGGACTGTTACACGATCCGCGATCGTCTGCCTGGCCGGCGGTTCGACGATCTTCACGTCGCCATCGTCGGCGACGTGAAGCACAGCCGGGTGGCCCGGTCCGACGTCGCCGCGCTGCGCGCCCTCGGGGCACGGGTCACCCTCGTGGCCCCGCCGACGCTGCTGCCGCCGAGCCTGGACGGTTGGGGTGTCGAGGTGTCCCACGACCTCGACGCCGTCGTCGGTGCCCGGGGTGCCGACGCCCTCGACGTGGCCTACGTGCTGCGGATGCAGCTCGAACGCCAGGAGCAGGCGCTGGTGCCGACCCTGCGGGAGTACACGGCGTGTTTCGGTCTCACGCCCGAGCGCGCCGCCCGACTGCCCGAGCACACGCTCGTCATGCATCCGGGCCCGATGAACCGGGGCGTGGAGATCGCCCCCGAGGTCGCCGACTCGCCCCGCTCGGTGGTGATCGCGCAGGTCGCGAACGGCGTCGCGGTTCGGATGGCCGTTCTGTACTGGCTCCTCGGTTCGGGAGCCGATCTCGCCAAGGAGGCGGAGTGATGTCGACGACGTTGGTACTCAAGGGCGGCGACGTCGTCGACCAGGCTGGTCGGCGCCGGGCCGACGTGGCGGTCGTCGACGGGGTGATCGCCGCGGTCGGCCCGGACCTCGACGCGCCGACGGGGGCACAGGTGATCGATGCCGCCGGCTGTCTCGTGAGCCCCGGCTTGGTCGATCTGCACACCCACCTGCGCGAGCCGGGCAAGGAAGAGGCCGAGACGATCGAGACCGGAAGCCGGGCAGCGGCGATCGGCGGGTTCACGGCGGTGCTCGCCATGCCCAACACGACCCCCGCGATCGACTCCGCAGCGATGGTGCGCGAGGTGCTCGAGCTCGGTCGGCGGGCGCAGCTTTGCGACGTGCACGTGTCGGGGGCGATCACCGTCGGGCGAGGTGGCGAGCGCTTGGCGCCGCTCGCAGAGATGGCGGCGCTCGGGGTGCGGTTCTTCACCGATGACGGCAACGGCGTGCAGGACACCCGGCTGATGCGCCGTGCGCTCGAGTACGCGAGCGGTCTGGGCGTGACCCTGGCCCAGCACTGCGAGGACGACGCGCTCTGCGCCGGTGGCGTGATGCACGAGGGCGAATGGTCGAGCCGGCTCGGTCTGCCCGGTCAGCCGTCGGAGGCCGAGGAACTGATGGTGTTGCGCGACCTTGCGCTGTCCCGCCTCACCGGGGCCCGGGTGCACTTCCAGCACCTGTCGACCCGACGGTCGGTGGCGCTGGTGCGTGAGGCCCGTGCCGGCGGCCTGCCGGTGTCGTGCGAGGCGACCCCCCACCACTTCACGCTCACCCACGCCGAGTGTGCGTCGTACGACCCGGTATTCAAGGTCAACCCACCGTTGCGCACCGACGCCGACGTCGCAGCGGTCCGGGTCGGACTCGGTGACGGCACGATCGACGCAATCGCCACCGACCACGCCCCGCACGCGCCGCACACGAAGGAACTGCCCTTCGATCAGGCGCCGCCGGGGATGCTCGGACTCGAGACCGCCCTTGCGCTCGCGCTCACGGAGCTGGCCCTACCGGTGGAGGAGGTGCTCGCCTTGCTGAGCTGGCGACCGGCGGTGGTCGGGGGCATGGCCGAGCGCCACGGCGGGCCGGTGACGCCGGGTCGTGTGGCCAATCTCGCCGTGATCGACCCGGCGCACGAGTGGGTCGTCGATCCGAACTCGTTGGCGTCCAAGGCCCGCAACACTCCATATGCCGGACGACGGCTGCGGGGGAAGGTCCGCCACACGGTCTTCGGCGGCATCGCCGTGGTCGTCGACGGAGAGGCGCAGCGGTGAGCTTATGAATGACTATGCAAATGAACGCATTATCATGCAAGGATGGGCGTCATGACCGCCACCTGCGACGCCGTGCTGGTGCTGGCCGACGGTGAGGTGTTCGAAGGCGAGGCGATCGGGGCCCCGGCCGCCGCTGCTGCGGGCGAGGTGGTGTTCAACACCTCTCTGTCGGGCTACCAGGAGATCGTCACGGACCCGAGCTACGCCGGCCAGATCATCACCTTCACCTACCCCCACATCGGCAATTACGGCGTCACCGCCGCCGACTTCGAGGCCCGCCGCCCCTTCTGCCGGGGGATCGTGGTGCGCGAACTGGCGCGACGTCGAAGCAACTACCGGTCCACCGCCGACCTCGACGAGCTGTTGCGCCACTACGGGGTGCCGGGCATCGCCGGGATCGACACCCGCCGTCTCACCCGGCACCTGCGTGACGCCGGCGCGATGGCGGGCGCGTTCGGCACCGGTGACGAGGCCACGCTGCGGGCCGCCGCGGCGGCCGAACCGGGCACCGGCGGCGTCGACCTCGTCGCCCAGGTGACGACGACGGCGCCCTACGTCGTCGGCGACGGGGGAGGGTTCCGCATCGTTGCCTACGACTTCGGGATCAAGCGCACGATCCTGCGCCACCTGGCCGCCCTCGGCACCGTCGAGGTCGTGCCGGCCTCGACCCCGGCCGCCGACGTGCTGGCCCGCCGACCCGACGGGGTGTTCCTGTCCAACGGCCCGGGCGACCCCGAATGCGTCGGCGGTGCCGTCGACGCCATCCAGGGGCTGCTGGCCGGTGACGTGCCGGTGTTCGGGATCTGCCTCGGGCACCAGCTCTTGTCGCTCGCCATCGGCGCCCGGACCGTCAAGCTGCCCTTCGGGCACCACGGTGCGAACCACCCGGTGAAGGATCTCACCGACGGCCGCATCGACATCACCAGCCAGAACCACAACTTCGCCGTCGCCGCGGACACGCTGGCCGGCAAGGCGGTCATGACCCACGTGAACCTGAACGACGGCGTGTGCGAGGGCATCGCGGTGAGCGGCGCCGACGCCTTCTCCGTGCAGCACCACCCCGAGGCCGGGCCCGGACCGCACGAGGCCACCTACCTGTTCGGGCGCTTCGCGGAGCGCATGGCCCGACGGCGGGTCCGCAGCGGCTTCACCGTGACCGCGGTCGATGCCCACGAACCGGACGGTCTGCCCGCACCCGAGGCGGGGGTGGCCTGTTGCCGCGCCGCGATGATCTCTCATAGATCCTGATCATCGGCTCCGGCCCGATCGTGATCGGGCAGGCCTGCGAGTTCGATTACTCGGGCACGCAGGCGTGCCGGGTGCTGCGCGAGGAGGGGTACCGGGTGATCCTGGCCAACTCCAACCCGGCCACGATCATGACCGACCCGGACTTCGCCGACCGGACCTACATCGAGCCGCTCACCCCCGACGTGCTGGCGGCGATCATCGAGCGCGAGCGCCCCGACGCCGTGCTGCCCACCCTCGGCGGCCAGACCGGACTCAACCTGGCGATGGACCTGTACCGCCGTGGCC
>JBEIFW010000201.1:0-5841 GCA_040382215.1 Acidimicrobiales bacterium
CAGTGCGGCTACTGCACGCCGGGCATGGTGATGGCTGCGGTGTCGCTGCTCAACGAGAACCCCAGTCCCAGTGAGTCCGATGTGCGCCTCGGCCTCGAGGGCAACCTGTGCCGCTGCACCGGTTATCACAACATCGTGCAGTCGGTCCTCGCCGCCGCCGGAGGTGCGAAGTGACCGCGGTAGAACTGCCCCCGGCCGGGGTGCTCGGCGCGCGGATGTTGCGCAAGGAGGATCCGCCGTTGCTCACCGGCGAGTCCCGCTACACGGCGGACCTTCCGATCCCCGGTTCGTTGCACCTGGCGCTGGTGCGCAGCCCGTACGCCCACGCCCGGATCACTTCGATCGACCTGTCGGGCGCCTCGGCCTCGCCCGGGGTCGTCGCCACCTACACCGGCGCTGATCTGCAAAGCCTGTGGGCGGCACCGATGCCGTGTGCGTGGCCGGTAACGGCGGACATGCGCAACCCCGCCCACTACCCGGTGGCCGTGTCGAAGGCGTGCTACCAGGGCGATGCCGTGGCGGCGGTGCTCGCCACCTCCGAAGCGGCGGCGCGTGACGCGGTCGAGGCCGTGATCGTGCAGTACGAGGCGCTCCCGGCCGTGACCGACCTCGAGGACGCGCTGAGCGACCGGGTCGTGATCCACGACGAGCTCGGCACGAACAAGAGCTACACGTGGGATCTCAAGATCGGCGAGGACGCCGTGGCTGCGGCGTTCGCGTCGGCTGCGTACACGGTGAAGGAGCGCTACATCCAGCAGCGCCTCATCCCGATGGCGATGGAGCCGCGGGCCGTCGCCGCCGTGCCGCAGCCGTTCGGTGGGGACATCACGCTCTACTCGGCCACCCAGATCCCACACATCCTGAAGATCATGGCGGCGTTGACGGCCGGCATCCCCGAGCACCAGGTGCGGGTGGTGGCACCGAGCGTCGGTGGCGGGTTCGGTTCCAAGCTGAACGTGTACGCCGAGGAACTGCTGTGCCTGGCGCTGGCCCGCAAGCTGGGCAAGCCGGTGCGCTGGACCGAGGAGCGCAGCGAGAACTCGGTGGCCACGATCCAGGGCCGCGGCCAGATCCAGGACATCGAGCTCGCCGCCGATGCCGACGGCAAGCTCACTGCGGTGCGGGTGCGCCTGCTGGCCGACATGGGCGCCTACCTGCAGCTCGTCACGCCGGGCATCCCGTTGCTCGGAGCGTTCCTCTACGCCGGGGTGTACGACCTCCCCGCTGCGTACGACTTCTCGTGCACGTCGGTGTTCACGACGATGACGCCGACCGACGCCTACCGGGGCGCGGGGCGGCCCGAGGCAACCTACGCTATCGAGCGGGCGATGGACGCCCTGGCCGCGACCATGGGCATCGACCCGCTGGAGCTGCGGCGCCGCAACTACATCCGCGCCGAGCAGTTCCCGTACACGGCCATGACCGGCCTCGTGTACGACTCGGGGGATCATCTCGGCGCTGCGAACAAGGCGACCGAGATGGTCGGCTACGAGGCGGTGCGGGCCGAGCAGGCGGCGCGGCGTGCCGCCGGTTCCACCAAGCAGCTCGGGATCGGGGTGTCGTCGTACTTCGAGATGTGCGGCCTGGCGCCGTCGCGGGTGCTGGCCTCGCTCAACTACGGCGCCGGCGGCTGGGAGGCCGCCACGGTGCGGGTGCTGCCCACCAACAAGGTGCAGGTGGTCACCGGCGCCACGCCCCACGGCCAGGGCCACGAGACGTCGTGGTCGATGATCGTGGCCGACCGGCTCGGGGTGCCCGTGGAAGACGTCGACGTCCTCCACTCCGACACGGCGATCTCGCCGCTCGGGCTCGACACCTATGGCTCGCGGTCGCTCGCCGTCGGCGGTATCGCCATCGTGCAGAGCTGCGACAAGATCGTCGACAAGGCCCGCAAGATCGCGGCCCACCAGCTCGAGTGCGCCGAGGAGGACCTCGAGTTCGCGAACGGCACGTTCTCGGTGCGGGGTTCGGCCGACAAGGCGATGCCGTTGGCGGCCATCGCCTTCGCGGCCTTCACCGCCCACAACCTGCCCGACGGCATGGAGCCCAACCTCGAGGCCCACACCACCTACGACCCGCCGAACTTCTCGTGGCCGTTCGGCACGCACATCGCCGTGGTCGAGGTCGACACCGAGACCGGTGCGGTCACGCTGCAGCGCTACATCGCGGTCGACGACTGCGGCAACCAGGTGAACCCGTTGATCGTCGAAGGGCAGGTGCACGGCGGCGTCGTGCAGGGTGTGGCCCAGGCGCTCTTCGAGGAGGCCGTCTACGACACCGACGGCAACCTGCGCACCGCCACGCTGGCCGACTATCTCGTGCCCTCGGCGGCCGACGTGCCGGCGATCGAGACGGCGCACACCATCACCCCGTCGCCGACCAACCCCTTGGGGGTCAAGGGCATCGGCGAGGCCGGCACCATCGGTGCCGCCCCGGCCGTCATCAATGCCATCGTCGACGCGCTCAGCCCGTTCGGCGTCCGTGACATCACCATGCCGGCCTCCCCGCAGCGGGTGTGGGAGGCCATCACCTCCGGAGGTGCGAAGTGATCCCTGCTGCGTTCGATTACAAGCGTGCGTCGTCGGCCGATGAGGCGGTGGCGTTGATCGCGGAGGCGGGTGACGAGGCGAAGTTCCTGGCCGGTGGTCACAGCTTGTTGCCGTTGATGAAGTTGCGGTTGGCGGCGCCGTCGGTGTTGATCGACGTGGCTCGGATCCGGGATCTGTCGTACATCCGGGATGCGGGTGATCACGTGGCGATCGGGGCGTTGACCCGGCATCACGATGTGGAGCATTCGTCGTTGCTGGCCGAGGTGTGTCCGTTGTTGGCGCACGCGGCGGGGCATGTGGGTGATCCGCAGGTGCGGCATCGGGGCACGATCGGAGGGTCGATCGCGCATGCGGATCCGGCGTCGGATCTGCCGGCGACGGTGTTGGCGTTGGGTGGGACGTTGGTGGCGCGTTCGGCTCGTGGTGAGCGGACGATCGCGGCGTCGGATTTCTTCACCGGGTTCTTGGAGTCGGCGTTGGCGCCCGACGAGTTGTTGACCGAGGTGCGGGTGCCGAAGTTGGCCGGTGCCGGGTGGGGGTTCCAGAAGTTCAACCGGCGGGCGCAGGACTGGGCGATCGTCGGGGTGGCGGCCTGGAAGCAGAACGGGTCGTCGGGTGTGGCGCTGGTGAACATGGGCTCGACCCCGGTGTTCGCAGCGCAGGTGGTGGCGGCGTTGAACGGTGGGGCGTCGGCGGCCGAGGCGGCGGAGTTGGCGGCGGCCGACGCGGAGCCGCAGGGTGATCTGAACGCGTCACCGGAGTACCGCGCGCATCTGGCCAAGGTGTTGACCCGCCGGGCGTTGGAGGCTGCCGGCGCCTGACCGGGCTCGGGGACGGCCCGACGGGCCGTCCCCGAACGCGCGGTCGACGCGTGCCGGGCCGGGCGGTGTCGGCGCATGTACTGGCCTGCCCCCTTCGTCGTCCAGGGCCCCTACCGGACGATTCGTTGACGATTCGCCGCGTAGGGGTGGGATTCGTGACGCTCAGGGCAGGAGGGGTCGCGCACAGCGTGACGGAGCCGCCTCTGCGTTCGTCAGTCTCGCAGGCCGAGCACCCCGCCGAGCACGGCCGGGTCCCCGGCGGCGTTGCGAACGTCGAACCAGACCGCCTCCGCCGTCGCCCTCAGCAGCCGAACGGTGATGGTCGTGTCGAGGTCGACCATCGCGACGAATCGACCCGCTACTCGTCGCACCCGGTCGAGGGGCACGCCCGCCAAGGTCGTCGCGATGCTCACCCCGCGTGCCAGCGTGGCCGTGCCGTGCAGGATCGGTGCGTGCAGCCCGGCGCGCTGTGCGTACGCCAGATCGGTATGGATCGGGTTCCAGATCCGTGCGCACTCGGTGTACGTGTGGGCGTCGAGCGGGCCGACCACGGAGTCGGACGAAGCGATCGCCCGGGTGTCCGCCGGGACCGGCTCGGGCAACGCGGGCCATCCCCCGCCGGTCGCCTCGGGCCCGAGCGCTCCTGCGCCGGCCGCTGAGGGCTCCCCGATCACCTCGACCCCTCGGAACACCGAGGTCATCATCGACCGCCAGACCACCTTCCCATCGTTGTCCCGAGCCTCGAACCGCACCCGCTGCTCGGCACCTCCCCGCCGGCGGTCGACGGCTGCGACCCAACCGGAGAGCTCGAGCTCCTCGCCGGCGCACACCGGTCGTTCGACGATCACGTCATGGGCGGCGTGCACTCCCCGGGACGCCTCGTCGGCACGCAGACCGGACAGCTCGCGTCGGAATCCGATCACCAGGTCCCACTCGGGCGCGACCGGGAACATCGGATGCATCCCGAGATCGGATCGCGTGTCGTAGAGCTCGGGCCGGGCATCGGGCACTCCGGCCGCGTACGCCATCAGCCAGCGGGCGTCGGCGACGACCCGACGTGAACCGACGGTGCGACCCACGATCGAAGCATCCAAGGGCATGCCCGGGATCGTAGGGGCCATCGCTACCGGGCCGGTCCCGAGGGTGCGGTACCGTCCCGGGACCCGGACCATCGACAAGGGGGACCACCGTGCAGACCAAGGCTGCCGTGTTGTGGGAAGTGAACGCGCCGTGGAGCGTCGAGGAGATCGAACTCGACGAGCCCAAGGCTGGTGAAGTGCTCGTCCGCCTGGCGGCGTCGGGTATGTGTCATTCGGACGAGCACCTCGTCACGGGCGACCTGCCGTTCGAACTGCCGATCATCGGCGGCCACGAGGGTGCCGGCGTTGTGGAGAAAGTCGGCGAGGGCGTGTCCTGGCTCGCTCCGGGCGACCATGTCGTGTTCGGCTTCATCCCCTCGTGCGGGCGCTGCCCATCGTGCTCGACCGGTCACCAGAACCTGTGCGACCTCGGTCAGTACATGGCGCTCGGCAAGCAGATCACCGACATGACGGCCCGCCATCACGCGAGGGACACCGACCTCGGCCTCATGTGCCTGCTCGGCACCTTCGCCCACCACACCGTGGTGAACGAGGCGAGCTGCATCAAGATCGAGAAGGACGTCCCGCTCGACAAGGCCTGCCTGCTCGGTTGCGGTGTCGTGACCGGGTGGGGTTCCTCGGTCTACGCCGCGCAGGTGCAGCCGGGCGACACCGTCGCCGTGGTCGGCGTGGGCGGGATCGGAGCGAACGCCATCCAGGGTGCCCGGCTCGCCGGGGCGAAGCGGATCATCGCCATCGACCCGTTGGAGAACAAGCGCGAAAAGGCGATGGAATTCGGCGCCACCCACACCTTCGCGTCGATGACCGAGGCGTTGCCCGGGATCCAGGAGCTCACCTGGGGCCAGATGTGCAACAAGGTCGTGATGACCATGGGCGTCGGCTCCGGTGCCGTGATGGCCGAGGCGCTGGCACTCGCTGCCAAGCGCGGTCGGGTGGTGGTGACCAACATCCATCCGGCGCTCGAGATCTCTGCCACGATGAGCCTGCTCGATCTCACCCTGATGGAGAAGCAGGTCGTGGGCTCGCTGTTCGGCTCGGGCAACCCGCGCTACGACATCCCGAAGCTGCTCGGCCTCTATCGCGACGGCCAGCTCGACCTCGATGGTCTCGTCACCCGCACCTATCCGCTCGAAGGGATCAACGAGGGGTACCAGGACATGCGCGACGGCAAGAACATCCGGGGCGTGCTGGTCTACGACTGACGAGACGGACGATCGGACCGAAACGACGAAACGGGGTGCGGGTGCCACCCCCCGGGGGGGACCCGCCCCCCGGGAACGGGAGGCTGTGTGGCCGGGGTGCGACCATGGCCCACCGGGGGACCGGGGGGGCGGCGGGCCCGCCCGAGACAAAAGAACCCAAACCCCGCCC
>JBEIFW010000202.1:0-5841 GCA_040382215.1 Acidimicrobiales bacterium
GGCTGATCAAGCCGCCGGCGAACGTCGACGTCGCCATGGTCGCCCCGAAGGGCCCCGGCCACCTGGTGCGCCGCACCTACACCGAGGGCGGCGGCGTGCCGTGCCTCATCGCCGTGGAGCAGGACCCCACCGGCGGGGCCAAGGCCCTCGCGCTGGCCTACGCCGACGCCATCGGCGGCGCCCGCGCCGGCGTCATCGAGACCACCTTCACCGAGGAGTGCGAGACCGACCTCTTCGGCGAGCAGGTCGTGCTCTGCGGCGGGGTCACCAAGCTCGTGCAGAGCGGCTTCGAGACCCTGATCGAGGCCGGTTACCAGCCCGAGATCGCCTACTTCGAGTGCCTTCACGAGCTGAAGCTGATCGTGGACCTCATGTACGAGCAGGGCATCGGCGGCATGCGCTACTCCATCTCCGACACCGCCGAGTACGGCGACCTCACCCGTGGCCCGCGCGTCATCGACGACCACGTCCGCGAGACGATGAAGGAGATCCTCGGCGAGATCCAGTCCGGCAGGTTCGCCGAGGAGTGGGTGGCCGAGAGCCGCGGCGGCCGCAAGCACTTCACCGCCCTCGAGGAGGCCGGCAAGGAGCACCCGATCGAGAAGGTCGGCGCCGAGCTGCGGGCGATGATGCCGTGGATCAACGCCGGCAAGGTGTCGGTCCAGGACGCCTCCGGGGGCCAGGGCTGAGCCAGGCCGAGCACCGACGGGTCACGGCGCTCGTCGCCGCCCTCGACGGCGGCGAGCTGCCGGCCGACCTGCTCGTGCAGCGCGACGGGTCGCGCTGCTGGTCCTGGCGCGACGACGGTCTGCGCCGTGAGCTGTCGGTCGGGCTCGAGGGCGAGGCCGAGCTCCTCGAGGGCCTGCCCGACGGCCGGTCCCGCACCACGATCGCCTACGCGGACGGCACCACGCGGGTCCTCGTCCGCGAGGCGGGCGGCGCCGTCGTCGAGCTCGGCGACCGTGGCTGAGCAACAGCGCCCGGACGCGGACCGCGCTGCGGTCCGCCGGACCCTCCTCCGCGTGGCCGGCACGGTCGCGATGTTCGGGCTGCTGTACACGGTCGCACCGTTCGACACCGACCGCTGGTACCTCTACGTCGTCGTAGGCCTCGCCGTGGTCGTCGCCTTCGTCGTCGTGGTGGTCCGTCGGGCGCACCGGATCCGGACCTCGGAGCGAGCGGTGCTCGACTCGCTCGAAGCGCTCGGGCTCGCGTTGTCGCTGCTCATCTTCGGGTTCGCGTCGGTCCACTACCTCCTCGCGCTCGACGGCCAGTTCCGCGGGCTCGAGACGAAGATCGACGCCGTGTACTTCACGGTCGTCACGATCGGCACCGTGGGCTACGGCGACATCACGCCCATCGGGCAGGGCGCCCGGGTGGCGGTCACGCTCCAGATCCTCTTCACCCTCACCGTCGTGGGCGCGGCCATCAGGATCATCGGGGGACTGGCCTTCCGCGGCCGCGACGGCCGGACCTGAATTCCCGACTGGAACGGTCGGGAAAAGCCTGGCAGTCTTGAGCGGAGAACCAGCCGTCCATGGAGGCCAGATCGATGTCAGCGGAGTGGGGCTTCGAGACCCGCCAGATCCACGCAGGGCAGGAGCCCGATCCCGCCACAGGGTCGCGTGCGGTGCCCATCTACCAGACCACGTCGTACGTCTTCCGGGACACGACGCATGCGGCGGCCCTGTTCGGCCTCGCCGAGGTGGGCAACATCTACACCCGGATCATGAACCCCACCCAGGGGGTGCTCGAGGGGCGGCTCGCATCGCTCGAGGGCGGGTGCATGACCGCGCTCGGGATCCCCGGCGCCCTGGCGCTCGCCTCCGGGCAGGCGGCCGAGATGCTCGGCATCCTGAACCTCGCCGAGGCCGGCGACCACGTGGTGGCGTCGGCGTCGCTGTACGGCGGCACCTACAACCTCCTGCACTACACGCTGCCGAAGATGGGCATCCAGGTCACCTTCGTGGACGACCCGGACGACCTCGGCGCCTGGGAGGCGGCGATCCAGCCGAACACCAAGGTGTTCTACGCCGAGACCATCGGCAACCCGAAGAACGACTGCCTCGACATCGAGGGCGTGTCCGGCGTGGCCCACGCCAACGGCATCCCGCTGATGGTCGACAACACGGTGCCGTCGCCGTGGCTGATCCGGCCGATCGAGTGGGGCGCGGACTTCGTGGTCCACTCGCTCACCAAGTTCATCGGCGGTCACGGCACCTCGATCGGCGGTGCGCTGGTGGACGGCGGCACCTTCGACTTCGGTGCCAGCGGCCGGTTCCCGAACTACACCGAGCCGGACCCGAGCTACCACGGCCTCGCCTACTGGCCGGCGCTCGGCCACGGCGCGTTCATCCTGAAGGCCCGCGTGCAGCTGCTGCGCGACCTCGGTCCGTCGGTCACGCCGACCAACTCGTTCAACTTCCTGCAGGGCCTCGAGACGCTGAGCCTGCGGATGGAGCGGCACAACGCGAACGCGTCGGCGGTGGCGGCGTTCCTCGACGCCCACCCGCAGGTGGATCGGGTGCAGCACGGCAGCCTGGCGTCGAGCCCGTGGCACGACCGGATCGCCAAGTATAGCGGCGGCCGGGGCTTCGGTTCGGTGCCGGCGTTCATCATCAAGGGTGGCCGTGAGGCGGGCGAGAAGTTCGTGAACGCCCTGGAGCTGCACAGCCACGTGGCGAACATCGGTGACGTGCGGAGCCTGGTGATCCACCCGGCGTCGACCACGCACAGCCAGCTGACCGAGGCCGAGCAGCGCTCGACCGGTGTGGAGCCGGGCCTGGTGCGGTTGTCGGTCGGTATCGAGACCCTCGACGACATCATCGCCGACCTCGAGAAGGGCTTCGCCGCCGCCAAGTAGGCGACAGCGCAACGCAGTCAGCGCGCACCGGCCGGTGTCCCGTCGCACGACGGGGCGCCGGCCGGTCGCCGTTGCGGGCCCTTTCCTCCATGGGGCTTCAGCCCGGTCGGCGCTCAGGCCCGGATCGTCAGCCGGCTCACACCACGCAACTCACCGAGTGGCCTGAGCTACCAGAAGCCCGTGTCCACGAAACCGAGGCAACTCCACTCCTCGCCAAACGCCGCCTCCGCACCATCGCCGGCGTCAGCTGACCCGCGGCAGCGGCCGATCGGGGATCACGATGGCGCTGAACGACTCGACCTCCACCAAGTGTCGTCGATCTCGGCGTCATCGAAACATGCCGCGACGTCGACCACGTGACTAGTGAACTCGCCCGGGAGCCGGACCCCGTGTTGCTCCACGTAGTGCGCGAGGCCCTCAGGCCACAGGTACGTCCCATCGGTCAACTCGACCGAACCGTTCCGCAGCCCGCACAACCGACAGGTCGAATAGCCCATGTACGCCCGGGCCACGAGCCCATGCCGTAGATACGCCACGACCCGATCTCGTTCCTCAGGATCCCACGCAAGATCAACGAACTCGTCAACCTCGGGCCATTCGTCCCCAGCGCCAGCCGACCAATAGCCGATCCGGATCAGACGCACCTCAGCCTCCCGCCAGGTAGGTGATCCAAGTGCCACCCGGGTCCAGCACCGGCACCCCACGGCTGTTGACGTAGAAGTCAACAGTGGGAGCCCTCACGGCCACACCGAGTTCGTCCGCCAGCCCCTGCGCGAAGTTCCCCGAAGGACAACCGGTGCTACACGACAGCAGCCGGATGTCCTGACCACCCCAGCTCGGCGTCGAACGAATCACCGACGCCGCCTCGCCCGGCGAGAGCAAGTTGCCCGCGTCATCGAAGATCCCCATCGGCGTACAGTGCACAACAACATCATGGAACCCAGGCTCCGGGACTGCTCGCCGCCCCGCCCGGATCGCATCATCCCAATTCCCACCCAACACGGTGCGCCCGCTCAGCGTTGCCGTGTTTGTGGCGTGGTTTCGCGCGGCGGGAGTCGTAGACGTGCCCCGTGGCTTGATAGACAACGAAGCAGAATACTCTCGCGTATCGCTGACCTGCGCCGAGCAGGCCTGGACTGCGCCGATCGCAGGAACGTCAACGCGCGCGATGGGTTGGGCGCCGTAGGTGGGGGTCGCTGCGCTGTCGGTCGTCGTAGCCGCAGCGGACCTCACCGGGAAACCAAGGAGCAGATACGCGATCACCGCGACGAGGACGACGATCAGACGGCTGCGCATCCCTACACCTCGTCGATTTGCCCGAGTTCGCCCGCGCCAGGCCGGATCTTCGCAACGTAGATGGGGTGCCAACCCGGCGGCGGCCACGGCCGGTCGACGCCGATGCACTCATCGTGGCCGATTGCGACATGCCCGTCGAGAAGGACATCCAGCTCGAAGCAGATGTGATCAAGATCGTCGCGCAATTCATCGGTCAGCCGAGCCACGGCGGCGTGCAGGATCACGGAGTCGGCGTCAATCTCGGCGGCGAGACCGACGACGTCGCTGGAGAGTAGCCCGACGGCCGCACGAGCGACCTGGGTGACGACGTAGTACTCCCATTCGGGGGAGTTCGGGGCCGGTGGTCTCATCACGGAGTCCAGTTCGGATTTGCTGGCACGACGCTCACGGACGACGAGCCCTTGATGAAGAAGACATCGGTGGCCTGATCAACGAAGCCCGCAGCAGGATTGTTGTTGAAGCCGGTCACACCCGGAGCGCGAACGACGATGTTGCCGGACCGAGTGACGCCCAACACCTGCGCACTGCCCCCGTGAAAGGCGTCCAGCACACCCTGAGCATCATTGATCGAGTTGAAGTAGCCACCCCCGTTGTAGTTCGCTCCTCCGGCCAGGTGGCGGCCCTGGCGTTGAACGCTGATCGTCGTTCCGACAGATGCCCGGTCGATCGTCGTACCTGCGCCGGTCGTAATGAACCTCGGTGGTGCCGCTTCTGTGGCACCGGTGCCGACTCTAGTGAGGTCGTCGGTGGTGGTGGTGAGGGTGGTGCGGGCGGCGGTGGCGGCTGCGGCTCGGGTGATGGCGGCGGCGGTTCCTGCGGCGGCGGGTATGAGGGTTCCGGCTGCGTAGACGGCGCCGCGGTTCTCGATGGTTTCGCGGAACCCGTTGGCGAAGCCGATGCCGCCGAGGGCGGTGGGGCAGGTGCTGTTCCATTGGTCGAGGCGGGGTCCGCATTGCTGCGCGAGACCGCGGACGGTTTCGATCGGGTTGGTGATCGCGTGGAGGAGACCGCCGATGCTGCCGTCCCAGATCCCGGCGCCGAGGTCGGTGAGCCAGCCGGGCATCGGCGATCCCGCGATGTTGGTGATGCAGCCGTAGCGGGCGGTGGTGCCGGTGAGGGTGTCGAGGCTGGAGGTGGGGATGCTCGACCGTGCTGTGCCGGTCGCGCATGGCGACGCGGCGGCTTCGCGGGCGCGGGCTTCGTCGCGGGCGACGGACGCTTCGATGTTCGCGGTTCGGGTCTGTTCGGCGGTGACGCGTTGGCCGATGCCGGTGATGCAGGCGGTGTCGCAGGCGGCGAGGAACGCGGCGGTGGCGTGTTCGCTGTTGCGGGTGCGGCGGTAGCCGGCGGCGGCGGCGTTGCCGATCCGTGCTGCGGTGATCTGGTCGGCGCCGTGGTCGCGGGCTGCTGCGGCAGCGGTGCGCGCGGCGGCGACGGCGCCGCCGCGGCGTCCCGCCCACGCGATACGCCGTTCGATCGCGTCGGCGCTGCGCCCGTCGGGGTCCCAGTAGGCGATCGGGTTGTTGTGGGCGTACGTGTACCGGTTCAGCGACACCGGGGTGGTGAGGAGGCCGTAGACGGTGTCGCGGGAACGGAACGTTCCGGTGCCCGGCGTGTACCAGCGGGCCCCCATCCACGTGTCACCGGTGACCGGTTCGGTCCAATCGCCCTGGAACCCGACC
>JBEIFW010000203.1:0-5807 GCA_040382215.1 Acidimicrobiales bacterium
CTGTTCTCCTCGGGCACGCAGGACTGCGCCAACAAGTTCGTGGCCTCCGAGGCGGTGTTCGGCAGCCGCAACGTGCATCCGATCCCCGATCTCGAGCAGACCGACCTGTGCCTGATCATCGGTGAGAACCCTCGGGCCTCGCAGGCCAGCTTCTGGTCGATGGCCAACGTGGTGGGCGAGCTGCGCGCCGCCCGGGCCCGAGGCGCCCGGCTGGTGTTCGTCAACCCGCGCCGGATCGAGTCGCCGGATCGGGGGCTGGGCGACACGGTGCTCATCCGGCCCGACACCGACGTGTGGTTCCTCGCATCGCTGTTGCACGAACTCGACCGGCTCGGCGCCTGGGACGAGGGCGTGCTGCGCCGGCACGGCCGCAACGTCGCCGAGCTGCGGGCCTTCGTCGCCCGGTACCCGGCGGCGCAGACCGCGGCGGTCACCGGCATCCCGGCCGAGGTCGTCACCGAGCTGGCCGAGGCGTGGCGCGACACCCCACGGGCGTCGGTCCATGCGTCCACCGGGATCAACATGGGCCGCCAGGGCACGCTGGCTTACTGGCTGGTGCACATGCTGTCGTTCGTGACCGGGCGCCTCGACGCCGAGGGCGGCAACCTCAAGTCTGACGGCTTCTACCCGAACGCTCGCAGCGGCACCGGCGTGCCCGAGCAGTCCTACGTCGACAGCGAGTTCGGCCGCCTGCGGCGTGGATCGCTCCCTGGCACGCTGCTCAGCCAGTACATCCTCGACGCGGACCGGCCCGTGCGAGGCCTCGTGGTGATGTCGGGCAACCCGCTGCTGTCGATCGCCGGGGAGGACCGGCTGCGCAAGGCCTTCGAGCAGCTCGAGGTGGTCGTGGTGGTGGACCTCTACCGCAACGCCACCGCCGAGTACGCCCACTGGGTGCTGCCCGCCACCGACATGTACGAGCGCGACGACATCAACATCGTCAACATCGGCACCTCGCACCAGCCGTTCGTGCAGTACACGCCGGCGGTCGTCGAACCCGCCGGTGAACGCCGACCCGAGTGGTGGATCGTCGGCCGGCTGCTGCAGGCGATGGGCAAGCCGTCGGTGTTCGACACCGACCCGGTCGACCCGTGGGCGAAGTGGCGCCACATGCTCGCCAAGGGCTGTGGGGTCGACCTCGCCGAACTGCAGACCGGCGATCCGGTGCACATGCTCCCCGCCCCCACCCCGGGCCGCTTCTACGACGAGCAGGTGTACACCCCCGACGGGCGGATCGACTGCTGTCCGCCGGTGTTCACCGAGGCGCTCACCCGCTGCGAGGCGCTCTTTGCCGACACCGCAGCCGCTGTTGCCGCCGCCGCCGGGACACCGGCCGCCGAGCGGCCGCTCACGTTGATCCACAAGCGGGACGCTTGGATGCACAACTCCTGGATGGGCAACCTCGAGCGGATGAAGCGCATCGGGCGCGATACCAACCCGGTGTTCCTGCACCCCGACGACGCGGCCGCGCGCGGACTCGCAGCGGGCGACCAGGTGCGGGTGTGGAACGACTTCGGCGAGGTGGTCGCTCCGGTGTCGCTCGACGCCGAGTTGCTGCCGGGCGTCGTGGCGATGGTCCACGGCTGGGGCCAGGCGGCGAGCCCCGGTATGCGGGTCGCCCAACGCACGCCGGGCGTCAACGTCAACGCGCTGCTCCCCATCGGCGAGGGGAGCTTCGAACCGCTGTCCAGCCAAGCCCACATGACCGGCATCCCTGTCCACGTCGCTGCGGCGACCGCACCTGGAGGAACCCGATGAACAACGCCATCGTCACCGGCGGCCCGGCCGACGGCTCGGCCCGGTCCGAAGGACCGAGCATGCAGGCCCTGCTCGCCGTCGACTCCCGTCCGGTTCCCAAGCCGTTGCTGGACAACGATCACGTGCACCACGGCTCGGCCGACGTTCCGAAATCCCGGTACACCTCGGCGGCGTTCGCCGAGTTGGAGAAGGAATTCGTCTGGCGCAAGACATGGCAGATGGCCTGCCACGTCGACGAGTTGCCCAAGGCCGGCAGCCACGTCGTCTACGACGTGGCCGACGAGTCGATCCTCGTGGTGCGCAACGGTGAGGGCACCATCAAGGCCTTCCACAACGCCTGTCTCCACCGCGGCACCAAGCTGCGCACCGACGACGGTCGCGCCGCGAGCTTCCGGTGCCCGTTCCACGGTTGGACCTGGGACCTCGACGGCCAGCTCGTGGCGATGCCCGGCTCGTGGGACTTCAGCCACCTCACGGCCGACCCGACGTGCACCGGGTTGCCCGAGGTGCAGGTGGCGTTGTGGCACAACTGGGTGTTCGTGAACATGGATCCGCAGGCCGAGCCGTTCGAGACGTACGCCGCCAAGCTGATCGAGCACTTCGCCGACGGGTTCGACTACTCCGACCGGTACATCGCGTTCCATGCCGTCAAGGAGGTGGGCGCCAACTGGAAGGTGTTGATGGAGGCCTTCAGCGAGGGCTACCACGTCATCGCCACCCACCCGCAGATCGTCGAGTTCACCGGCGACGACAACAGCGAGTACTCCACCTGGCCGGGCGACAAGCACGTCAGCCGGTTCCTCAACGGGTTCGGGGTGCAGAGCCCGCACCTCGGTCCGATCCCCGAGCAGCAGGTGGCCGACGCCTACCTTGCGTTCTCGCAGCGGGCCCGCGGCGTGTCACAGGTGGAAGTACCCGAGGGCGGTACCGCGCGTCCGGTGGTGGCCGAGATCTTCCGCCAGCGCATGGGCACCCACTGGGGCAAGGACCTGACCGGCGTGTCCGACAGCGAGGTGCTCGACGCAATCCTCTACCACCTGTTCCCGGCGTTCGCCCCGTGGGCGGGGATCGGCCAGCCGCTCGTGTACCGCTGGCGCCCGGGCGCCACGCCCGACACGTCGTTCATGGACGTGTACCGCCTGGCCCCGGTGCCCGACGGTGCCACCGAACGACCGGCACCGGCGGAGTGCACGCGGCTCACGCTGGAGCAGTCGTGGAAGGAGGCGCCGACCATGGCCGGCCTCGCCGACGTGTTCCAGCAGGACATGGACAACCTGCCCAGAGTGCAGGCAGGCCTGAAATCCAGCGGCAAGAAGACGGTCACCTTCGGGAACTACCAGGAGAACCGCCTCCGGATGATCCACCGCACCATCGACGACTACATCGCCCGGGGCCTCGCCGCCGAGGGCCGGGCCGACGACGAACTCGCCCCCTTCGCGGTGCCGCCGGGCTGACCGGCGCTCAGCTGTCGAAACCGAGCCCGGTGCGGTCGAGGGCCTTGAGCCAGAGGTTGCGCTTGCCGGTGCGGTCCTCGCGGTCGAGCGACCAGCGGGTCGCCTGGATCCCCGCCCACCGGAACGGCTCGGGCGGCCACGGCATCGGCTTGTGCTTCACGAAGTCCAGGTCGGTGCGCTCGGTGCGCCGGCCCTCGAGCAGGTCGAGCATCACCTCGGCCCCGAACCGCGTCGAGCCGACGCCCAGACCGGTGTACCCCGCCGCGTAGGCCACCCGCCCCCGCATCGCCGTACCCCAGAACACGCAGAACCGGGTACAGGTGTCGATCGCTCCGCCCCAGATGTGGCTGAACTGCACCCCTTCGAGCTGGGGGAACGTCGAGAAGAAGTGCTCCGAGAGCTTGGCGAAGGTCTCGAAGCGCATCTCGAGCGCCGGGTCGATCTTCGAGCGGAAGTAGTAGATGGCGTCGTAGCCACCCCAGATGATCCGGTTGTCCGCCGTGAGCCGGTAGTAGTGGAACTGGTTGTTGTAGTCCGAGAGGCCCTGGCGGTTCCGCCATCCGATGGCCTCGAGCTGCGCCGGGCTCAACGGTTCGGTGCACAGCACGTAGTCGTAGACCGGCACGATGTAGTGCTTCATCGCGCGCAGCAGCGGCGGGAACGCGTTGGTGCCGAGGGCGACCCGGCCCGCCCGCACCCTCCCGAGCGGGGTGGTGACGAGGACGCCGACGCCGTCGCGGGCGAGGTCGGTGGCCTTGGTGTGCTCGTAGATGCGCACGCCGAGTCGTTCGCACGCCGCCTTGAGCCCCCAGGCCAAGCGGGCGGGGTCGACCATCGCTGCCCGGCCCTTGCGCCACAGGCCGCCCACGTAGAGCGGCGAGTGCACCTCGGCCTGCATGGCGTCCTTGTTGAGCAGCTCCACGTCCTGGCCGAGCGCAGCGAGCTGGCGGTAGTCCTCGCGCAGTTCGCCGAGGTAGTGGTCGCCGAGCGCAACGTCGATCACGCCGGTGCGCTCGAAGTCGCAGTCGATGCCGTACCGGCGGATGGTCTCCTCGATGGCGTCGAGGTTGGCGAGGCCCAGGCGCTCGAGGGTGCCCAGTTCACCGGGGAACCGTTCCTGACCGTTCGCGATGCCGTGGGTCAGGCTCGATTCCATGAAGCCGCCGTTGCGGCCGGACGCACCCCAACCGACGGTGTCGCCTTCGAGCAGCACCACGTCTCGGGACGGGTCGCGTTCTTTCGCGATGAGGGCGGTCCACAGGCCGGTGTAGCCGCCGCCGACCACGCACAGGTCGCAGCTCTCGGTCCGCACGAGGGTCTTGTTGGATTCGGGTTCGTCGACGTCGTCGAACCAGTACGGGTACGGCTCGGCATCGGCGATCGCTTCGAGATGTCTCGGGTCGATGGTCGCGTCGTCCATTGGGGTCCCACCCCGTCTCTGTTCCGTGCCGCCCGGGCCGACGCGTGGCCCGGCTGCGACTGATTCGTCAGTCAATATAGGCCGGGATCGGGCGTTCCGGGCGGCGGAGTGGTGAGTCGTTCGAACCAGTGCGGCGGCTGTGAGGGTCGCGGTGAGCTGCGCGGTGAGCCAGCCGGTGAGGGTCGACGCGGACGGTGCAGCCATGCGCTCCCTCACCGATGCCATCAACGCCGACTTCGAGCACTTCTGCCGCCGGCACCGCCAGCGCCGACCCGAGCGGATCCTGGCCGAGATCAGCGACCGTCACCCCGACGACGCCCGGCTCGCCCACCTGGTCCTCGAGGCCCGGCACGACGACGTCGCCGCCCGGGTCCTCGTGCAGCGGCTCGTGCCGGCGCTCGTGGTCATCGCCGCGCGCCGCGCGCGGCGAGGTCTGGCCGAGCCCCGCAGCGCCTTCGACGAACTGATCGCCACGTCCTGGGTGCTCGTGCGCACCTACCCGCTGGAGCGCCGACCGGTGCGCATCCTGGCGAACCTGGTCTGCGACGCCGAGTACGAGACCTGGACCCGGGAGGCTCGCCGGGTGCGCAACCACCGCGAGGTGGCCGGCGCGCTCGAGGACCGCCCCGCGGTGGCAGCACCGCATCCGGGAGAGCAGCTCCTCGACGTCCTGGCCCGGGCGCGCCGGGCCGGGGTGCCGGACGAGACGATCCACCTGCTGGGCCGGCTGCACCTCGGCGTCGGTGGCCCCGAACAAGTGGCGGCCGAGGACGGCTGCACGTCGCGGACCATCCGCACGCGACGACGGGCAGCCGAGCGCCGCCTGGCCGACCTCGCCGCCGCCGGCGCCCTCGACGAGTGACCGGTGCGTGCGCCATGACGGCCGCTCCGAGCATCCCGACCGCGTGCCGGTGCCGTAGAACGGACCGATGCGTTCGACCCCCGCCCAGCGCTCCGGGCGCCCCGGGCTCGCCGCGCTGGCCGGGCTGGTGAGCGCCGGCCTCGCGCTGGCGGTCACCGAGATCGTCGCCGCCTTCGGCGGTGCGGGCGCACCCTCGGTGGTGTCCGCGGTCGGCAACCGCATGGTCGATGCCCTCGCCGCCTCGCTCAAGGACCTTGCGGTCGCCCTGTTCGGCACCGGCGACAAGGTCGCGCTGCTCGTCGGCATCGTGGTC
>JBEIFW010000204.1:0-5796 GCA_040382215.1 Acidimicrobiales bacterium
CCCGTGGGGGGGTCCGGGGGCCTCGCCGCCGCCGCCGGGTTGTGGTCGAACCGGATGGCGGCGACGTCCGCCCGCACCCGGCCGGGGCCCCCCCCTGGCGCCCACCGCAGCGACTGCACCTACAGCGCCCTGTGCCACCGGCCCGACCTCCCCGCAGCGATCGAGGCGGTCGAGCCGGCGTGGCGCGCCGGCGGCGAGAACGTGGGCACCGGCTTCGAAACGGCTGCGCTCCACCGTGCCTTCGTTCGTTCGCCCGGGCACCTGGCCAACATCGTCGGCGACTGGAACCGAGTCGGCATCGGCCTCGTGGTCCGACCCGACGGCCGGTCCTGGGTCTCGTTCATCTTCCTGCGCGGGCCGGCGCTGACCGATCCGAGCTGACCGCTGCCCAATCTCAGCGGAACCGGGGCGTGCGCTTCTCCAGGAACGCCGTGACCGCCTCGCGGTGCTCGGGCGTCCGATAGGCCTGCTCGAGCGCAGCCAACTCCCGGCGTTGCACAGCGACGAGGTCGGTCTCGTCGGCGTTGGCGGTCAACAGCTCCTTGATCATGCGGAGCTGGGGTGACGGGTTCTCGGCGAACTCGCGCGCGACAGCGACCGCGGCGTCGAGGCAATCTTCGGCGGGCACGACCCGGTCGACGAGGCCGAGCCGGGCAGCATCCTGGGCCTGCAACGTCGCACCGCTGAGCGCGAGGTACGACGCGTTGCCGAACCCGCAGCGGGCGACCAGGAAGTGGGAGGACGCCAACTCGGGCACCAGGCCCATCTTCACGAAGCGGCACGACAGCTTGGCGCCCTCGGCGGCGATGAGGTGATCGAAGGGCAGCACCATCGTCAGGCCGACGCCGACGCATGCGCCGTTGATGGCCGCCACGAGCGGCTTGGACCGCCGGCACAGCGCCACCCAGTCGCTCGCCGGGCGCTCCTCGGGTGCGGGCCGCTCGGCCGGCGTCGCGTCCCGCTGATCGAGCTTGGACGCGAACTCGCCCCCGATGTCGGCCCCGGCGCAGAATCCCCGCCCCGCTCCGGTGACCACGATCGCGCCGATGGAGCGGTCGTCGTTCGCTCCGGTGATCGCATGGCTCAGCTCCGCCGACATGCGCGGCGTCCAAGCGTTCAGTCGCTCCGGCCGGTGCAGCGTGAGCACGAGCACCTCGTCGCGCCGTTCGGTCTGGATCTGCGTGTACTCCATGGTCGTCCCCTCGTGGCCTTTGCCCGCGTGTCTATCCTCGCCCCATGCCGATCACCAAGGGCGTCAAGGCGCTCGTCGCCGAGGCGAACGCCCGCGTCCGCACCATTCCCACGGCCGAGGCGATCGCCCTCCACGGCTCGCCCGAGGTCACCTTCGTCGACCTGCGCGACCCCCGCGAGCTCGAACGCGACGGGATGGTCCCCGAGGCCTTCCACGCCACCCGCGGCATGATCGAGTTCTGGGTGGACCCCGACAGCCCGTATTTCAAGCCCATCTTCGGCGAGGACCGGCTGTTCGTGCTGTACTGCGCAAGCGGTTGGCGCAGCGCGCTCACGGCGGCCACGTTGCGGGACATGGGGATGAGCAACGTGGCCCACGTCGAAGGTGGCTTCGGCGGCTGGAAGGCCGCCGGCGGGCCCGTGGGCACCAAGCCGGCCCGCCACTGACGGCGGCCGGCGCTAGCATCCCGCCTCATGGGGGCCGTGCGCCGTTTCGTCCATCCCGCACCCGGCGACACCCTCGCCTCGATCGCCCAGCGCGAACTCCCGGGCACCGAGAACGGGGCGCAGGTGCTGATGTCGTGGAACCTGCATCTGGCGATGCGGGTGTTTCCCGTCAGCGACGTGCCCGGCGCAGTGCTCCCCAGCGACCTGATCTACGTCGAGCCCCCGCCGAGCGCATGAGCGATCACGCCGTCATCGTCGGTGTCGCGCTCGGCCCGGGGCACGACGGCCACGCCGAGCTCGTCGTCGAGCTCGCCTACCCGAATGGCGGCCGGGCCCGGGTCAGCGTGCCGCACCAGGCGGCGGCCCGTGCGCTCGACGCCGCCGGTATCGCCTCGATCGCCGAGCTTCCCGGCCGCCCATGGACGGTCCTCGTCCCCGATGCGCTCGCCACACCCGTCCCTGCAGTGTCCTGACCGACCGATCCCGCACAGGAGTACGCCATGTTCGACCTCGTCATCTCCGGTGGCACCCTCGTCGACGGCTCGGGTCTGCCCGGCTACCGGGGCGATCTCGGGGTGACCGGCGGCCGGATCGTCTCGGTCGGCCGATCGCTGACGCACGCCGAGGCCGTCCGCCGGCTCGACGCCGGCGGCAAGGTCGTCGCCCCCGGCTTTCTCGATCCGCACACCCACTTCGACGCCCAGCTGTGCTTCGACCCGTACGCCACTCCGCTCATGGAGCACGGCGTCACCGGCGTCGTCACCGGGAACTGTTCGTTGAGCCTGGCCCCGGTGCCCCTGGCCCAGCGCGACCGGTTCTCGAAGATGTTCCGCCTCATCGAGGAGATGCCGGCCGCCGCGTTCGAGCAGGGCGTCGACTGGCGCTGGGGCACGGAGTTCGGCCCGATGCTCGACTCGCTGGCCGAGCGTCTGGCCTGCAACGTCGCGCCGCTGGTCGGGCATTCGGTGCTGCGCCTCGCAGTCATGGGCGCCGACACCCGCCGGGTCGCCACCGACGACGAGATCCGCGCCATGGGAGACCTGCTGCGCACCTGCCTGGAGGGCGGTGCGGTCGGGCTGTCGACGAGCTTCGTCGACATGGAGGACGACCTTCGCCCGGTGCCGTCGCGCTGGGCCGAACACCGTGAACTCGACGCGCTGTGCGCCGTGCTCGGCGAGCACGGTCGGATGCTGCAGATCGTCCACGAGTTCTTCGACACTGCGCTCACGGTGTCCCGCATCGAGATCCTCGCCGAACTGTCCCGCCGCCACGGCATACCGACGACGCTGTCGCCGTTGTTCCACAACGACGCCATGCCCGACGCCGCCGAGCAGGTGCTGGCCGCCGTCGAGCAGGCCTGGGCCTCGGGCGCCCGGGTGTGGCCCCAGGTGCAGACCCGGCCGATCGACATCTCGTTCACCCTGGCCGAGCGCAGCCTGATGTTCCTCGTGATCCCGGGCTGGTGGCAGGTGCTGTCGATGCCCGGCGTCGAGGCGAAGCTCGCCGCGCTGCGCGACCCGGGCACGCGCGACACCTTGGTGAACGGGCTCAACCTGCTGGGCTCGATGCCACAGTCCCGGCTCGACCCGGGCGGGTTCATCGTGCGCGACGTCGTGCTCGACCGCAACCGGGACATGGTCGGGCGCACCCTGGGCGAGATCGCCCCCGAACGCAACACCACCCCGGCCGAGCTGCTCGTCGACCTTGCGCTCGAAGAAGACCTCGGCACCTGGTTCCTGCGGGCCGATATCGGACACCGCAACGCCGAAGCGGTCGGGGCAATGCTCGCCCACCCCCTCGTCCACATCGGCGCCTCTGACGCCGGGGCGCACGTCGGCACCTTCTCCACCTACGGCGACACGGGCTACCTGTTCTCCCGTTACGTGCGCGAGACCGGTGCGCTGCGGCTGGAGCAGGCGGTGAAGAAGATCACCGCCGACACCGCCGACATCTGGGGCCTGCGCGGCCGGGGCCGGCTCGTCGAGGGTGCGCACGCCGACGTGTGCGTCTTCGACCCCACCACGATCGACCGCGGACCCGAGGTGGCGGCGCACGACTTCCCTGGCGGTGGCTTCCGCTGGGTGCGCCACGCCGTGGGCACGAGCGCAACGGTCGTCGGTGGCGAGGTCGTCTGGAGCGCCGAGGCCGGATACACCGATGCGCTCCCCGGCGGCATCGCCACCCGGGACTGACCCGGCTCAGCTGACGAGCATCGGCAACACGTCGCTGATCGAGGCGCGGAACACTGCGTCGGCCATGCCGTCGAACTGCGTGCGCGAACCGTTCACGATCACCACCCGGGCGCCGGCATTGCGGGCCCTCGGCACAGCGTTCGCAACGGGGTAGACCTGCAGCGTCGAGCCAACGGCGAGGAACACGTCGGCCTCCTCGGCGACGCGCAAGGCTCGGTCGATCACCTCGGGCACGAGCGCCTGGCCGAACGAGATCGTGTCGGACTTGAGAATCCCGCCACAGCTCCGGCAGGCCGGATCCTCCTCGCCGGCGCGCACCCGCTCGAGCACCGGGCCCATCGGGCCTCGTTCATGACAGGACCAGCAGATCACCCAGTGCATGGTGCCGTGCACCTCGACGACCTTGCCGGCGTCGTTACCTGCCCGCTGGTGCAACCCGTCGACGTTCTGCGTGACGAGCGCGTGGAGCTTGCCTCGTTCCTCGAGCCGTACGAGCGCCCGGTGCCCAGCGTTGGGTTCGGCAGTCCATGCCGGATTCGCGACCCGGCTCTGCCACGACAGGCGACGCACCTCGGGGTCGGCGAGGTAGTGCTGAAGGGTCGCCATCTTCTCGGCCTTGGGGTTCTTCGTCCACACACCGTTCGGGCCACGGAAGTCCGGGATGCCCGAGTCGGTCGAGATCCCTGCGCCGGTGAGCACCACAACGCGGGCGGCGGTGTCGATCCAGCCTCGGACCTCGGCGTGCAACGCATCGTCCATGCCCGCACGGTACCGCCCGACCGTCAGGGTTCGACCGGTTCGACGACCGGGCGAGGCGCGGGCGCCGGCCGCGAACGCGGCCCACCGAACGCACCGTTCTGACCCGCCCAACGCGCCCACAGCACGGCCATGACCGTCCAGATCACCGGAAGGCTGCCCACCTTCATGATCGCCCCGGCGATCTGTTGATCGGCGAGGGGCTCGATCCCGATCCGGGGTGCGAGTTCGTAGGTGGCGTACAGCGGCGCCCCGGCGAAGGTGAGGAACCCACCGGGCACCATGGGTGTGAGCTGGGCAGCGAGGAACAGGTAGATGAACCGCACGGGGAACGACGAAATGCGCAGGCGTCGCACCGGATTGATGATCGGGAGCCACAGCAGCAGCCCACCGGTGAGCCAGATCGCATCGAGCAGGAACGAACCGACCTGTGACGTGCGCAAGTTGTCGACCGTGAACGGGGCGTGGGTGGCGATCAGGATGATGTTGGCGATGATCGCCGCAGGCAGGGGCCGGCACAACCAGCGCACGAGCTTCTCGGCGCGCCAGCGCGCCAGCAGCTCCTCGGCCCGCCACTCGGGCACGGCGAGCAACACCAGTGGCCCGACCACCAGCGTGTAGAGCATGTACTGCAGCATGTGGACCAGCGACAGGTAGCCGGCACCGAGGGTGCCGACGGGCCAGTCCGACGCAAGCCAGAACGCCCCGAGCGCCAGCCAGAACCAGACCCGTTCGCGCCCCACCGGCGCCGGTCGGCCCTCCCGGCGGGCGCGGGCGAGCGCCCGGGCACGGTGGACGACCGCAGTGGCGATGATCAGCCACACCCCGAGATACGGGCGTGGCACCCAACTCCACGGCTCGAACAGCTGGGAACACCAGAAACGCATCGATCCTCCTGCGTGGCGGTCCGGTCAGGTGCCGGCGTCGTCGTAGAGTTCGGTGAGGCCGACGACCCGGGCGTCGACGGTGACAGGGGCGTGCCGAGCGAACCGGAACGTGATCGCAACGACGTCACCGATCGACCGGGCCCGGTCCGACGCCGGAAGCATGAGGTGCATTCCGTTCGGCTTGAACGCCAGCGACGAACCGGGCCGCACGGCGAGCGGAAACCCGGCGGGTGCGTCGCCATGGCCGCCGTGACCACCGTCCATTGGGACACCGCTGGCCATCACGGTGACGGGCCCGACGCCGGTGTCGACACCGATGAGCG
>JBEIFW010000205.1:0-5771 GCA_040382215.1 Acidimicrobiales bacterium
CGAACACGGCCCTGGTCAACGATGTCACCTACCAGGTGCAACTACGCGCAGTGAACGCCGCCGGTACTGGCGCCGCGTCCGCGAGCGTGGCGGGTGTGCCGGGATGCTCCTCGAGCGCCACCGGTGGCACCGCAACCCTGATCACCCAGAACGGCAAGACCTACTGTGTTCACAGCTTCACCACAGTCGGAACCTCAGACTTCCAAGTCGTACGCGCGGACGGTTTGACCAACGTCGAGTACCTCGTCATCGGCGGCGGCGGCGGCGGCGCCTCGCGTGCACTCGGCGGCGGTGGCGGTGCCGGCGGGTACCGCAGCTCTGTCGTGGGTGAGTCGTCCGGTGGTGGTGCATCAGCCGAGCCCAGGCTGACGTTGGCGCCGGGCAGCCATTCGGTGACGGTGGGTGCCGGTGGTGCCGGTGGTGCCGGTACGGCAGACAACGCTGGGCAGAAGGGTAGCGACAGTTCGTTCGCTTCGATCACTGCCGAAGGTGGCGGTTTCGGTGGGCGTTACGCCGACACCGGAACCAGCAATGGTGGCGGCTCTGGCGGTTCGGGTGGCGGTCAAGGCGGCGGCACTGCCACCTCGGGCGGCGGTGCAGGAACGACAAATCAGGGCCGCAGCGGTGGATCGTTCAGTCAGGTGAACAACCCCGGCTCTGGTGGTGGCGGCGCGTCCCAGGTCGGCGGTAACGCTTCTGGTGATGGCAACTACAACAATGTTTCGTTGCTGCTGACCGGTGACGGTGCGAACGGCAGCACGACTTTCACGGACAGCAGCCCGAACAACTTTACGGCGACGAGAGTTGGTAATGGCGTACAACTCAGTACGGTGGAGAGCAAGTTCGGCGGGTCGTCAATGTACTTCGACGGAACTACAAGTTATTTGGAATACGCCAACAACTCAGCGTTCGTGTTCGGCACTGGCAACTTCACGATGGAAGCATGGATACTTGTTCCGGCTGGCACAACAATGTCAGCCTATTGGCGAGCGATTATGTCAGTCGGTGGAGACGCTGCACAACCTTTCGCGGGTATGACAATGTACATGAGCGATCATCAGTCTGGCAGTAATGTGTTGGGGTCGGCGGCCGCAATCGTCGGACCCAATCAAAATCCCCGTATGTCGGGGAATCAAGACCTGAGAGGAACGGGGTGGGTTCATGTTGCGTTCACCAAAGAAGGAACTACATCAAGGCTGTTCACGAATGGAGAGTTGAAGGTTACTGCAACCCACACCACCAACCTGACGGCGACACAGTACGGGGCACGAGTCGGTTTGAGTCTTCTAGGCCAGAATAGTGGTCTTGGGAACCCTTTTTTGGGTTACATCGACGACCTCCGCATCACCAAAGGTGTGGCTCGTTACACCGCCAACTTCACCCCACCGACCGAATCCTTCGCCACTCCCAGTAACGGCGGGAACGGCGGTGTCGGGTTGGCCAGTTCGATTACCGGAACATCGGTGACCAGAGCCGGTGGCGGCGGTGGCGGCGGAACCAACGGCGGCACGAACTTCGGATCCGGCGGCAGCGGCGGCGGCGGAAGCGGCAACGCCAGCAGCGGCGCCGCGAACACCGGTGGTGGTGGTGGTGCAGCCACCTCGGCTACCGACGCAGGCGGCAACGGCGGCTCTGGTGTCGTCATCGTGCGCTACGAGATCGGTTAGCCGTCGGACGCCCCTCCCGGTGCACCGTCGATTGCCTCGACTACCGCCGGGGACCAGCAGCGCCGGCGACATCCGCGTCGCGAAGGGCGTCGACCTCACCGTCCCGCCCGGTGAGGAGCACGCCCTCACAAATCCCGACAGCGCCTGCAAGTCCACACCCGGGGCTCGGTTCGCTTCAGGGTCTGCTGGAACCGTTCGACCTTGCCGGTGGTCTGGGGGTGGTAGGGGCGGCCGGTGCTGGGTCGCACGCCGACGTCGCGGAGGTTCTTCTCGAACAGGACCTCGAACCCGCGGAGCTTGCCGGAGAAGCACAAGCCGTTGTCGGACAACACCCCGGCGGGTAGTCCCCAGATCGTTGCTGCAGCAGCGAACGCCGCCCAGGCCGCCTCGCTGGTCGCGGTGCGACACGCAGTGGAACCGACCAGCAGCCGGGAATGGTCGTCGAGCACGTTGAGGACCTGCACGGTCCCGGTGCCGACCACCCAGTCCATGGCATCGATCTGCCAACGTCCGTTCGGAGCAGCCGCTTCGAACCGCCGCCACGACGACTTCGGTCGCTTCCGCGGCGCCGGGACCACCAGTCCCCGCCGGCGCAGGATCCGATGCACCGTCGCGACCGACGGCACCCTGCCGTGCAGTTCCGGATCCTGACCGAGCTTCCACTGGATCGTGGTCGCACCATGATCCAGCCCTTCGTCGCCGAGCTCCTTGCGGAACCGCACGATCGCATCCTCGACATCCACCGCCGTCTGCTGCGGCGACCGGAGCGGACGCCGGCTCTGCTCCTTCCACCAGTCCGAGCCGTCGTCAACGAACCGCCCCGCCCACTTGTAGAACGTCTTGCGCGACACCCCCGCCTCACGACACAACGCCGCGACGTTCACCTCCCCACCCGCGGCATACGTCGAGATCGCCGCCTGCAACTTCACCTTCATCGGGGTCACCTTCCCGGCCATGGCACCAGCCAAGACCCATCCAGGTGTCACCCATGTCGCGCCACATCAACTGTCACCCATGTCCCGAGAAGCGACAAGCCCCAAGGGGTGCCGGGTTCGGGGCGGGCCACCGCTCCCTAACCTGCTGCGCATGGAGCACGGGCCGCGGAAGGTCGTCGTCGTGGGAGCCGGGTTCGGCGGGATCGGGGCGGCGATCTCGCTGCGGCGGGCCGGGTACGAGGTGGTGGTGCACGAGCGGGCGGCGTCGGTGGGCGGCACCTGGCAGGCCAACACGTACCCGGGGTGCGAGTGCGACATCCCGTCGGTGCTCTACTCGTTCTCCTTCGCCCCCAACCCGGACTGGACCCGGCGCTACCCGGCGCAGCCGGAGATCGAGGCGTACCTGCAGAAGGTCGTCGCCGACCACGGGCTGCACGACGTGATCCGCTGCGGGAGCGAGGTGCGCGGCCTGCGCTACGAACCCACGCTGCGGCGCTGGGACGTCGAGCTCGGCGACGGGCGCACCGAGGGCGCCGACGCCGTGGTCCTCGCCACGGGCCCGCTCAGCCGGCCCGCGCTCCCGGACATCCCGGGGCTCGACCGCTTCCCCGGCACGGTGTTCCACACCGCGCGCTGGGACCACGACCACAACCTCGCCGGTGAGCGGGTCGCCCTCGTCGGCACCGGGGCGAGCGCCGTGCAGGTCGCACCGTCCATCGTCGACCGCGTGCACGAGCTGCTGGTGTTCCAGCGGACGGCGCCCTGGGTCCTCCCCCGCGACGACCGGGCCCTCTCCCGCGCCACCCGCGCCCGGTACCGGCGGATCCCGCCGCTCCAGACGGCGGCACGGTGGGCCACGTACTGGCGGCAGGAGGCGATCGTCGGCGCCTACACGGGGCGCACCCCGTCGATCCGCCGCCGCATCGCGCAGATGGGCCGCGACCATCTCGCTGCCGCCGTCACGGATCCGGCGCTGCGGGAGGCGCTGACGCCCACGTTCGAGCCGGGCTGCAAGCGGATCCTCCTCTCGAACGACTGGTACCCCACCCTCGCCCGGCCGGACGTGACGCTGATCCCCGAGGCCGTCGTCGCCGTCGACGGCCGTGCGCTCGTCACCACGTCCGGCCGACGGGAGGAGGCCGACACGATCGTCCTCGCCACCGGCTTCGACGTGCGCCCCGACCTCACGCCGCTGACGGTCCTCGGGACCCACGGGCAGGACCTGTCCGACGAGTGGCGCAACGGCGCCGCGACGCACCTCGGCATCACGGTGAGCGGGTTCCCGAACCTGTTCCTCCTCGCCGGGCCGAACACCGGGCTCGGCCACAACTCGATCGTGTTCATGATCGAGGCCCAGGTGCGGTGGCTCACCGCCGCACTCGACCACCTACGCCGCACCGACCGCCGCGTGCTCGACCTCCGCCCCGAGGCCCAGGCCCGCAGCTACCACCGGACCCAGCGCCGCCTGCAGTCGTCGGTCTGGGCCACCGGCGGCTGCTCCAGCTGGTACCAGAACAACCAAGGCCGCATCGACGCCATGTGGCCGTGGAGCACGGCCACCTACTGGCGCCGCACGCGGCGCTTCGACCCCGGGCCGTTCTCGTTCGCGTGAGCCCCGGCACCTGAGCCCCGCTCACCTGAGGAGGAGACCGCCGTCACAGGTAGCGTCGGTCCGTCCGCGCCTCCGGAGGTGTTGCCGTGACGGTCCTCGGCTACCAGATCCCGTACTTCACCTACCCCGGCGTGGGGCCCGACCGTCTGTTCGAGACCGTGGCCCGCCAGGCCGAGACGGCCGACCGGTGCGGGTTCGACACGGTCATGGTGATGGACCACCTCTACCAGCTGCCGATGATCGCGCCGCCCACCGACCCGATGCTCGAGTGCTACACCCTGCTGTCGGCGCTGGCGGGCCGCACCCGCCAGGCGCGGCTGTCGGCCCTGGTCACCGGCAACACGTACCGGAACCCGGCCTTCCTGGCCAAGGTGGTCACCACCCTCGACATCGTCTCCGGCGGTCGGGCCCAGCTCGGGATCGGCGCCGGGTGGTTCGAGCTCGAGCACGTCGCCTACGGCTACGACTTCGGCACGTTCACCGAGCGCTTCGAGAAGCTCGAGGAGGCGCTGCGCATCATCCTCCCGATGCTGCGCGGCGAGCGACCGACGATGGTGGGCCGGCACTACTCGGTCAGCGACGCCATCAACGAACCGCCGCCGATCAGCCGGATCCCCGTGATGATCGGCGGCAGCGGCGAGCGCAAGACCCTGCGTCTGGTGGCCCGGTACGGCGACGAGTCGAACCTGACCTGCTCGGTCGACGAGGTGCCCCGCAAGCTCGACGCCCTGGCCCGTCACTGCGACGACATCGGCCGGGACCGGTCCGAGATCACCGTGTCGCTGCAGCAGATCTGCCTCATCGCCCCCACCCACGAACAGGCCATGGCGGCGGCGGCCGGCTTCTTCGGCGCCCGCGGCATCGACCTCACCTCGATGGACGACGGCACCCGCGACCGTCTCCTCGCCGCGTTCGTCGTCGGCGGTCCGGACGAGGTCGGCGAGCAGCTCGCCCGACGGCTCGAGTCCGGCGTCGACGGGTTCACCCTGAGCCTGCCGGTCAACGGGCACGAGCTCGAGCCGATCGAGCTCCTCGGCCGGGTCGCCGCCGAGGTGGTCGGCGCGAAGGGCTGAAGCCGCGGGCCCCTCGGGCCGATGCACGGGTACCATCCCCTCGGAGGGAGCGGGCGGAACGCAACCCCTTGGACGGTCCCCACCCATGCATCGCCGACTCGCCGCGGCCGCCGCGGTCCTGAGCCTCACGTCGCCCCTGGTCGGACTGGTCCCGGCCGCTGGAGCCTCCGCCGATCCTGCCGTCGTGACGGTGGCGTCGGGCTTCGAGGTCCGCAGGCACGAGGCCGTCCTCGCGCCGCTCGCCGCCCTGCCCGACGAGGTCGAAGCCGCCCACGAGGCACACGAGCACGAGGCCGACGAGCACGAGGCCGACGAGCACGAGGCCGACGAGGTCGCGGCCCAGGCCCTCGAGGTCGACCAGCCGCTCGGCGCGACGGTGCCCCTGACCGGCGGCCCGTCCCAGGTGATCCTCGAGCTCGACACCCCCAGCCAGGTGGAGCTCGCCGTGCGGAGCCTCAGCGGCGGCACCTGGACCGACTGGGTC
>JBEIFW010000206.1:0-5729 GCA_040382215.1 Acidimicrobiales bacterium
CTTCGTGCCGACCTGGCCACGAACCACAACGATCTCGTCATCGCCCGCAGCGTGATCGGCCTGGCCGGCAACCTGTCGCTGTCCTGCGTGGCCGAAGGCGTCGAGGACCAACAGACCTGGGACCTGCTGCGGGCGCTGGGCTGCGAGGAGGCCCAGGGCTTCCACCTGGCCCGGCCGCTACCCGCCGCCGAGCTGCAGGACTTCCTGCTCGCCAACGTCGGTTGATCCGCAGCGCCGGACGGTCAGGCGGTGAACACGCCGAGCCGGTCGACGACGAGATGGGCGCTCGGCTGCACGTAGACCGCCGTCGTTCCCGACGGTGCCCGCTCGACGAAGGCCGCTGATGCCGTCGTTGCATCCGGCCCCGAAGCGTTCAGGTTGCTCGTGCCCGGGCGCGGCCCTTGGCCCGACCAGGCCGTCACGAACCCTCGCGCCGCCGTCTCGGTGAGCGTGAGGTTGACGAGCGCCGGTCCGGCGAGGGCGACGACCGGGCCGGCCGGCACGGTCTGGGTGGATGCCGCAACCGGCTTCGGCCCCGTGCGCGTGTCGAGCACGCGGGTCGGGGAACCGAGCAGCAACAGTCCGCTCCCGCCGGACGTTGCTCCCGTACCGGTCACGTACCCGACCACGTCGACGATCAGGTGCGTCGGCGGTTGGTTGAGCAACGAGATCGAACCATCGGCACCAAGCGGCACGACGGCAAGGTTCGGGATGTCCTGACCGGCACGGTCGACGTTGAGCGTGCTGGTCCCGGGCCACGCCGTCCCCCGCGCGAAGGCGGCGACGAAACCGACACCGGTCGATTCCGTCGACGTGATCGTCACCACCGCCGCCCCGACACCCGTCGCCGGCACACCGCCCTGACCGGCGACGGACACGTCCGTCGTCGAGCCAGCAGGCCGAACCGCTCCAGACCGGGTGTCGAGCAACCGGGCTGGAGCAACCGGCACGAATCGCCCCTCGATCGCCGAGGGCGTCGCCACGAACCGCCCGACAAGATCGATCACGAGATGCGTGGACGGCTGGCTGTACACCGTGATCGATCCGTCACTCGCCACCGGGACCAGGGTGAGGTTGGCGACGGTCTGGCCGACCCGGTCGAGATTGAGCGTGCTGGTTCCGGGCCACGCACCACCGCCGTACACCGTCACGAAACCGGTGCCCAGCCCCTCCGTCGCCGTCACGTTGACGAGCACCGCAGCGACCCCTTCGGCGGGAAGCCCCGGCACCGGCACGCTGCGGGTCGAGGCCGGGGCCAAGATGCCTGACGTACGAGTGTCCAGGATCCGTTGCGGGCTCGCTTCGAAACGGTGCCCACCGACCGGTTCGAGCGCGAACACCGTGGTCGTGCCCGAGATCTCATGGGTGGCGATCACGAGCGGTAGGCCGTTCGGACTCTGATCGGCCGGCACGAACTGCACGCCCTCGGGCGAGATGTCGGCCGAGCCGATGCCCGATCCGGCCATGCGCGGGTTGGCGTACGTGGCGATCACGGGCGCCGTGGGATCCGTGACGTCGAAGACCATGATCCCGCCGGCGCGCTCCAACCCCAGGAAGGCGAAGGTACGACCGTACGCCGACCCTACGGCGACGCCCTCGGGTTCGGGTCCCTTGTCGTCGCTGCGGGTGTCCCAGTCGGCGGCCAGGCCGTTGTTGATGTTGTGCCACGCGGGATACCTGGCCGCGATGTACTCCTCGATCTGACTGCCCGAGTCCCACACCAGCGCACCCTGGGCCGACCAGACCGACATCGAGCGGGCGCCGAACGAGTACAGGGTGTCCTGCGCGACCGTCGACGGCGCCGTCTGGTTCGGGTAGAGGTTGCGACCCCCGTTGGTGGCCGGTTCGGCGACGGTGACCTTCAGCCGTCCGAGGTCGTCCTCGTCGGCAGCCAAGCTCGACAGCCCGGCGGTGACAGTGTTGCTCACCGTGAGTTGGCTGCCCATTGCCTCCTCGTTGATGCACGGCGCCCAGTCGGTGCGTGCGTCACCCTCGTTGGCCGTGAAGAGGTAGGTCTGCCCGCCAAACACCGTCGAGGCGATCGCATCGGGCTGGTACATGCCGCGAATCGGTCGGGGCACGATGTTGATGCGACGGTTGTTTGCACCGCTGCCGGTCACACCCTCCACGTCGCGATCCGAGGTGTCGAGCGCAGCGCTCGACCAGTCCTTCGTGCCGAGACCGACCACTGCGGTCACGCTCCGCGTCGCCAGGTCGATCACGGCGACGGCGTTGTTCTCCTGCAGGGTCACCCAGGCCGTCGTGCCGGCCGGATCGACGGTGATGTACTCCGGCTCGAGGTCCTGGGCTGCGGTCGCGCCCGGGCCGAAGATGCGCACAGCCGGGCTCTGGGCCCGCAGCGCAGCAGCGCTGAGCCCTGAGAACGACACCGTCGAGGCTGTCGCCGAAAGCGCCGTCGCGTCACCGGTCAGTTCGATGATCGACACCGAACCCTCCGGATCGACGTAGACACCCCCGGTGCAGCGGGGCTCACCTTCGTCGGCGGTGAGCACCTTGGTGCCGTCGGCAGTGAACATGATCATGTCGGGCAGCGCACCGACGGTGGTTTGGGTGAGCACGGTCAGCCCGCCGCTCAGATCGCCCGACCCGCGCAGGAACAGCACGCTGCCGGGGTCGGTCTTCCCGGTCGTGGGGTTCAGACCTTGGAGTGCCACGGCGACGATCCCGTTGCGGGCCGCCACGCCCTGGAGGTCGAACCCGTAGGGCGCGATCGAGAACTCGGCGATCTTGGTGGGAGCGGCCGGGTTCGCCAGGTCGACGACGTCGATCCGCTTGGCCGCACCGTTCGTGACGAACAGCCGCTTCGTCGTCGGGTCGAACGCCGAGATCTCGGCGCCGGCATTGCCGCTGCCGGAATCGAAGGTGCCGATCGCCCGCAGGCGGACCTGATCCACCGGCAAGGCGCTCAGCGGTCGTGGCGCTGCGCCAGCGGCCCCGGCCACCAGGCCGGCCGAACCGATCGCAAACGTGGACAGGACGGCGAGGACCGAGCTGCGGCGCATGCGGGGAGCACACTCGGCCGGGGTGAACGGTTGCCGACGGCTGCACCGCCGGCAGATGAAGTCCCGGCGACGATCAGGGGCGGGCGATCACGGCAGCGAGCTGTTCGAGCGCCGCGACCGAGTGGCCCTCGACGAAGTCGTCGAGGTGCGGCAGAGCCGCCGCCATGCCCCGGGCCAAGGGCGCATAGCCCGGGGTGACCTTGAGCGGGTTCACCCACACCACGCGGAACGCCACCCGGTGGAGGCGCTCCATCTGTTCGGCCAGCAGTTCGGGGCTGCCGCGGTCCCAGCCGTCGGAGAGGATGACGACGACGGCGCCGCGCGCCATGCCGCGCACCCCCCACTCGTCGTTGAACCGCCGGAGCCCCTCCCCGAGCCGGGTACCCCCGGACCAGTCGACGACCCGCTGCGCTGCGCGGGTCAGCGCCACGTCGGGGTCTCGGCTCGACAGCTCGCGCGTGATGCGGGTCAGCCGGGTGCCCAGCGCGAACACCTCGACGCGTTGGCGGCCGACGACGGCGGCGTGCGTGAAGCGCACCAGCGCCCGGGCGTAGGGCTCCATGGAGCCCGAGACGTCGAGCAGCAGGACCAGCCGGCGCAACCGTTCCCCGGGCACCAGGTAGCGCCGCTGGATCGGTTCGCCACCGGCGCGCAGGGCGGCCCGGACCGTGCGCCGAAGATCCGGGTGTGCGCCGGGCCGGCGAGACGGGACCAGCCGACGGCTCCGACGACGCGCCCCCGAGAGCCGCAACTGGGTCATCAGTGCTTGCGCCTCGACGAGTTCGGCATCCGAGCAGCTTGCGAAGTCCTTGTCCCGCAACACTTCGCTCGCCGAAAACCGGAGCTGCAGCACCTCGTCGTCGGAGGCGTCGGCCTCGTCGGGCCCGTCGTCGGCGGCCTCGTCACCATCGTCGGCGGCCAGCGTGATCGTGATCGTGCGCTGCGGCCCTTCGGGCTCGACCACCGCCCGGCGCCGCTCCCAGAACACTGCGAACGCCCGGTCGTAGAGCTCGTGATCCTCGGGCCGGCGCACCAACGTGGCCCGGCCCGCCCAGTAGACCGCATCCCGGTCGACGACACCGAGTTCGCCGAGCGCCCGGGCGAATGCCAGCACCGTGTCGACCGGCACCCGCAGGCCGGCCAAGCGCAGCAGCCGTCCAAACGCGACGGCCAGCGCCTCCGCCGGTCCAGCCGGTACGGCCGATTCAGCCGGCGCCGCTGCGGTCATACGCCTGGCGGATCAGCGTGGGCAAACCGCTCGAGCGCACCCGGTCCGCATCCTCGCGGTACTTGAGGACGGTGCCGAGCGTGGCCGACACCGCGGCCTCGTCGAGCTGCGCCCGCCCGAGCAGGGCCAACGACGTCGCCCAGTCGATCGTCTCGGCGACGCCGGGCGGTTTGTAGAGACCCATCGACCGCATCGCTTCGACCGCAGCGGCCACCTCTCGGGCCAACCGCTCACCGGCCGCCGGGACGCGCAACCGAACGATCGCCACCTCGCGCTCGAAATCGGGGTGCTCGACCCAGTGGTAGAGGCAGCGACGCTTCAAGGCGTCGTGCACGTCGCGCGTGCGGTTCGACGTGAGGATGGCCAGCGGTGGGCGTTCGGCACGGAAGGTGCCGAGCTCGGGCACGGTGACCTGGTAGTCGGACAGGACCTCGAGCAGGAACGCTTCGAACTCGTCGTCGGCCCGGTCGACCTCGTCGATCAACAGGATCGGCGCCGGGCCCTCCCGTTCGGCCACGGCGCGAAGGATCGGACGCTTGACCAAGAAGCGCTCGGAGTAGAGCTCGGCTTCCAGCACCGCCACCGACTCACCCCGAGCGGTGCCGGCCGCTTCAGCGGCTCGCAGGTGGAGCAACTGGCGGGAGTAGTCCCACTCGTAGACGGCCTGTGCCGCGTCGATCCCCTCGTAGCACTGCAGGCGGATCAACTCGCCACCCGTCCAGCGTGCGAGCACCTTGGCGAGCTCGGTCTTGCCGACGCCGGCTTCGCCTTCGAGCAGCAGCGGGCGACCGAGCCGCATGGCAAGGAACACGGCGGTGGCGAGGCCCTCGTCGGGAAGGTAGTCGTGGGCGGCGAGGGCGGCGGCGACCTCGCCGACGTCGGCGGGACCGCTGGCGGGAACAGACATCGGCGCCGAGGTTACGGCGCTGCGCCCCGCCTCACCCCGTCCGGCCCCGCAGCCGGGACGCTGCGGCCGCGACGGTTGCATCGAGCCGGCCGGACTCCGAGCTGTCGAGCGCAAGGATCAGCACGTCGTCGCCCTGTTGGAGCACGACGATCGTCCACCACGTCCCGGCCGCACGGTCGGTGACCTTCACGAGGACCTGCCCGCCACCAGTGTTGGGACCGACCGTCGAATCGGCGATGAATCGCTTGCCATCGGTGTCGGTCCAGGTGCACGGCAGGGTCACTCCGGTGACCGCGGCCAAACGGCCGGCTCCGCCGCCGGCCCCGTAGCGCTCGGCGCGCACGAGCAGCGTCGGTGACCCGCTGTCGGTCTGACGCCACGCGGTCGTCGCCGTCGAGGTCGGCGCCGGTGCGCCCGGATTGCGACCGCACCAATTGGGCACCGTGGATGTCGTGGCGTCGTTCGGGCCGGCCGGGAACGGTCCGGCGTCCTCCCAGCCGGACCCGAACGGCCCCCGGGCCAGGAGCGACGGCGGCGGGGTCGGGGTCGCCGCCGTGGTCGGGGCGGCGAC
>JBEIFW010000207.1:0-5658 GCA_040382215.1 Acidimicrobiales bacterium
GGGCAACGCCCGAATCACTCGCGTTGCGCGCGCCCGGGCCGGGTCGGCGAGTCCGGCGTGGCCGTGCCGGGCCCCGCCACACGCTGCACCCGCACCGGGGAGGGAGACCGTTGCGCCGGCCGCTTCGAGCACACGGAGGGTGGCGGCATGCACGTCACGCTGCCACGCGTCCATGACACAGCCCGTGAACAGCCAGACCGGCATCGCTCCTGACCTCGGCGGGGCGGGCCGTAGCGGCGCAGCCCGTAGCGGCAAGCGAGGCAGGCCGACGCGCCGGGGCACGAGGCGGAGCCGTTGCGCGAGCGCGAGCACCCGGGAACCGGCGACGAGCAACCGATGGTGGCCGAGACTCCGGTAGGCGAGCCGCTGCCAGCGCGGGGTGATCCGGCCGACGGCGGCGAGGCTCTCCTTTGCTCCCTCGATGAGCCGGCCGTACGGGACGCCCGACGGGCACGCCGTCTCGCAGGCGCGGCACTGCACGCACGCCTCGAGGAATCCGACGGCCTCGTCGTCAGGCGGAGCGTCCTCCCAGTGGAGCAACCGCATAACGGCGATCCGGCCCCGCGGTGAGGCCGCCTCCTCCCCGCTGACCCGGTAGGTCGGGCAGTGCGGCAGGCACAACCCGCAGCTCACGCAGCTCGCCAGTTCATCGTCGACGACGTGCAGCTTCACGACACTCCTCGCACCAGGGGGTCGCGGCCCGGGCTGAGCCGGCCGGTCGGATCGAACTGCTGCTTCAACCGGCGATTCAGCTCCCGCACCACCGGATCCACGGGCGGGGCCACCCAGGGACGGTCGAGGTGCACAACGCCGACGCCACCCTCGGCGACGAACGCACCGTCGTAGGACGAGAAGCCGGCCACGGCGGCCGGCGGCACCGAGGCCCGGCCCCCGGCGGGCAGCGCCGGCGGGCCGTCGATCTCCTCGAGCCCGTGGGCGCGCACCTCGCGTCCGACGTCGTCGGGATGCCCTTCGAGACACACCCAGGTCGTCGTGCCGTCCCAGAGCACGGCGCTCGGCCGGAACAGCGCCACCCGCAACGCATCCGGGTCGACGCCGGCCAGCGCCCGGAACCAGCCGTGGCGGGCCGGCAGGGGGCGTGTCCGCAGGATCACGTCCCCGAGCACGGCGAGCGTGCCGAGCGACCCGACCAGCAGACGGCACAGGTCGAAACCGCTCACGTTCTTCACCGTCGGGCCGCCGGCGCGCACCTCGGTCCCGTCCGCGAGCACGACGCACGCCTGCAGCAGGGGGTCACGCACCGGGCCGTGGCCGAGCCGGCACACGCCGCTGCGACCGACCGCGAGCGCACCGCCCACGGTGCCGCCGGCCGGGAGCGCCACGCGCTGGCCCACCTCGGCCAGGGCCGCGGCGAGCTCGTCGACCGGCGTCCCGGCCCCGCAGTGCACGACCATCTCCTCGGGCTGGATCCGCACGATGCCGGCCGGGGCGCGCACCAGGCGGGCCTCCGGCGCGACGGCGCCGCCGACCGACCAGCGGCTCGTGAAGCCGGCCGGCGCCACCGGGCCCGGTTCGGCGAGCGCTTCGACCACGCTGCTCAGATCCACGCGCCCTCCGGCAGGGTGCCGGCGTGCACGTCGCCGCAGCGGGAGCCCTCGGGCAGCACCTTGTGCGGGTTGGCGACGCCGTGCGGGTCGAACGCGGCACGCAGCCGGGCCTGCGCCTCGAGATCCGCCGGGGAGAACAGCAGCGGCATCAGGTCGCGCTTTTCGAGACCGATGCCGTGCTCGCCCGACAACCCGCCGCCGGCGGCGACCGAAACCCGGACGATCTCGTCGCCGGCGGCGTGGACGCGGTCCATGATCCCGGGCTCGCGCTTGTCGAACACCAGCAGCGGATGCAGGTTGCCGTCACCGGCGTGGAAGACGTTCATCACGATGAGTTCGTGGCGGTCGGCGATCTCGTACACCTGCTCGAGCACCTCCACCAGCCGAGCCCGCGGCACCACGGTGTCGTGGAGGTAGTAGTTCGGCTTGATTCGCGCGATCGCCCCGAACGCCGTCTTGCGCCCCTTCCAGATCGCCGCCCGCTCGGCCTCCGTCGCAGCCACCCGCACCGATCGGGCCCCGTGCGCCAGGCCGATCCGGCGCACCCGTTCCACCCCGTCGGCAACCGCAGCCGGCTGGCCGTCGACCTCCACGATCAGCACCGCTGCCGCGTCGAGCGGGAACCCGGCATGGACGTAGGACTCGACGGCGCGGGTGATCGGGGCGTCCATCATCTCGAGCGCAGCGGGTACGAGGCCGTCGGCGATCACCGCCGACACCGTGGCGGCACCGTCGCGCACCTCGCCGAAGTCGAGCAGCATCGTCGTCACCGTCGGCGGGTTCTGCACCAGGCGCACTGCGATGCGGGTGGCCACGCCGAGCATGCCCTCACCGCCGACGAACGCACCGCGCAGGTCGTACCCGGCCGGCTCGGGATCTTCGCCGCCGAGGACGGCGACGGCTCCGTCGGGGAGCACGACCTCGACGGCGAGCACGTGCATCGACGTCACGCCCTCGGCCAGGCAGTGCGGGCCACCGGCGTTGGTGGCGACGTTGCCGCCGATCGAACACGACTGCTGGCTCGACGGGTCCGGCGCATAATGGAGCCCGAGCGGGCGGGTGTGGCGCGACAGGTCCAGGTTCAGCACCCCGGGCTCCACCCACGCAATGCGCTGCTCGGCATCGATCGACAGCACACGGTCCATGCGCGCCGTGACGATGACGACGGCGTCATCGAGCGGCACCGCTCCCCCGGCCAGACCGGTACCCGAACCCCGCGCCGTGAACGGCCGGCCGTGGCGGACCGCCGCCTGCACGCAAGCGACCACGTCCGCGGTGGACGACACGAGGCAGACCACGTGGGCCGAGCCGCTCATGTTCGACGCGTCTCGCCGGTAGAGGCTGAGCTCTGCGGCGCCGGTCCGCACCCGCTGCGAGCCGATCGCCTCGCGCAGTTCCTCTACGAGCAGGTCGGTGGCCATCGCCGCCGACGCTACTGCCGCCCGCCGTCGCGTACGGTGGCCCCCGTGCCCGACGACGTCCACGAGTGGCTCTCCTTCGACGATCCCGACGAGGACCGCACCTGGGTCTTCGACGTCACGTTTCTCACCTCGCGTTGGAGCTGCATCTACGGCGCCGGCTGCCAAGGGGTGCTCACCGGGCCGGCCGCCGAGCTCGCCCACGGATGCTGCAGCTACGGCGCCCACTTCGTCGACGACGACGACCTCGCCGAGACCACCGCGTTCGTCGAGCGCCTCACCGACGACACCTGGCAGTTCCGCCGCCGGGCCCGCCGTTCGGGCTGGCACACCGAGGGCGCCGACGGCGTCGTCGTCACGCGACTCGTCGATGGCGCCTGCATCTTCCTGAACCGCCCGGGGTTCGCCGCCGGCGCCGGCTGCGCACTGCACCAGGCTGCGCTCGCCGCCGCGGAGCGCCCGCTCGACTGGAAGCCCGACGTGTGCTGGCAGCTGCCGTTGCGGTTGAACGAGGAGATCGACGACTACGGGCACGCAACCTCGACGCTGCGCGAGTGGAAGCGTCGCGACTGGGGCCCGGGCGGCGGCGAGTTCCACTGGTGGTGCACCGAGGCCCCCGACGCGTTCGTGGACCACCGCCCGGTCTACGAGACCCTGCGGGACGAGATCGTCGAACTCGTCGGCGAAGGGCCCTACGCGCTGCTGGCCGAGCAGCTCCGGGCCCGGCCGACCCGCACCTGGCTCCCCCACCCGGCCGTGCGGGGCCGGCGGGAGCCGGTCGGCTGAGAGCCGCTCAGCCCCCGGCGCGCTTCGCGACGCGCCGACGGTCGGACTCGACGAGCAGCCGCTTGCGGATCCGCACCGACTTCGGCGTCACCTCGACGAGTTCGTCATCGGCGATGAACTCGATCGCGGTCTCCAACGTCTGGACGCGTGGGGCGGCGAGCTTGACCGCATCGTCGTGGGAGTGGGTGCGGATGTTGGTCTTTTCTTTCTCCCGCACGCAGTTCACGACCATGTCGGTGCTGCGAGCGTTCTCTCCCACGACCATGCCCTCGTAGACCGCGGTGCCCGGCTCCACGAACAACTCCCCGCGCTGCTGCAGGTTGTCGAGCGCGTAGCCGGTCGTCGAGCCCGAGCGATCGGCGATCATCGCCCCGCCCGACCGGTGCGGCAGCTCTCCCGCCCACGGCGTCCAGCCGGCGTGGTGCTGGTGCAGCAGCGCCGTGCCCCGGGTGAGGGTGAGCAGCAGCGACCGGAACCCGATCAGGCCACGCGCCGGCGCCTCGAACGTGACGATGGTGCGCCCCGGATCGCCCGGCCGAAGGTCGGTCACCCGGCCCTTGCGAGGGGCGATCGTCTGGGTGACGGTGCCGACGTGGTCGTCGGGAACGTCGCACGTTCCCCGCTCGAGCGGCTCGTGGCGGACCCCGTCGATGTCCCGGGTGATCACCTCGGGCCGGCTCACCTGGAGCTCGAAGCCCTCCCGGCGCATCGATTCGATGAGCACGGCGAGCTGCAGTTCGCCGCGCCCGGCGACCTCGATCACGTCGGGGGAATCGGTCGGCGCGAGCCGGATCGACACGTTGCCGAGCACCTCGCGCTCGAGTCGCTCGCGCAGGTGGCGGCTCGTCAGGTACTTGCCCTCGCGACCCGACAGCGGCGACGTGTTCACCCCGAACGTCATGGTGAGCACCGGCTCGTCGACACTCAAGCGGGGCAGCGCGACCGGTGTGATCGGGTCGGCGAGGGTGTCGCCCACCTCGACCTCGGGGAAACCGGCGAGGACGAACAGATCGCCGGCGACCACCTCATCGAGCTCGACCCGGCCGATGCCTTCGAATCCCATCAGCTGGGTGAGGCGGCGGCGGACCACGGCGGGTTCACCGTCATCGGTGGTGCACAGGGCCACCGTGTCGCCCTTGCGCAACGCCCCGGCGAGCACCCGGCCCACGGCGAGACGACCGAGGTACTCCGACGCGTCGAGGTTCGTGACGATCGCCTGCAACGGCTCGTGGAGGTCGGCCTGCGGTGCGGGCACCGTCTCGACCAGCGTGTCGAGCAGCGCCGACAGGTCGTCGTCGGGACCTGGCATGCCGATGCCGCGCATCGAGCGACCCTCGCGAGCCACGCAGGACACGACGGGGAACTCCAGCTGCTCGGGGTCGTGGGCGAGGTCCATGAACAGCTGCTCGACCTCGTCGAGCACCTCGTCGGCTCGGGCGTCGGAACGGTCGACCTTGTTGATCACGACCACGGCCGGCAAGTTGCGCTCGAGGGCCTTGGACAGCACGTAGCGGGTCTGGGGCAGTGGCCCCTCGGCCGCATCGACGAGCAGCAGCACACCGTCGACGAGTGCCAGGGCCCGCTCGACCTCACCGCCGAAGTCGGCGTGGCCCGGGGTGTCGACGAGGTTGACCCGAAGGCCCCGCCAGCGGATCGAGGCCGCTTTGGCGAGGATCGTGATCCCTCGCTCGCGTTCCTGGTCCATCGAGTCGAGAACCCGGTCGGCGATGACCTGGTTCGCGCGGAAGACCCCCGTGGTGCGCAAGAGCGCGTCGACGAGGGTGGTCTTGCCATGATCGACGTGCGCGATGATGGCGATATTACGCAGGGACATTATCTTGCCTTTGGGAATAGGGGTGGTCAAAGCCACCGGATTGGGCGGGCCC
>JBEIFW010000208.1:0-5649 GCA_040382215.1 Acidimicrobiales bacterium
ACAAGGGCACGGGTGGTTTCCAGATCGACACCTCGAAGTGCCCGTCGGACTGGAACGCGAAGCAGGGGATCACCGACAAGGAGATCTCCTTGTTCATCTCGCTGCCCAAGTCGGGCCCGCTTGCCGGGTTCGGCCTGATCGCCGACGGCGCCATCAACTACTTCAACTACATCGGCACGACGGGCGGGGTCGGTGGCCGCCAGATCAAGCTGGATGTCAAAGACGACGTGTACCAGGCCGCGCAGACGAAGACCAACGTCAACGAGGCCCTGCAGACGAAGAAGTACGCCTCGCTGCTCACGATCCTGGGCACGCCGAACAACCTCGCCATCTGGGACGCCACCAACGAGCAGTGCATGCCGCAGCTGCTCAACGGCACCGGCGGCGCCGACTGGGGTGACGTCGAGAACCACCCGTGGACCACGGGCATGCAGCTCGACTACTGGACCGAGGGTTCGATCTGGGTCGACTACCTGAAGAAGACCTACCCGAGCGGTGCCAAGCTGGCGATGGTCACCTTCAACAACGACTTCGGCAAGCAGTACGCCAACTCGGTCAAGGCCGGCATCAAGGGCACGAACCTCACGCTCGCGAAGGAAGAGCTGCACGAGGCGACCGCCCCGAACCTGACCAACAACTTCACCAACCTGGCGGCGACCAACGCCGACGTGCTGCTCATCCAGACGTCCGGCGCGTTCTGCACCCAGTCGATGGCCGAGGTGGAGAAGGGCGCCTGGAAGCCGAAGACGGTGCTGATGTCGGCCACCTGTGGCTCGACCGGCCAGTTCTTCAAGCCGCTCGTGGACCAGGGCCTCACCGGCAAGGACACGATCATCATCGAGTCGATCAAGAACCCGCTCGACCCGGCGCTCAAGGATGATCCGTTCGTGAAGCTGTGGGTCGAGCAGACGACCAAGGGCGGCCTCGATCCCAAGCAGTCGACCTACTTCACCGGATGGGTCTTCGCGTACTACATGACGGAGATCCTGAAGGCCGCCGAAAAGATGCAAGGTGGGCTCGACCGGGGCAACATCATGATCGCCGCCCGGTCGATCGTGCTGCCCAAGTCGCCGGTCAACCTGCTCGACACGGGCGTGAAGATGGAGGGTCTGAAGGACGCCTACCTCACCGAGTTCGGCCGTCTCGCCAAGTACACGATCACCGATCCGAAGGTGCTCGGGACGTTCGTGCCGCTCGATGAGAAGTCGCTCATCAACGTCGAGGGCAAGCTCGGCACCTTCGCCACGGTGAAGAAGGCGTCGGTCGCCGCCTGATCGGCAACTGACCGCTCGAGCACGGGGGACTCCCCGGGCACAGCACGGGCCGCCCCTGCGGGGGCGGCCCGTGCCGCGTTCCAGGCGACGCGCGTTCCAGGCGCCCGCGTGGTGGACTGTCGGGTGATGCGCGGCCTGGCGGTCATCGGCCTCGTGCTCGTGCTGGGCGCGTGCGGCAACGATGCGGTCGCGCAGCCGGGCGGGTCGAAGGTGGCCGGCTGGCCGAGCGGCGGGGTGAGCGACCCACCGGCCTCCACGCGCGCGACGCTGCCCGAACCCGACGCCGTCGCAGTGCCGACCCGACCATCCGCTCCCACCCGGCTGCCGTACGTGACCGCCCCATCGGCGACCATCCCACCTGCGACCAGCCCGGCCACGTCCTTCGGCCCGACGCCGTCGTACCCCGGGTTGGCGTACCCGGGCTCGTACCCCGGATCGTCGGGCGGCCGGGTGCTCTACCTGGGCGACTCGGTACTTGCAGCGGTTGGGAGCGATGCCACCGCCCGGGCCCGCCTCCTCGCCGGCGCCGCCGGGACGATCGACGCCGAGGTGTGCCGGCGACTCGTCACGACGAGCTGCACGACCAACGGGCGCACGCCCGACACCGCCGTCGAGGCCATCCGGCGCCGGGCCGGCGAGGGCTATCGGACCGTCGTCGTCGAAGCCGGCTATAACGACCCGTCGATCGCCGGGGACGTGGACGTCGTCATGCGAGAGCTGGCGGCCATCGGGGTCGGCTCCGTGTACTGGGTGACCTACAACGAGGTCGGGGGCCGGTTCGCCGGCCACAATGTGGAACTCGCTGCGGCGCTGGCGCGGTACCCGGGGCGGCTGCAGCTGATCGACTGGCGGGGGCCGAGCACCAGACGACCCGAGTGGTTCGCCTCCGACGGGTTGCACCTGTCCGATGCCGGTGCCCGCGCACTGGCCGAGGTGATCGCAGCGGCGCTCGGTGCCTCGGCGTAGCCTCGCCGCCGTGGAGCATGTGGCCGACCGTCTCGTGGCCGCCGTCGAGCGGACCGGTTCGATCGCCTGCGTCGGGCTCGACCCCCGGCCGGGGTTGCTGCCCCCGGCGATCGTCGCCGACGCACTCGCTCGTCGGGGTGACAATGCCGGTGCGGTCGCGTCTGCGTTCGCAGCCTTCTGCCAGGGGGTCGTCGACGCCGTCGCCGGCCGCTGCGCGGCGGTGAAGGCGCAGGTCGCCTGCTTCGAGGCCTACGGCGGCGCCGGGTGGCAGGCGCTGGCGCGCACCGTTGCGCACGCCCGTGCCCGGGGGGTCGAGGTGATCGTCGACGGCAAGCGCAACGACATCGGGTCGACTGCGGAGCACTACGCCCAGGCGATGTTCGGCGGGGCGCCCGGGTTTGACGGCCGTGCGCTGGCCGCCGATGCCGGCCTCGGAGCCGACTGGGCGACGATCAACGGCTACCTGGGCGTCGATGGGATCGCCCCGTTCCTGCGGCCGGGTCATGGCGTGTTCGTGCTCGTCCGCACGTCCAATCCGTCGGCGGCCGACCTCCAGGACACCGGCGCCGCAGATCGGATGGCCGATCTCGTCGCCGGCTGGGGTCACGAGCACCGTGGCCGCTGTGGCCTGAGCGCGGTCGGTGCCGTCGTCGGCGCCACCTGGCCGCAGCAGGCCGTCGCCCTGCGGGACCGCATGCCCGACACGGTGTTCCTCGTGCCCGGGTACGGAGCTCAGGGCGCAAGCGCGGCCGACGCCGTCGCCGGAGCCCGCGCCGCCGACGGCGCAGGCGTCCTCGTGAACGCCAGCCGTTCGATCCTCGGCGCCTGGCAGGCGAGCGAGGTCGTCGACTGGCGGGAGCCGGTCGCGGCGGCGCTCGACGCAATGAATGCCGAACTCGCCGCAGCCCGGGCCTGACCGGCGTCGCGCCGACTCCCTAGGGTTGGGGCCGTGTACCCCGGCGCCCATTCGCAGACCACCCCGGACAAGCCCGCCGTGATCATGGGCCGTACCGGGCAGGCGCTCACCTACCGCGCGCTCGACGACCGCTCGAACCGGTTGGCGCAGCTGTGGTGGGCGGCCGGGCTGCGCCCCGGCGACCACGTGGCGATCTTCGCCGACAACGTGCCCGAGTTCTTCGAGGTCACGTGGGCGGCGTTCCGCTCCGGGCTGTATCTCACGACGGTGAACCGCTACCTGCAGACCGACGAGGCGGCCTACATCGTCAACGACTGCGGGGCGAAGGCCCTCGTGGTCACCACCTACGTCGCCGATGTCGCGGCAGGGCTGCCGCCGCTCGTTCCCGATTGTCCGGTGCGCCTCGTCATCGGCGGCCGGCTCGCTGGGTTCGACGACTACGACACGGCGCTCGCCGCCCATCCGGCCGAGCCGCTGGCCGTGCAGCCCCGGGGCGATCTGATGCTCTACTCCTCCGGCACCACCGGTCGGCCGAAGGGGATCAAGCGGGCTCTCAACGGCCGCCTCGTCGACGATCCGGCGAACCTGAACCCGATCCTTGGCCCGCTGTACGGGGTCACGCCCGACACCGTGTACCTGTCGCCTGCACCGCTGTACCACTCTGCCCCGCTCGGCTTCTGCGCCGGGGTGCAGACCGTCGGTGGCACGGTCGTGGTGATGGAGAAGTTCGACCCGGCCGAGGCGCTTGCGCTGATCGAGCGCTACCGGGTCACCCACAGCCAGTGGGTGCCAACGATGTTCAGCCGCATGCTCAAGCTGCCTGACGAGCAGCGCCACGCCCACGACCTCAGCTCCCACACCTGCGCGATCCACGCCGCTGCGCCGTGCCCGGTCGAGGTCAAACGGCAGATGATCGAGTGGTGGGGCCCGATCCTCTACGAGTACTACGCGGGCACCGAGGCCAACGGCTACACGTACGTGAACAGCCACGACTGGCTGACCCACCCGGGCACGGTCGGCCGGCCGATCCTCGGGATCGTCCACATCTGCGACGAGGCCGGCGTGGAGCTGCCCACCGGCGAGGCGGGCACCATCTACTTCGAGCGCGAGACGATGCCGTTCGAATACCACAATGCCCCCGACAAGACGCGTGGCTCACAGCATCCCGAACACACCAACTGGTCCACGCTCGGCGACGTCGGCTACGTCGACGCCGAGGGGTTCCTCTACCTCACCGACCGCAAGGCGTTCATGATCATCGCCGGCGGGGTGAACATCTACCCGCAGGAGATCGAGGACTGCCTCGTGCTCCATCCGATGGTTGCCGACGTCGCCGTGTTCGGGGTCCCCAACGAGGACCTCGGCGAGGAGGTCAAGGCCGTCGTCCAGCCGGCCGAAGGGGTCGAGCCGTCCGACGAGCTGGCCCGGGAGCTGATCGCGTACGCCCGGGAGCACATCGCGCACTTCAAGGTGCCGCGCACGGTCGACTTCGTCGCCGAGCTGCCGCGCCTCCCGACCGGCAAGCTCTACAAGCGGCTCCTGCGCGACGCCTACTGGGGCAAGACCGGCTCGAAGATCGTCTGACGGTCGCTCGATCATCGACGACCGGCAGGGCCGCCTCGCCGGTGCCGTCGATAGGGTAGCGCTCCGTGCCCATCGCCGGTCTGCGTCCGTTGCGCCACCGGGCCTTCGCAGTGTGCTGGACAGCGGGCGCGGCGTCGGACCTCGGCACGTGGGTGCAGCTCGCCACGATCGGCTCGCTGGTTGCCGCGTCGTCGGGAAGCGCTGTCGAGGTTGGCCTGATCGCCGCAGCGACGTTCGCTCCGCAGGGGCTCGGCTCGCCCGTCGGCGGCGTGCTCGCCGATCGCTTCGACCGCCGGCGGCTGTTCCTGGTCACCCTTGCCGTGCAATCGGTGCTCACCAGCGGCCTTGCGCTCGCGCTGTTCGCCGGGGTCCGAGGGGCCGTCCCCCTCGCGTTGCTCGTGCTCGTGCAGAGCGGTGCCGGGGCGGTCGGGGGGCCCGCCTTGCAGGCCGTGCTGCCCGATCTCGTGCCCCGGCGAGAGCTGACCGCTGCGGTGTCGCTCCAGATTCTCGGGTGGAACGCCGGTCGGGTGCTCGGACCGCTCGTCGCTGCGCTGCTGGTCCCGATCGGCGCCGGCTGGGCGGTGCTTGCGAATGCTCTCAGCTTCGTGGTGCTGTGGATTGCCGTGGCCCTGTTGCGCCGGCGGTTCCCGCCGCCGGACCGGATCCGGTCCTCGGCCGGACGGGAACTGATCGAGGGCGCCCGGGTGCTCGGCCGCACGCCGGGCTGCCGGCTTGCCGTCGCCACGCTGCTGTTCGTCAACCTCACCTACGTGCCGTTCATGGGGCTGGCCCCGGCGACGGCCCGGTTGCTCGTCGAACGGGACGCAGGCACCCCCGACGAGCAGGCGGTCGCCTCGGTGGTCGGTCGGCTTTTCGCCGCCCAGGGCATCGGCGCCGTGGTCGGCTCGC
>JBEIFW010000209.1:0-5591 GCA_040382215.1 Acidimicrobiales bacterium
ACGTGCCGTTCATGGGGCTGGCCCCGGCGACGGCCCGGTTGCTCGTCGAACGGGACGCAGGCACCCCCGACGAGCAGGCGGTCGCCTCGGTGGTCGGTCGGCTTTTCGCCGCCCAGGGCATCGGCGCCGTGGTCGGCTCGCGAGGGGTAGCCAACGTGCGCACTCGCGTAAGGCGGTGCACGGGCATAGCCGGGGCTCGCGGCGCCGCCGCCGCGCTCGTCACCGTCCATGCGCAACTCCCGACGGTGTGGCTGACGATGGCGGCATTCGCGCTGATGGGTGCGGCGAGCGCCACCATGTTTGCGTCGTTCTCCGGCATCGTGCAGCGCGACGCCCCAGTGGCCCAGCGGGGCCGGGTCCTGTCGTGGCAGCAGGGCACCGGGGGTCTGGCCTACGGGGTCGGGCTGTTCGTGCAGGGTGCCCTGGCCGACGTCGTCGGCCTGGTGCCGTTGTTCGTCGGTGCTGGCGTGCTGACCGCTGCGGTGGTGGTGGCCTGCCGGGTGGCGCCGAGGTGGGCGTCGATCGTCGACGCCGAGGTGGCCGTCGCGGCCCGCCCGGTGACGGCCCGGGCCTGAGCGCCCCAGCGCCGTCCGGCTGGCGATGGACCCGCCGCTAGGGTGCCGAGGCATGGGGGAGTACTCGGGGTTCCTGGCCCTGCGCGTCGAGCTCGACGCCGGGATCGCGACAGTGACGATCGACAACGGACCGGTCAACCTGTTCGACCGGATCTTGTACCCGGAGATGAGCCGGCTGTCGGCACTGCTGGCCGACGACGACGCAGTACGGGTCGTGGTGCTGCGTTCCGCAAACCCCGACTACTTCATCGCCCACTTCGACGTGGAGGCGATCCTGCGTTTCCCACCCGACCGCCCGGCGCCCACCGAGCTCAGCGAGTTCCACCGGATGTGCGAGCGGTTTCGCACGATGCGCAAGGCCACCATCGCCGTGATCGAGGGCCGGGTAGGGGGCGGGGGAAGCGAGCTCACGTTGAGCTGCGACATGCGTTTCGCTGCGCTCGGCCGGGCGGTGTTCAACCAGCCCGAGGTGGCCCTCGGGATCCTGCCCGGGGGATCGGGCACCGTGCGTCTGCCCCGGCTCGTCGGCCGGGGTCGAGCACTCGAGGCGATCCTCGGTTGCGACGACGTCGACGCCGCAACCGCCGAAGCCTGGGGGTGGGTGAACCGGGCGTTGCCGCCCGAGGCGTTGTGGCCGTTCGTCCACCGGCTGTCCCGGCGCATCGCCTCGTTCCCCGCCCACGCCGTCGCCGAGGCCAAGGCGAGCGTGCTGCGGGCCGAACAGGCCGTCGCCCAGCACCTGCTCGACGAGGCGGCCGGCTTCAACCGCACGCTGGCCGGACTGGGCACCCGGGAGGCGATGGAACAGTTCCTCGCCTCGGGTGGCCAGACCCCGGCCGGTGAGGGGCGCCTGGGAGCCCTGTGCGGCGAACTGGGTACGGTGCAGCAATGAGCTTGCTCGAGCAGTTCCGCATGGACGGGCGCGTCGCCGTGGTCACCGGCTCGTCGAAGGGGATCGGCCTCGGCATCGCCCGCGGGCTCGCCGATGCCGGGTGCGACCTGGTGATCACTGCCCGCAAGGCCGACGAGGTCGCCGCGGCCGCTGCCGACGTGCGGGCCCGCGGGGTGCGCGCCGTCGAGGTGGTCGGCGACATCACCACGATCGTGCCCGACCTGATTGCTGCGGCGATGGACGGCCTCGGCCGGCTCGACGTATGGGTGTCCAATGCCGGCGGCTCGGACCACGACGGCAACTTCGCCACTCTCGAGATGCCCGAATGGCACTGGGACGCGCAGATCGAACTGAACTTGCGGACCCATTTCCTGGCCGCCCGGTACGCCACCGAGGTGATGCGGTCCGGTGGCTCGCTCGTCGGCATCGCGTCCACCGCAGCACTCGGGCCCTCGCCCCGGTACGCCGCGTACGGGGCGGCGAAGGCCGGCATGATCCAGCTGGCCAAGACCCTGGCGGTCGACCTCGCCCCCAAAGGGATCCGGTCGAACATCGTGTCGCCGGGCATCGTGCCCACGGAGTCACTCACCCGCGTCGGGGGCGTCAGCGACGACATGTTGCCGGCGATGACCCGTCAGGTGCCGCTCGGCCGGCTCGGCACCCCGGACGACATTGCCGCCGCCGTGCTCTACCTGGTGTCGCCGGCCGGCTCGTGGGTGACCGGTCAGAACATCGTCGTATCCGGCGGGCGCGGCTGAACATGCCGACGCAGCGGCGCCGGCCCGTCGCTGCCGCTAGCGCGACAGGGTGATCGGGGTGGCCTTGGCCACCTCTTCGAAGAAGTCGTTGCCCTTGTCGTCGACGACGATGAACGCCGGGAAATCCTCGACGTCGATCTTCCACACCGCTTCCATCCCCAGCTCGGGGTACTCGAGCACCTCGACGTGACGGATGCAGTCGAGCGCCAGCCGGGCCGCGGGCCCGCCGATCGATCCGAGGTAGAACCCGCCGTGGCGGGCGCAGGCGTCGGTGACGGCCTTGGAGCGGTTGCCCTTGGCCAACATCACGAAGCTCCCGCCGGCGGCCTGGAACTCCTCGACGTAGGAGTCCATCCGACCGGCCGTCGTCGGGCCGAACGATCCCGATGCGTAGCCCTCGGGCGTCTTGGCCGGCCCGGCGTAGTAGACGCAGAAGTCCTTCAGGTACTGCGGCAGGCCGAGCCCGGCGTCGAGCCGCTCCTTGATCTTGGCGTGCGCGATGTCCCGGGCCACGACCATCGGACCGGTGAGCATCACCCGGGTCTTGACCGGGTACTTCGACAGCTCGGCGCGGACCTCGGCCATCGGCCGGTTGAGATCGATGCGCACGACGTCGCCGGCGAGGTCGTCGAAGCCGATCTCGGGCAGGTAGTGGGCCGGCTCGGTCTCGAGCTGCTCGAGGAACACGCCCTCGGCGGTGATCTTGCCCAGCGCCTGGCGGTCGGCCGAGCAGGACACGGCAATGCCGACCGGGCAGGACGCCCCATGACGGGGCAGGCGGATCACCCGGACGTCATGGCAGAAGTACTTGCCGCCGAACTGCGCGCCGATGCCGGTTCGCTGGCTGATCTCGAGGATCTTCGCCTCGAGCTCGATGTCGCGGAACCCGTGACCGAGGATCGAGCCTTCGGTGGGCAGCGAGTCCAGGTAGCGGGCCGAGGCCAACTTGGCGGTCTTGAGGGTGTGCTCGGCCGACGTTCCCCCGATGACGATCGCGAGGTGGTAGGGCGGGCAGGCGGCGGTGCCGAGCGTGCGGATGTTCTTGTCGACGAACGCCAGCAGCGACTTCTCGTTCAGCAGCGCCTTGGTCTCCTGGTACAAGTAGCTCTTGTTGGCGCTGCCGCCACCCTTGGCCATGAACAGGAACTTGTACGCGCCGCCCGGCACCGACTCGATCTCGATCTCGGCCGGGAGGTTCGTGTTGGTATTGCGCTCGTCGTACATCGTGATCGGCGCCATCTGCGAGTACCGCAGGTTGTCCCGCTCGTAGGTGTCGAACACGCCGCGGGCGATGGCGATGCGATCGTCGGCGTCGCCGGTGAGGACGTACTGGCCCTTCTTCGCCTTCACGAGCGCAGTGCCGGTGTCCTGACACATCGGCAGCACGCCACCGGCCGAGATCGAGGCGTTCTTCAGCAGGTCGAGCGCCACGAACCGGTCGTTGCCGGTGGCCTCGGGGTCGTCGAGGATCCGGCGCAGCTGCGCAAGGTGGCCCGGTCGGAGGAAATGGGCGATGTCGTGCATCGCCGTGCGGGTGAGCAGCGTCAGCACCTCGGGCTCGATGCGCAGGAACGTGTGCCCGGCCCCTTCGACGGTGGACACCCCGTCGGTGGTGAGCAACCGGTAGGGCGTGTCGTCGGCGCCGAGCGGCAGCAGGTCGGTGTAGGTGAACTCGGCCATCTCGCTCAGCCGGCGGCGGGGGAACCCTGGAAGGGCGTCGGGTCGGCCGCCACGGGGATTTGCGGGTAACTCCAGGCCGTCGCCTTGGCGATGGCCTGCGCCACCGCCCGCCACTGCGAGGGGTTCCACCCTTCGGCTGCGGCCTGCACCGTGCCGTCCTGGCCCAGGAACACGAGCGCCGGGAGGTGCGCCAGCCCGAGGCCTTTGACCACGCCGCGGTCGGCGTCGGCGAACACGAGGAACTCCTCGGCGAGCGGCCCGAGGAAGGCCTTCGCGTCGTCGGCGTCGCTGGTGCACAGGAAGTTCACCCGTACCGCTGCGCCCCGGAACGCCCGCAGCACACGGGCGGCCGTGTCGAGGATCCAGGCGCTTTCGTTGGTGTACGGGTCGATCACGACCGACACCAAGTGGAACGTGGTGAGCCACTCCTCGATGGAACGCCCCTCGCCGTTGACCGGCGTGAGGGTGAGGGAGCCCGCGGGATCGGTAGCCACGATCGCAGGACGCTAGCGCGCCGGTCGGACGGACCGGCGATCCTCCCGGGGGTAGCCTTCGCATCGTGCACCCGATCGAGCGATTGCGCTACGTGGCGAGAGCGTCGGGAGCCGACCAGGACGTGTTGGTCCGCGAATCGGCCGGGGCGCTCGCCGCCCTCGGGTTCGACCCGGCCGGCCTGGTCACGGCGTGCCGGCGCATCGTCGACCGGCACCCCACCTCGGGGGCGCTGTGGTGGCTGTGTGCCCGGGTGCTCACCGCCACCGACCCGACCCGGGAGGGCTGGCGAGCGGCGGAGGAGATCGAAGCGGACGGCACCGCCGGATTGCTCGGCTCCGCCCTTCCCGACGACGCGACGGTCGCGGTGGTCGGCTGGCCGGAGCTCGCCGGGGACGCACTGCTGCGCCGTGGCGATGCCACCGTGCTCGCCATCGATGGCCAGGGCGCAGCGTCGGGGTTCGTGCGACGCCTGCACCGTGCCGACGTCGAGGCCGTCGAGGTCCGCTCGTCGGGCACGGCGTCGGCGGTGCTCGCCGCGCAGGTCGTGCTCGTGGAGGCAATGGCGGCCGGGCCGAGCGGGATGGTGGCAAGCGCCGGGTCGTACGCCGCTGCGGCCGTCGCCCGGCACGCCGGGGTGCCGGTGTGGGGGGTGGTCGGCATCGGCCGGCTGCTCCCACGACGGATGTGGGACGCGTTGCTCGAACGGCTCGACGCCGACGATCCGTGGGACGCCGACGTCGAGCTCGTCCCGATCGAGCTGTTCGACGCCCTCGCCGGTCCGGCCGGCGTCGAGTCCGTCGAGGCCGGCCTGCGCCGCGTGAGCGCCCCGGTGGCGCCCGAGCTGTTCCGCACCACCGCGTTCTGATCGGCCCGTCGGGGCTACCGTCGGCCAAGGCTTCCAAGCGGTCGGCGATCTCGATGACGCCGGAGGAACTCGACGACTACCTGGGAGCGCCGCGCACCCTGAACATCGCAACGATCGGCCCGACCGGGCGCCCGCACCTCGCCGCCATGTGGTTCGGCTTCATGGGCGGGGACCGGTTCTCGACCGGGACGATCGCGTTCTGGACCTTCGGCAAGAGCCAGAAGGTGATGAACCTGCGGCACGATCCCCGGATGTCGGCCCTCGTCGAGTCGGGGTCCACCTACGCCGAGCTGCGCGGCGTCGAGCTCGTCCCGATCGAGCTGTTC
>JBEIFW010000210.1:0-5573 GCA_040382215.1 Acidimicrobiales bacterium
GATCTTGTAGACGCCGCCCGAGGGCTCAGCGATGTCCTCGCCGAGAAGGAACACCTTCTCGTCGACGCTCATGGCCACGTCGAGGGCCTGGTTGATGGCCATGCCGAAGGGCAGGGTGGGCCAGTCGGTGCTCACTTCGCGACCTCCGCGTACACGTCGGTGTAGAGCTCGGACAGCTCGGGTTGGGGCGAGTCGAGGGCGAACTGCACCGCCTCGTCGATCTCGGCGGTGGTGGACGACTCGATACCGGCGAGCTCGTCGTCGGAGGCGTGTCCGTGCTCGATCAGCCAGCCGCGATAGCGCAGGACCGGATCGGCTGCCATGGCCGCTTTGCGCTCCTCCTTGGGCATGTACTCCATGGCATCGCCCATGAGGTGGCCCCAGAACCGGTACGTCCGCGCCTCGACCAGGGTCGGACCCTCGCCGGCGCGGGCCCGCGCGATCGCCTCGCCCATCACCTCGTACACCGCCACCGGGTCGTTGCCGTCCACGGTCACGCCGGGCATGCCGTAGGCGGCGCCACGATCCCCGATGAACTCGACACCGGTCACCATCCGGTAGGGGGTGTGTTCGCCGTACATGTTGTTCTGGCAGACGAACACCACCGGCAGCTTCCAGACGGCTGCGAGGTTGAGGCCCTCGTGGAACGCACCGATGTTGGAGGCGCCGTCGCCGAAGTTGCACACGGTCACCTGGTCGGTGCCCGACAGCTGGGCGGCCAGGCCGAAGCCGGGGGCGATCGGGATACCGGCGCCCACGATCCCGGTGGTGACCATGAGACCCGACGCCGGATGCGTGATGTGCATCGGGCCGCCCTTGCCCTTGCAGGTGCCCGTGGCCTTGCCGAGGAACTCGGCCCACAGCTCCTTGAGCGGCACGCCCTTGGCGATGTGGTCGTGGAGGCCCCGGTAGATCGTGATCACGTAGTCGTCGGAGCGCAGGTGCGCCGCGTAGCCGGCGCTGATGCACTCCTGGCCTCGGGGCGAGTAATAGATGAGCTGGATCTGGCCGCTCATGAGCATCGAGCGGAAACGCTCGTCGTTCAGCTTGATGCGGGTCTGGATCTCGAACATCCGCAGCAATGCGGCGCGATCCGGTGTCGAGTTGGCCAACGTTCCCCCCGGCGACGGTCTGGACGGCTACTGGTTCTAGCAGCCGGGAGCGAACGGGCTCGCAGTGGGAACGGCGGGAGGATCGGCAGCGTTGTAGGCGACGTGGCCGACGCCCCCTTCCCCGCTCGCACCCACCGGCGGCGTGCGCACGTGCTTGCCGCATTCGTCGCCGGAACGCTGGTCCTCGGCGCCTGCGGCGCCCCTCCGGTCGACGTCGTGATCGCCGACGCCCCGAACACGACTGCGACCACGACGGGCGCCGGTGGACGACCCACGACGAGCTCGGCCTCGACGCCGACCACCACCACCACCACCCCCGATCGGTCGACGACGACGTCGGGCACACAGGCCCCGAGGACGACGACCACGGCGGCGAGGACCGGCACCGGGTACCAGGCGGACCTCAACCGGATGATCGACGACATCCGGTCCTACTGGTCGACCACGTTCCCGGCCCTGTACGGCAAGCCGTACGTCGATCTCGCCGGCGGTGTGATCCGGGTGACCTCCGCCGATGTCCAGGTGCCCCCGTGCGGCACGACCCGGGCCCCTCGGTACCGGGACATCGCCGGCAACGCCTACTACTGCCGGACCTCGGCCGACTACATCGCCTACGACGACACCGGTCTGTTCCCGAGGATCCAGAAGCGGTACGGAACGATCTCGCTCGGTCTGGTGATGGCCCACGAGTGGGGACACGCTGTCCAGGCTCGCGCCGGGGTCGACGGCTCGACGATCCTGCTCGAACAGCAGGCCGACTGCTTTGCCGGCGCATGGTTGGCGAGCGTCGCCCAGCGCAAGCCCGCAGGTGTCGCGTTCGATCCCGGGGCGCTCACGGGAGCGATCGGGGGCTTCCTGTCGTACGCCGACCCGGTCGGGGTCACCGCTCAGGCCGAGGGCGCCCACGGTTCGGGGTTCGATCGGGTCGGTGCGTTCCAGGACGGCTACGTCAACGGCCCCGCCCGGTGCGTCACCTATGCAAAGAGCCTGCCGCCGACCTTTGCGCTGCCGTTCACGAGCGCCGCCGACTACGCGAACGGCGGCAACCTGCCCTTCGAAGAGGTGCAGCCGTTGATGGTCGCCGACCTCGACCGGTTCTGGATCGCCCAGGGAAGCGGATTCACGGCGTTGGCAGGCACCGCAGCGGACGCCTCGACGGTGACCCGCTGCAACGGCACCAGTGGAACGGCCGCTGCGACGGGCACCGTCGCCTGGTGCAGCGACACGCGCACGGTCGCGTTCGACCCGTCGTTCCTGCGCCAGGCGTACCAGGAGGGCGACTTCGCCGTCGGGTTGCTGTTCGGCCACGCCTGGGCCCAGGCCGCCCAGCAGGCCCGGCGACTGCCGATCGAGGGGTCGAGCGCGCTGCTGCAGGCCGACTGCTACGTCGGCGCCTGGACCCGCTCGACCATCGCCCAACTCCCCGAGAACCGCGCCGGCGGCGGCAGCCTGTCGCTGTCGCCGGGCGACCTCGACGAGGGGATCCGCACCCTGCTCACGTTCGGCCCCCAGGTCGGGCGCCGGGGCGACGCCGCCGGACCGTTCGAGCGGATCGCCGCGTTCCGCAAGGGGGTCGTCGGCGGGCTGGCGACCTGCACCAGCTGATCGCTCGGCGCCCGGGCCCGGCCCATCGTCTGCGCCGGTCACACGCCGACGCTCGGTCCCGTCGGCGCTCGAAGGCTCACCGATAGCGTCTGGGCTCGTGAACCTCGCCGCCATCGATGTCGGCACCAACTCGTTGCACCTCGTGGTCGCAAGGGTGGTCGACGACCGACACTTCGAGGTGATCGGCGCCGAGAAGGAGATGGTGCGGCTCGGCACCGGCTCGGGCGACATGAAGCGGCTCGACCCAGCCGCCATGGACCGTGGGATCGCTGCGCTCGCCCGGTTCCGACGGATCGCCGACATCCACGATGCGCGAGTGCGCGCCGTCGCTACGAGCGCCGTACGCGAAGCGGAGAACCACGACGAGTTCCTGGCCCGGGCACGTACGGAGGCCGGTATCGAGGTCGAGGTGATCTCCGGGGTCGAAGAGGCGCGCCTCATCCATCTCGGGGTCCTGCAGGCCCTGCCCGTGTTCACGAAGCGCTCGCTGATCTGCGACATCGGGGGCGGCTCCACCGAGGTCATGGTCGGCGAACACGGCGAGCTTCTGTCCGCCCGGAGCTTCAAGCTCGGCGCCGTGCGCCTGACCAACCGGTTCTTCCCGGGTGAGCTTCTCCACCCTGCGGCCGTGCAGGCCTGCCGGACCTTCGTGCGCTCCGCACTCGTGCCGTTCGCGCACGAGGTGCACCGGCTCGGCTTCGAGGTGGCGATCGGCTCGTCGGGGACGATCGAGGCGATCGCCAGACTCGCGCGTGCAGCCGCCGGCCAGAACGAGCTTCGCACGTACAACGGGTTCCGCTTCGATGCTTCCGCACTCGCCTCGGTGGTGCGCCAGCTCGCGACGACCCGTACGGTCGTCGAGCGAGCAGCGCTGCCGGGGATGGAGGCGAAACGGGCCGACATCATCCTCGCCGGCGCGCTCATCCTCGAAGGGGTGGCAGAGGTGTTCGGGGTCAGCACCTGGACCGTGTCGGAGTATGCGCTGCGAGAGGGCGTGCTGCTCGACACCGTGCAACGCACCCGGGGCGGAACGCTGCATCACCTCCGTGAGGTGTCGCGCAACAGCGTGCTCGCACTCGCCCGGTCCTGCGACGACGAGCAGGAGCACGGCGCCCAGGTGGCCCGGCTGGCCCTCGAGTTGTTCGACGCAACCGTCGGCATCCACGGCCTCGACGAGGGGTGCCGGGAGTACCTCGAGGCGGGGGCTCTGCTTGCGAACGTGGGGTTGTTCGTGTCCCACACCAAGCACCATCTGCACTCGTACTACGTGATCCGGAACTCCGATCGGCTCGTCGGCTTCACCGACGCCGAGATCGAGATGATCGCCCAGATCGCCCGCTATCACCGCAAGAGCGCACCGAAAGCCACGCATGCGGAGTTCGCGGCCCTCGGCGCCGGGGATCAGCGCGTGGTGCGGATACTCGCCGGGCTGTTGCGGGTGGCGATCGGCCTCGACCGCAGCCACGAGAACCTCATCGCCGGGGTCACGGCCCACGACGGCGGCGATGAACTCGTCATCGAGGTGACACCGGCGGGTGCGCTCGACGTGAGCCTCGAGCTCTACGCCGCCAGCGAGCGCCGCTCGTTGTTGGAAGACGCCCTCGGCCGGCGTATCCGTCTCACCGTCGGCGTCGCTCACTCGTCGGCCACCGCCGATCACCCGTAGGATCCCTCACCCGTGGGTATCGGATCCGACGTCTACAACCTGTTCCTCGTGCTGCATCTGCTCGCCGTCGTGGCGGCGTTCGGCCCCCTGTTCGTGCTGCCGCGCCTGCGTGCCGCCGACCCTGCTGCGGCGGCACGGATCCACCTCGTGGTGGTGCTGCCGGCGACGGTGCTCGTGTGGGTGTTCGGCATGGGCCTCACCGGTTTGTCCGACGACGTGTTCGAACTCACCGACCCGTGGATCGCTGCGTCGCTGGGCATCTGGGTCGTGCTGGTGGTCGTCCAGTGGTTTGGCGTGCGGGGCGCACTGACCGGGCGCGTGCCGGTGCGGGTCGGCCGCGCCGCCATCGGCGCAAGCCACCTGCTCTACGCCGCCGGCATCGTGTCGATGGTGTTCAAGCCGGGGGTGTGAACACGAACCGCTCGATGAGCGCTGCGAGCTCGAGCGGTCGGTCGCCCTGGATCGAGTGTCCCGCACCGTCGACGACGACGACCTCCGTGTCCGGCCGGCGCCGCAGCACTTCGGCGACGTCGGCGTCGTCGACCACGGGAGAGACCCCGCCCCGGGCGAGGACCATGGGACAGGCCACGGCGGCGACGTCGTCCCACAGCCGGCCCGGGTCGGTCGCAGCAGCCGGCACCCCCTCGCCGTCGGGCACCTGCGCCCGCCCGCGCCGGTCGTAGCGCCACCGCCAGGAGCCGTCGTCGAGCTGGTGGGCGTTGTGCAGCACGCCACGCCGAAGCGACGACACCGAACGCGACGGGTTGTGCTCGATGGTACGAGCGAGCAGCGACTCGAAGTCGGGGAAGTCCTGCGGGCCGTTGACGAAGTCGATGATCGCCTTCGCCTTGTCCCGGTTCGTGCCGGGCGTGACGTCGACGACGACGAGTCGGCGCACCAGGTGCGGCCAACGCGCAGCGAGCACGACCGTGGTCAGGCCGCCGAGCGACATGCCGATCACACCGGACGCCTCGGGCGCAAGGGTCTCGACGACGACGGCGAGGTCTGCTGCGAGCAGTTCGGGGGTGTAGGTGGCGTCGTCACGCCAATCGGAATGCCCATGGCCCGCGAGGTCGACGGCGACGAGGGGTCGGCGAAGCGCCATCGCCACCGTGTCCCAGGTGTGAGCGTTCTGGGCGGTGCCGTGGACGAGCACCAACTCCGGGTCGCCGTCCCCCCACACCAGTGCC
>JBEIFW010000211.1:0-5564 GCA_040382215.1 Acidimicrobiales bacterium
CGAGTCCGGTGGCGCCTGCGGCCATGCCCAGACCCACGAGACCGGCAGCCCCCGTGTTCTCGCCTGCGGCCTCGAACCCTGCGGCGACCGAGGCCTGCAGGTTGGAGTTGCCCCGGGCGCCCGAGAGCGCGTCGGCGCGCTGCACGTTGCGCAGCAACTCCTTGGTGCTCTCGTCGTACTCGATCGAGACGATCGTGGTGGCAACGATCTGCAGGCCCCGCGCGCTGCTCCACTGGTAGTTCTGCTCGACGGCCGCCGAGAGGCTCTGCGCGAACCCGACCGAGTCCTGCTGGATCCGGGTGATGCGGTTCCCCTTGGAGGGATCGTTCGTGTAGAGCGAGAACGCCGGGGCAAGCGAGCCGACCACCTCGTTGAAGAGCTGCGAGGCGGCGTCGTTGTCGATGTCGGTGAAGTCGAAGACCGCGCCCGACTCGAGGTAGGCCGCCGGCACCCACGCCTTGATGAACAGGATCGGGTCGACGATCTTGATCGTGTAGGTGCCCCGGGTGAGCGCGCCGACCTGGGCGTTCATGTAGGCGTCGTCCCAGTAGATCTCCGACTGGGTGCCGAAGCGGTTGTTCGGCAGTTCCTTCAGCGTCACGAAGTAGGCGCGCTGCTGGGCGCCGGGACGGCCGCCGAACTTGAAGCGCTCCCACGAGGCCTTGATCAGCGGGCTGACGATGCCGTCACCGGCGAAGATCGACTGCGAGTCGGGGGAATCGGAGTTCCACTCGTACGCGCCGGCCTCGGCGACGAAGCCGGTGATGGCGCCCTGTTCCATCAGCACCAGGCCGTAGCCCTCGGGCACGACGATGCGGCTGCCGTTGCTGATGACGCCGTCGGAGCCCTTGGTGTTGGAGCCCCGGCCTGCGTTCTGGCCGCGCGGCACCGCGGCGAAGAGCGCAGCGGTCGGAGCGAGACCCTCGGGGACCGTGAAGAAGTCCTTCCACTGATCGGCCAGGGTGCCGCCGATCGCGCCGACTGCTGCCTGAATGAGCCCCATCGTCAGTTCCGTCCCCCGTGAACCCGGTCCTTCCGGCGGTCACCATACCGAACCGGCGCCACCGTCATCACGATGGTTCAGTTGTCGTGCGGGGCCTTCCAGGTGGTGGCGCGGCTGCCGATGCGACCCTCCGCGTCGGGGCGGAACAGGACGTCGTCGTGGTGGCAGCCCGACGGGACCCACTCGAAGGTGTGCGGTTCGGAGAACGTGATGGAGAGCGCCCGGCGGCCGGCGTCGTCGGAGGTGGGCGGCGGGGTGGTGTGCATGGTGTCGCTGGCGAGCGTCGCGTAGTGCAGGAGCCGCTCGTCGAAGCACAGCTCGTGGATCGCCTGCGAGAACCGGCGAGGTAGTTGATCCGCGTCACCACCTCGGGTAGGTCGCCGCCGAACCGGGTCCACTCGCAGCGAACGGTCCCTCTGCTGCGTCCTCACATCCGGGGAGGCGGAGCGGTGCACGCGACACCTGGGGGGCCACGCTCGTCGCCCTGACTGCCGGCTCAGAGCCCGAGCACCGATCGGATGCCTTCATCGATGGCATCGATCAGCGAGTCGGGCAGCTGACCGACGCGCTCGGCCAACCAGGAACGATCGACGAGCTCCAACCCCAACGGCACGGCGACGGAGTCCTTCGGCAGGCCGGTGCTCGTGGCGGACAGCAACACGTTGCCGGCCAGGTCGGCACGCTCGAGGTTCGACGTGAGCGGCACGACATGGGTCTGCCACACCTCGACGTCGAGCACCGCAGGCGCGGACACGACGACGCAGGGCCGACGCTTGTCGAGATCGATCCAGTACACGGAACCGCGGGCTACCACGGCGCCGACCGCTCCATCCGCTTCCCGATCGATCGTGCGTCTCGCTCGGTCGGCCGATCGGCTCCGGCGTGCGCTGCGTCCACCCGCAGCTGCTCGGCGAACGACATCGTCGACTGCGCGGCGTGACGCCGAAGCTGATCGGTCACCCAGCGCGAGAACGGCACGTCGAGGCTCTCGATGATCGGGACGACATCGTCCGGCACGCTGATCGTCTTGTTCGGCATGTACGTATGTTACATACGCACGCGCGAGCTGCACCGCGGCAACGTCCACGGACGCCGGCCTGCGGTTCAGGTGGTCGACGTTTGCGGTGGGGCCGATCTCGGTGTCGGTGAAGAGGTGGCGGAGGGGGGACTCGACCCATGACCCCACGCGCGCCGGCCGGCGGCGAGTTCAGGATTGCGGCCCGAAGCGACCGCAGATCAAGAGCCCAACGCCCGGGCGACCACTGAGGCAACCGCCCGGTCAGGGAAGCCGGGTCCGGAACGCAAGGAACCACATGGCGTGCCGGCCAACCACACCGACAGCCCGATGAGGTCCGAGGCCGGTCCATGGTCCCGCGCCCGTTCCGCCATGAACGCGAAATCGTTCAGGCTCCCCAACACGCTACGACTCGACGTCTTCGCGAACCCGAACGACTCCATCGCTGCGAACTCCTGCTGCACGAACCCGATCGGCACCCCCAACCCCTCCAGCACCCGACCGAGCTGCTCAGGGAAACGAGCACCGACCGACACCCCGGATCAGACCGGTCGCACCGGAAGCGACCGGACGCGGATCCGATCCTCGTCGAACACGACGATCGCCCCGCCTCGAGGTCCCCGACCACCGCCGGCAGGTTCGCCTCGATCAACGCCGCGACCTGTTCGGCGCGCCGGCCGCTCTGACGACGGAACAGGATCAGCGACAGCGCCGCCGCATTCGACCGGGCCAGCAGCTCACCGAAATCGGTGTCACCCGAGACGACCACCCGGCCCTCGGCGGCGATGAGGGAGAACAGCTCGCGGTCGGTCGCCCCGGCCAGTCCGAGATCCCGCACGTGCAGCACGTCATGCCCGGACGAAGCGAGAAGCCTGACGAGCTGCGGCGATTGGTTCTCGTCGAGCAGAAACCTCACGCCGGAAGTTGCAGCGGGAGCTGCCGCTCCTGCACTGCCACCGCCGCGAACCGCAGCCTCCGGATGCACGGCACACCCCCCATCACCGCAGGATCGGAGACGATGCGAGGAAACCCGGCCACTTCCAGTGCCTACAACTCCCGTCACGGGACGACCGCGCCGGCGCCGTCGGGGGCGAGGACGTGGCGGGCGATCACGGTCCCGCCGGGGGTGGCGATGTCGAGCGTGGTGGTGCCGAGTCGCCAGGAGACGACCACCGTCGAGCGGGCGAGCTCGGGTGGGACCGAGGAAGGGTTCCCTCGCCGGTCGAGGCAGAACGTGTCGCTCGATGCCTCTGGGCGTTCGGCTCGTGGGATTGCTCCCACTGAGCAGTGTCGGACGGGCGAACCGAACCCCTCGTACACGCGATCCCTGGGAGGGGTGGCTGACGGCCGCGTAGGCGCTGACCTGGACGTTCGCGCTCGACGAGATGGTGATCAGCCACGGCGTCGAGCGCAGCCTCGCTGTCGACCTCGCACCGATCGCGCGAGGACCACAGGCTCGACATTGTGGCTACACTAGTGGTCACACGAGGAGGTTGGAGCATGCGATCGGTCGGTGTGCGGGAGTTCCGAGACCAGGCGACACAGATGATGAGCGCGGGCGAGACGCTGGTCATCGAGCGACACGGCGAGCCGATCGGCTTCTTCGTACCGATCGCCGCGAAGGACCGCCGCGCCGGACGCGAGGCACTCGGACGACTCGGCCACGCCGTCGACGAGCTGCTCACAGCGACGGGCCTGACCGAGGACGAGCTCGTCGCCGAGGTCTCGCCCAAACGCCGCCGCTGATGCGGCTGGTCGTCGACACCAGCGTGCTCGTGGGCGAACTGCTGCGGGCCACGGGTCGGCAGCGTCTCGGCGACGAGCGGCTCGATCTCTTCCTCGCCGAGCAGATGTGGAACGAGACCACGGTCGAGATCCCACGCAGAATTCGAGCGTTCGCGCGCGCTCGCGACCTGGAACCCGCCATCGTCGATCACCTCGTCGACATGGCCATCGCTGCCGTCGACGCGAACCTCACCGTGCTCGACGAGGCGGTCTACGCAGCCGCCGAGGACGAGGCGAGAGCACGGTGCCAACGCGACCCGACCGACTGGCCAGCCGTCGCCTGCGCCCTCCTCCTCAACGCCGGCATCTGGACCAACGACAACGACTTCCTCGGCACCGGCGTTCCGACCTGGACGACCGCGACACTGCAAGCGTGGCTCGACCGTCAACCACCAGCCGAGCACGACCGGTAGCCGCAATGGCGGCGGTTTCGACAACTTCCCAGGGCTCGACCTCCCACGAATGGCAGGCAGGCCCCTTACCCGCCCGTCATCGAGCGCTCCGCATCGCCTCTACGCGGTGTACGGCCCGGACGCTCAAGCACGTCGCTGCGTCGCCTACCGACCTGAACCCCCACCACCGGGAGCAACGCTCTGAACAGCGCCGTTGAGGATTTCGCTGACCTCAACCGTGGGGGTTCAACTCGGTGTCGGAGGGGCGTACCCAACCCTTCGTACACGCCGCATCTGGGAGTCGTGGCTCGCGGTGGCATGACACTGCAGCGCCGCACCGCTGCTCGTCCATCGAGGCGGCACCAACGGTCGGCGCGGGCGTCGTCACATGAAGTTGCGGGTGTGCAGCGCGGCGAGGGTGTCGGCCTCCTCCGCCGTGAAACCGAGCCGGGCGAGGCGGCCTTCTCGGGCCTCCCGCATCTCGGTCTGGAGTGCCTGCACACGCAACCAGCCCTCGGCGACGGCGTCCGCAGTCACCGCGCCTGCGGCGAGGAGCACGAGGGCGTCGAAGACCTCCGCGTTGAGCCCGGCCGACGTCTGCAGCTCCCGGTGGCGGCGTTCGACCGCGCGGGTGAGCCGGCCACGCAGGCCGGGGTCGAGCGACGTGTGGCGTTCCAGATGGGCCATGGCGAAGGCCACGTGGCGTGCCTCGTCGTTCCGGGTGAGCTGTGCGATCCGCCGGGTCAGCGGGTCGGGGGCGTGGCGTTCGAGGAAGGAGAGCAGGGCGACGAAGGTGCCCTCGCCCATCACCGAGAGCAAGAACGACGCGGTGGCGAAGTCCGGTTCGTCGAGCAGGGTCTGCAGCGACGCACGTCCGCCGACGGTGGAGAGGGCGAGCTGCCCGCCGCCGAGGGTGGCACGTCGGGTGAACACCTCGACATGGCGGGCCTCGTCAGCGACGGTCACGGCGAGCACCTGTTGAATCTCCCGGAAGTGCGGGTGGATCTGGCCGAGGAACCGCGCCGGTACGACCAGCGCCGCTTCCTCGTTCTCGACGAGGAACGTCATGACCTGCACGATCGCCGCCTCGACCCGGGGGTCGTTGTCGACCGGCACGGACCAGTCGATGGCGGTGGCCGGGTCCCACTGCCCGGACGCGGCCTGTCGATAGAGCGTCGCAGCGCGGTCGGTCCAGAGCTCGTCGCGGACGGCGAGGGCGAAGCCCGGCTCCGGCCCCCCGGGTTCGATCGCGGCTCCGCGGGCGGCGAGCCCCCAGGAGGCGGGCGCGATCTCGGCGAGCGCGCCGGGCTGCGCCGGGTCGGCGGCGCCCGCACGCTCCGCCCCGATCCAGCGGGCGACCGCGGCGCGC
>JBEIFW010000212.1:0-5543 GCA_040382215.1 Acidimicrobiales bacterium
GAGCTCGCCGGGCTCTACGAGCGGGGGATCACCTCCCGGCTGCCCCTCGCGCAGGACTGGCGCTGAGGCCGCCGGACCGGTCGAGGGCAACCCGTCAGCGCAGGTCGCGGATCAGCGGCTCGACGATGCGCTGGGGAAGGCTCGCCAGCAACGGGAACATCCCCGCCCGCTTGGGCAGCCACACGTACTTGCGGTTCCGCTCGATGGCGTCGGCCGTTGCGCGGGCCACGACCTCCCGGGGCACCTGGGGCATGAGCTGGAGGCGCTCGAAGCGGTCGAAGGCCGCCTTCACCGGCGGGTGGGCGTCGACCCCGGCCAGCATGTCGGTGGGGATCGGACCGATCTCCACCCCGGTGAGCCCGATGGCGGTCCCCTTCAGGTCCTGGCGCAGCACCCGGGTGAACTGCGACAGACCGGCCTTGGTCGCGCAGTAGGACGACATCCCGGGGAACCCGCCGGCCGACGCCATCGACGACACGTTCACGACGTGGCCGACCCCCCGGGCCAGCATGCCGGGCAGCACCTGGCGGGTGAGCTCCATCGGAGCGTGCAGGTTGACCTCGACGATCGCGGTCAGCTCGGCATCGGTGTGCGCCACCAGCGGCTTGGTCACCTCGATCCCGGCGTTGTTCACCAGCACCTCGACCGGGCGGCCGGCCGCGGCCTCGATCCGGGCGATCAGGCCGGTGCGGTCCGCAGCCGTGCCGAGATCGGCCGGCACGACGGTGGCCCGGGTGCGCTCGGCCACCGGCGCCAACGCAGCGGCGGTGCGGGCCACCACCGTGAGCACCGCACCGCGACGGGCGAGTTCCTCGGCGATGGCCTCACCGATCCCACGAGAGGCTCCGGTGACCACGACGTGCGTGCCGCGCAGCTGCATGCCGGGCAGTTTCGTACCCCCGCTGCCGGCGCGCGAGGTCGGGGGGCCGGCGCGCTCAGTCCCGGTCCGTGGCGCGCAGCACCCCGGCCGCGACCAGCGCATCGACCGCCGCCGGGTCGTAGCCGAGCAGGCCCGTGAGCACGGCCGCGTTGTCGGCACCGAGCCTCGGGGCCGCCAACGCACGCTCCTCGGGCACGCTGGCGAAGCGGATCGGCACCCCGGGGATCGTGATCTCACCCCACACGTCGTCGGGCACGGTGCGCACGGCCCGCCGGGCCACCAGGTGCGGGTGGACGGCCGACTCGGGCACCGTGAGCACCTTGGCCGCCACCACGCCGGCCGCTTCGAGGCGATCCACCACCTCGTCGGCGTCGCCGACCGCGGCGAGCCAGGTGTCGAGGAGCTCGAGCACTTCGTCGCGATGGCGCACGCGGTCCTCGTTGGTGGCGTAGCGGGGATCGTCGGCCAGCTCGGGGCGACCCATCGCGGCGACGAGGCGGCCCCATTCGGGTGGGCTCACGCAGGCCAGGAACAGCCACGAGCCGCCGCAGCGGAACATCCCGATCGGGCAGACCGTGGCCGTGCCGGGCCCGGGCACGACCGTGCCGCCCGAGCCGCTCCAGGCCTGCAGGTTGATCTCGTGGCAGCTCACGTAGGTGTCGAGCAGCGACACCTGCACCCAGTCACCGCGGCCGGTGCGCTCCCGGTTGAACAGCGCGGCGGCCACACCGGCGAAGCCGTGCACGCCGGTCGTGGTGTCGCCGATGGCGGCGCTCGGCAGCATCGGCGGCCCCCCGGGCGGGCCGCTCACCGACGCGATGCCCGACATCGCCGCGCCAACCGTGTCGTAGCCACCCCGGTGCGACAGCGGGCCGCCGTAGCCGAGCGCGGTCACCGAGCACAGGATCAGGCGGGGGTTGAGCTCCTGCAGCACCGGCCAGCCGAAGCCCATCTCGTCGAGCACGCCGGGCCGGTAGTTCTCGACGAGCACGTCGGCGCGCCGCAGCAGGTCGCTCAGCACGGCCCGGCCGGCGTCGGTGCGCAGGTCGACGCAGACGCTCTCCTTGCCCCGGTTCTGCTGGATGAAATAACCGGACCGGCCGTCGCGCCGGTACGGCAAGCTGCGCGACGCATCCCCGTCGGGCGGGGTCTCCACCTTCACCACCCGGGCACCGAGCTCGACCATCAGCCGGGTGACGGTCGGCCCCGCCAGCACCCGGGACAGATCGACGGCGAGCACGCCCTCCATCGGCAGCATGGGTCCCTCCTCGACGGGCCGGTCCCCCACCGGCCACCGGCGCAGCCTCCGTGGCCGCGCCACCCGGGGTCAAGTGGCGACACGGGCGGCCCTGCGGCAACGCTGCACCGGTGAAGCCCGACACCGAGCGCCGGCGGCGCGGCGCAACGGTCGCCGCCGCCGTGGCGCTCGCCGGCGCCCTGCTCGTTGCGATGGCAACCACCTCGCACGCCGCCGGGCCGGTGGGCACCTGGGCCCCGCCGACCGGGTTCGCCTGGGCGTGCCGGGTCGCGTCCTACCTCGGGCTCGCGCTCGCCGTCGGCGTGCTGTCGACGATGGCGTTCGTGTGGCGGGGCGCAACCGGTTGGTGGGTGCTGCACCGCGTCGCCGTGGCCGGAGCGGCGATCGTCGCGCTGGCCGGTGCCGTGCAGCTCGGGATCCTCGCCGGGGAGCGAGCAGGCCGGCCGCCGTGGTCCGCGCTGTCGAGCCTGGCGGACGTCGTGCGCACCGACCGGGGGCTTGCGCTCGCCGCCCGGGTGGTGGCGGCGGTCGGTCTCGTCGCGCTGGTGCGGGTGTCCCGGCGCGACCTGCGCCGGGCCTGGAAGAGCCTGTCGCTGTTCGTCCTCGGCCTGCTCGCAACCTGGTCCTTCGCCGGCCACGCCTGGTCGCAGCGCTGGCCGGCCGCCGGGATGGCACTCGACGTCGTCCACCACGGGGCGGCCGCGGCGTGGCTCGGCGCCAGCGCCGTGGTCGGCCTCGGGGCGCTGCGGGGGGCGGGCGCCGGCCAGGAACACGTGCTGGCCGAACGCTTCGCCCGCCTGGCCGGCCTCGCCGTGGTGGCGGTGGTGGTCACCGGTGTGGCCCAGGCTGTCCGGTTGACCCCGAGCCCGGGGGACCTCACCGGCGACCACGGCCGCCTGCTGCTCACGAAGGTGACGATCGCGCTGGTCGCCATGGCCGTCGGCGAGGTGGCCCGGCGGCGCATCCGGACCTGGCGTCGGGCGATGAACGCGCCGGACCCGTCGGCGGTCCGGCCGGTGCGCCGGTTGCTGCTCGCACAGTTCGCCGTCGGCGCCGCCGTGCTCGCCGTGACCGCGATGCTGGCGATCACGGCCCCGGCGACCGCCGGCGGCTGACGGGCCGGGACTGGCGCAAGGGGTTCACCGTGTCGTCACGCGCCGGGCGGGACGATGGCGGCGACAAGGGCGTGCAACGAGTCGCCGGCGGGTTCGAAGTCGCGCTGTCGGCGCCACAGCGGCGTGCCGTTCGGCAGCAACCCGTACGTGCTGCGTACGAGGGCGCCGCTGCGGGCGGGGTCGGTGTCCCAACGGGTCGCCGCGGCGAGATCGTGCAGCGGGGCGGGGTGGGCGAGGCGCTCGATCCAGCGGGCGAGGTGGACACCGGCGACGAGGTGATCGCTCTTGAAGCCGTTGCAGCGGTCGGCGGCGACGAGGTTCTCGACGGCGTCGTTGGGCCAGCGGGACCACGGCAGAAAGTGGTCGAGTTCGGGCGTACGGGGCAGCGGCGCGCTGCAGTAGAAGCATCGGCCGCCCTGCAGCTCGGCCAGGCCGTCGCGCAGCGCTGCGGGGAACGTGATGCGCGTGGCGCCGAAGAGGTGAGCGCGCAGGTGGTCGTCCTCGGTGGCGACGCCCGACCAGCGTGCGACGTCGCGGGTCCAGTGCAGCTCGATGAGGGGCCGCAGCAACGGGCCGAGTTGCACGAGTCGTTCGCCGACGCCGGGCCGGAGCCGGATGCGATCGCGCCCGTGGCGGCGCAGCGTGCGGATCGCGGTGCCCTCGGACCAGTCGAGGTCGTACAGGAACGGCACGACCGTCGTGCCGACCACTTGGAGCAGGGGGATCGGATAGCGCACGAAGGTGTCCTCGACGGCGTCGAGCGTCCCGGCGTAGCGGTCCGGGAGCCGACGGGCGGTGTCGGCGACCGTGCGGCAGCCGGCTGCTTCGGCGGCGATGCGCAGTGCGAGCACGTGGCGCAACGGAGAGGACGCCTTCATCGAGATCTGGCGTAGTTCGTGCGTGACGCCGTCGTTGGCGGCGTACTGGCGGCTCTGCGGGTAATACAGCTCGACGACGCGTGCGGCGATGGCACGGGTGGCGATCTCGTCGGCGCCGGGGTGGTATGCGCAGTTGTCGATGAGCGCGAGCAGGAGTGCGAGCTTGTAGGTGGCAGTTCGTCGGCCCTCGTCGACGACACGGAGCAAGCGCTCGATCAGCACGTCTCCGTCGCCGGGCACGAGGAGATCCTTGCTCGTGACGCGCCCGGCGAACGCCATCGCCGTGCGGCTACCGGCGCCGCTGCGTGAGGGTGGCCCCCGCCGTTCGTGGCAAGGGTCATCGAGGGTGTGTCGCCGTCCCGACGGTCGTCTCCGCCGATTCCCTTCACCGTTGCAGGCGCAGATCCGCACACGCACGGAGGATTCCATGAGCGACCTGACGAGCACGGCGACGACTGGCCCTGCCTCCATCGAGGCGATCGGGCTCGAGCGAGGGTTGGCGGGCTGGTTCCTCGATCGCTCGCACTTCCCCCGGCCGATGACGACGCTGATCTCGGTCATCCAGTCGCAGGCCTTCACGGCGCAGTCCAAGGCGTCGGCGTCGGAGCACGGGCTGCGCTCCTACGTCGGGCTCGAGTTCGTTGGGCGCTGGGCATACATGGGTTCGCGGCCGCTCCAGTCCACCGTCTCGGACGCCGGGTTGGAGGCAAGGGTCGGCACGCTCCTCGCCACCCGAGGGTGGGAGCGGGCCTTCGAGATCTGGCCGCAGGTGCGCGACCACGCGATCGCAGCCAACCGTGCGCTGCAGGAGGTCGACATCCGAGCACTCGATGACGAGCAACTCGACCGCCACGTCGACGAGCTCGCCCGCCAACACCTCGTCATGATCGGGGTCCACCATCTCCCGACTCGCCCGGTGCTCCTCGCCGTCGCCTGGTACCTCCTGCGCGTCGGCGAGTGGACCGGCGCAAGCCACGAGGAGCTCATGGCACTGCTGGCCGGTGCCTCGTCGGCGTCGCTGTCGGCCACACCGGCGTGCCGGGCCGCGGCCGCCGCGGCGGCTGAGCTGCTCGGGTCCGACCGACCGGCCCGTGAGCTCCTCGTCGAGCTCGCCGGCATCCCTGCTGCTGGCGCGTTCGTGAACGACGTCCGTTGCCGGGTCGTCGACGGCTTCGATCTCGACTCGCCCCGCGCCGAGGAACTGCCGCAGCTCATCATCGATCGGCTGCGGGCCGGGCTCGCCGCGCGGCCGGTCGAGGCGACCGGCTCCGGCCTGGTCGCCCTGCGCGAGCGGGTGCCGGCGCCCCATCGGGCCGAGTTCGACGCCGTCGTCGCCGGCGCACAGCGGGCGGCAGCGATCCGGGACGAGCGTGGCCTGTCGGCCGACGCCTGGTCGCTCGGGCTGCTGCGGC
>JBEIFW010000213.1:0-5532 GCA_040382215.1 Acidimicrobiales bacterium
ACGGCCGGCCAGGGCCAGGTTGCCGGCGAGATGGTCCGGGGCGAGCGGGGTGGCGCGCAGGTCGACGAGCGGGGTGACGCCGCGCCGCAGGGCGCCGTCATCCGCGACGAGGTCGGCCTCGCGCAGCCACCGGCATCGGGAGCGCTCGACCGGCACGGCCACCGGCAGCTCGTCGACCCCGAGCAGCAGCATCCGCAGCCCGTCGTGGGCGAACAGGTTCAGCTTGTCGGTCCAGTACTGCTCGACCCGGCCGTCGTGCCACGGGAGATGGTCGACGTCGAGGTTGGTGAGCACCCCGATCGTCGGCGACCGGGTGAGGTCGGCCGCCTGATAACTCGACACCTCGACGACGGCCACGTCGCAGGGCGGGATCCGGCTGACGGGGACGCCGATGTTGCCGGCGAGGCCGACGCGCATCCCGGCAGCGTCGAGGAGGCCGTGGACGAGCATCGAGGTAGTGCTCTTCCCCTTGGTGCCCGTGATTCCGACCACGGTGGCGGGGGCCCCGTGGTGCAGCCAGAGGTCGAGGAGGCTGGTCACCGCAATGCCGGCGGCGCGCAGCGCCCGCAGTACCGGGCCGTGCACCGAGACCCCGGCCGAGCGTACGACCAGGTCGACGGCCGGTCGGTCGAGCAACTCAGCCGGAAGGTGCACGTTGGCTTGGCGGGAGCTGGCCAGGGTGCGCACGGCCTCACTGTCAGGCCGGTCGTCGACAATCGTGAGCGCCACGTCGGGCGGCAAGGCCTCGACGATGGCCCGGCCCTCGCGGCCGGCACCCCAGACGGCAACGCGGGCTCCAGCGAGGTGGTCGAGCCTCACCGGACGCCCCCCGACGGTGCGGCGGGGACCACCAACGGACGCAGGAGCGCATCGAGGGATCCGGCGGCGGGATCGTCGTCGGGCGGACCGGCCGGGTCGGCGGCGAGCGCTGCAGCGAACGCGGCGGGGTCGAGTTCGCCGAGCCGGGCGGCAAGAGCGGCCAGCGGTGCCGACCCGGACCACGCGCCGCGGTGCGCCAGGTGGACTGCGACGGCGACCTCGGTCTCGGTGCCGATGCAGTCGAAGGCGCGGTCAGGTCCGAGGAGCAGGGCTGCAAGGTGCTCGACGTCGTCAGCAGTGGCCAGCAGGTCGCGACCGAAGCGTTCGACGAGCGGTGGCCGCTCGGGGACGAATGCGGCGAGGCCGAGGAACACGAAGCAGCATTTGGCGCACGCCCCGCACCAGGAGCTGCCCGGCGCAGCATCGCGGGTGAAGGCCCGGTTGCAGCTGACGAACGGTGGGAGGCGATCGAGGGCACCCGCGATGGCACGCGAGATCGGTAGCTCCCCGTAGGGCCGCAGTGCCGAGCCGTAGGTGACCGGGACGCCGAGGGCACGCAGGGTCCGGCGCAGCAGGTGCTCGAACCCGATGCCCTTGCTCCATTGATGGTTGACCTCGACGCCGTCGATCACCCGGGTGGGCCGGCTGGCGCTCGCCTCGTTCGAGAGCACGACGCGCGCCGCGCCGGCCCGGACCGCGTACGCAAGCGCGGCGAGCGAGACGATCGCCGTGACCGGCACGTGGCCGTTGCGATGGCCGGCGGCGTTGAGGTCGAACAGCATCGGATCGAGATGGCGGCCCAGTTCGACCAGCGGAAGGCCGAACGCTTCGGCCTGGGAGCGCACGATTGCCTTGACCCCGACGGTGAGCAGCGTGGGTCGCTGCGGTGCGAGCGCATGCGCGACGAGGAGCGAATCGCGCCCGCCGCCCATCGGCACCACCAGTCCGGCGGCGGCTGGCGCCGGACTGGTTGCGGGCGGCCGGAGGTGATCGCCCGCGACGACCTCGGGACGGAACGGGATCGGCAGGCCGTTCGTGACGCCGTATTCCCGCAGTCCGTGGTCGTAGACGTCGCCCACGTAGGCGAACCACGTCGGGGCGGTGCGGTGGTCGATCGCAATCCCGTCGAGGACGATCGTTGTCGACGCAACGAGTTTGTAATAGCTGACGCCCGCTGTCACCGCCAGCAGGTCGAACACCGTCGCAAGACCGGCATCGGGACCGTCGCTGGCCGTTCGGTCGGGCGCCGCACCCGAGGCCGGAGGGATCGTGAAGCGCTCGGTGAAGGACCATTCGCCGAGCCGGTAGCGGCATTGGAGTTCGCCGCTGTCGGGCTGCCAGTTCCAGCCTGCGACGACGAACGGCTCCGGGCTGCGCTCGGGTGGTGCAGGCACGATCGGATGCTACTGACGGCTCGGCCCGACGGCCTGGGTGCTCAGCGGACGGTCACGACGAGCGTGACGGTCTGGTTGTCCGGGGCGGCCGGCTCGAACGAACGACGGTAGGACAGCACGACCGTCGTCGTGCCCGGACCCATCGCCCGGAACACGGTGCTCGTCGTTCCCCCGGACCCGGCGACGGGCGAGGCGGTCGCAGTCGGCGTGTAGGTGGGTCCGGACTCGAGCGCGAGCGTGGCGGCCGCCGGAGCCGTCGTGATCGTCCACGCATATCCGGTCGTTGCGTTCGCATCGAGCTTGACCACGAGGCGCTGCCCAACGGCGAGCGACACCGCATCGGACCCGGTGGCGGTGATTGCGGCGAGACTCGAACTCGGTGTGGTCACCGGTGCCGAGGTGCTCGTCGCCGACAGGGTGGTCGCCGGACCGCCGTGGTCAGAGGCGCCGGCGTCGCCCCAGGCGGCGGCGCCGAGGACCACGGCGGGGGCGGTGGGGCGGGCCGCCGCCTGGGGGGGGGCGGCCCCGGGGGGGTCTGGGGCGCGGTCGGCGCCGCGGGGGGCTGCCCCGCGCCCCACGGCGGTGACGGTGACGGTGAAGGCGAGCAGGGAGCGCACGGCACCGGGCATGTCCGGAACCCTACGAGGATCGGCCCGCTGGGCGATCGCGCCCGAAGGGTCGAGCGAGGATCAGCTCCCGATGTCGATCTCGGAGTTCTTCGACGGGTAGGTCCGGTCATTCAGCCACAGCGGGTGAAGCTCGATCAGACGAAGCTCGCCCACCGATCGAGCGGCATGCGGCTCGACACCAGCGAATTGATGGGAGCGGTGGCATCGGCGTAGCCGATGGCCATGCCGCAGAACAGCATCTCGTTGTCCGGGGCGTCGACGAACGACGTCACGGCCTTGTGGCGAACCGACCAGTACTCCTGAGCGCAAGTGTCGAGCCCGCGCTCCACAGCGAGCAGCATCACGGTCTGGAGGAACATGCCGAGATCGGACCACTGGGGAAGCCCCATCTGGCGGTCGACGTAGCAGAACAGCGCAGCTGGGGCGTCAAAGAAGTCGTTGTTGGCGGCGAACTGGCGGCGCCGGCCCTCCTTGTCCTCGCGGGGGATGCCGAGGGTGGCGTACATCTGCTCGCCGATCTCGAACCGGTTGGTGCGGTACGGCTCGGTGAGGCCCTGCGGGTAGATCTCGTAGTCCGGCGCGTCGATCGGGGGCTGGCTGGCGAGATACTCCTTGAATCGGGGCATCGTCGCGGTCGTGATCACATAGATGCGCCATGGCTGCAGGTTGCCGCCGCTCGGGGCGCGGGCGGCGTCGGTGAGCAGCGAACGCAGCACGTCGTCGGGCACCGGATCGGAACGGAACTTGCGCACGGACTTCCGCCGGTACACGGCATCGACGACGTTCATGGCCCCGACGCTACCGGTGGGCTCGGAGTGCGATGGTGCCCGGCAACGGTCCGAACCAGGGCTTACGTGGTGGGCGGCGGGCCATGGAAGGGCTGGGACCGCCGATGTACCCCTTCGAGCGCTCGAGACCCCTGCGCGTCGTATTGCTTCGGCGCGGCATGCCGGCGGCCGGACGTGCGGTCCTCTACGCTTGAAGTGCGCGTCCGGCCTGGCCGGAACCGGACCGGTCGCGGCGAGATCGTGACGGAGCACGACGGAATCCGGCCCGTTCAGGGCCTCTGAGCCCCTCGACGGGAAGGAGCTGCCTCCGGGGCCGCAGAAAGAATGCCCTGTTCAGCAGGGTTTTGTTACGAAACGGGGAGTAGCGCAGCGGAAGCGCACCTGCTTTGGGTGCAGGAGGTCGTGGGTTCAAATCCCACCTCCCCGACCCCTCTGAGCTGGGATGATACAATCCCAGCCATCGCCCGAAGGGGCCCATGTATCAGCGATGTATCAAATCGCTGAGCGATACGGGGTGGTTCGCGATGGGATGGAAGGTCACTGGGCAGCCCACCGTCCGCAAGCAACGCGGGAAGTGGGTGGTGCGCGTCGACGGGATCGACACCGAGACCGGCAAGCACCGGCCGCGCCAGATCGGGTCGTTCGGCTCCCAGCGGGCGGCGCTGGCGGCGGCCCGGGTCCCGGCAACGGCCGACAAGGTCGTGTCCCGGGGCACGGTCGGTTGGTTGGTCCGCCGGTACGTCGCGTCGCGCACGGACGTATCGGTGAAGGCGCGCGAGCAGTACGAGTGGGCGTGCACCCACATCGAGGCGGGACTGGGGGCGGTGCGACTCGACCGCCTGGACCGGGAGGACGTGGCCGGATGGTTGGACGGCTTGGCGCAGGGCGGCACGTTGTCGTGGCGATCGGTGCAGATTTGCCGGACCGTGCTGCGGGCGGCGCTGGCCGAGGCGGTCGAGGAAGGGTTGTTGCGGCGGAGCCCGGCGGCACGGGTCGCGATGCCGCGGGAGGTCGCCAAGCCGGTGAAGGAGAAGGAGGCGGCGGCGTGGACCGACGAGGAGGTTCAGCGGTTCCTGGCCGCGACGGCACCGCACCGGTGGGCGGCGGGTTTCCGGTTGTGCGTGCTGTACGGCTTGCGGCGCTCGGAGCTGCTGGCGCTGCGGTGGGATGATTTCGACGAGGCGGCGGCGACGTTGCGTATCGACGAAGGGCTGATCGCTGCCAGCAAGGCCGCGGTGTGGACCGAGGCGAAGAACGCCCGGTCACGCCGCGTGATCCCGATCGACAGGGACACGGTCCGTTTGCTCGTCCAGCGGCGGGTAGCGCAGGTGGCGGAGCGCCTGGCGGCGGGTCCCGACTGGGACGACCACGACGTGATCCTGTCGACGAGGACAGGGCAACCGGTGCTACCCCGTAGCTTCGACCGGGCACTCGCGCTGGTGATCGACCGGACCGGTTTGCCACGCCTGACGTCGCACGGGCTGCGGCACACTGCGGCGACCCACATGGTGAGGACGGCGCACGACGTCGGCGAGCTTCGGGTGGTGGCCGACGTGTTGGGCCACTCCCCCGACATGCTCATGAAGGTGTACGCCCACGCGCTGCCGGAGAGCCGCCGGGCAGTGGCCGACCGGATCGGCGAGCGCCGGGCCGATCCAGCGGCGGGCTGACGGCGAGGGCGGGCACGGCGACCAGTGGGCGCTCGTGCGACGGTCAGGTCCCGGGTTAGGGACGCCACCGCCGTAGACGGCAAGCCGACGTCTACGCGGGCTGGCGCCAGCGACGCGTCGGCTCGGGGCGGCGGGGGGTTTCTACGGCTGCCGGCGACCGCTTCTAGGGTGGAGGAGCCGCGGTGCCCCGCCGGAGGGGTGTCCGGCTGGCGGGCACGGTGCCGGACCGGCG
>JBEIFW010000214.1:0-5496 GCA_040382215.1 Acidimicrobiales bacterium
ACGACCGCGTCGGCGGGCGACCCGGGCGTCAGTCGTCCCCACCGGTCGTCGCCGGCGACGGCGACGGGGCCGACGGCGCTCGCTGCGTGCAGCACCGTCGCCGCCTCCACGCCCGACTCGAGACCCACCCCGGCGTGGAGCAGGTGGGCGACGCGCACCTCGCGCAGGGCGTCCTCGTCGTCGTCGAGCGACATGCCGTCGAGGCCGATGGCGACGCGGACCCCGTGGTCCAAGAAGCGCTTCAGCGGCGCCACGCCGGAGCGCAGCCGCAGGTTGGACGTCGAGTTCAACGACACGATCACCCGGCGCTCGGCCAGCAGGGCGAGATCGGCGTCGTCGAGCCACACCCCGTGGGCGCAGGTGAGGCGGTCGCTCAGCAGCCCGAGGCGGTCGAGGTGCGCCACCAGGCCGCCCGGGTGGGTGGCATCGGCCCACTCGCGCTGGAGCCGGGTCTCGAACAGATGGGTGTGCACCCGTCGGCCCGTGCGGGCCGACGCCTCGGCCACGGCGCCGAGCAGTTCGTCGCTGCACCATTGCGGCCCGACCGGGCAGTACTGCACGTGGACGCCCGGCAGGCCTTCGACCGCCGCGGCCACCGCATCGACGGCGTCGAGTTGCGCTGCGACCGACGGCGGCGCTGCACCCCAACGCTGCCGCACGACGTCTCGCTGCTGCTCGGGCACGAGGCCGAGCACGGCGTCGTCGGGGCCGTAGCCGAGGCGGTTGCGGTCGGCCAGGGGCACGGCGAGGCCGAGCCGTAGGCCGATCGCCGAGGCCACCCGGGCCACGGCCGTGCACTCCTCGACCAGCGCCGCCGGGTCCTGGGTGTTGTGGCAGTGGACCACGCCCGACACGCCGGATCGGGCCAACTTGGCCAACGCCAGCGAGGCCAGGAGCGAGGCGTCGATCTCCGGTTGCAGCGACAGCGCGGCGATCCACGGCTCGAGCGCCTCGTCATGGGCGCCGTAGGCGATCGTGGGCAGGCCGCGGCCGTGGTCGTGGGCATCGGCGAGCGCCGGGATCACCCACGACGCCTCGCCGCCCACGACCGGCCCGGTGGGGCCTGGGTCGCCCGGGGCGACCGGCGCGAAGCGGCCGTCGACGACGGCCAGTTCGACGTCGTGCACCCCGGGTTCCCCGGCGGCGCGCAGCGCCCACCCGGCCCGGACGACCGCGACCCCTGCGGTCACTTCCCGGTCGCGCCCTTCAAGATGGCGTCGGTCATCAGCTCGGCCGCCGGGATCGGCTTCTTGGCCGCGCCCGACTCGACGGCGAACTTCGATGTCGCGTCGAACACCTCGGGCGAGATCCACAGCAGACCGTTGGGGTTGCCCTTGATGAGCTCGACCTGCGCCTTGGCCGAACCGGTCTCGGGGGCGAGTTCGCTGCCGGCCTCCTTGCCGTAGAGCTCGACGACCCGCTTGGCCATCTCCTCGGGGTTCGCGACCGCGTACTCCCAGCCCTTGAGGTCGGCCCGCAGCCACTTGATGAGCAGATCCTTCTGGTCTGCGAGCGTCTTTTCGGTGGCGAAGAAGGCGTTGCCGTAACCCTTGTCGCCGAGGTCGGCGAGGTACACGACGTTGATGGCGACGCCGGAGGTCTGCAGGGCGACACCCTGGCTCGTGGCGTAGCCGAGGTAGCCGTCGACCTGCTTGGTGCTCAGCACCGCCGGGTCGAAGCCGACCGGCACGAAGGTGACCTTCGACGGGTCGACACCGGCGCCCTTGAGCAGCGCCGTCATCTGCGGCCGGTAGCCGTCGGGCAGACCGATCTTCTTGCCCTCCATGTCCTTCAGGCTCATGACGGGCTTCTCCTTGAGGCTCATCACGGCGAAGGGCGAGCGCTGGAAGATGGCGGCGAAGGCCCGGACCGGGATCCCCTTCTCGCGCGCCAGCACGATGCCCGAACCGTCGGCGTCGCCGAGCAGGACCTTGCCCGCCGCGACGTCGGCCACCGGATCGATGCCCGGCCCACCCGACACGAACTCGGCGTCGATGCCCTCGGCCTTGAAGAAGCCCTTGTCGAGCGCCATGAAGTGCCCACCGAACTGCACGAGCTTCTTCCAGCCGAGCTGGAACGCCACCTTGGTGGTGGCGCCGCCGGCCTTGGCCACGGTGGTCGCGCCGGCCGCCGTGGTGACGGCCGACGACGAGGAGTCGTCGCCGCAGGCGGCGAGGAGGGCCGACGCCGCCGGGAGCGACAGCAAGGCACCTCCCGTCAGGGCGCCTCGGCGCAGGAACTGCCGGCGGTCGATTCGATCGGACATCGGTCCACTCGCTTTCAGATGGGGTCAGGGTAGCGGAACACCGTCTGGTATACCGTTGTGCGGCAATACGACGAGGGGGATTCCGAACTGTTACGTCCGCGTGAATCCGCAGTGCCGGCATGACGGTGTCGTTGGCCGGCCACGCCGTGGCTGCGGCGGCCGCGATCGCCGCCGGCGGCATCAACGCGATCGCCGGTGGCGGCAGCCTGGTGTCGTTCCCGACCCTCGTCCTGCTGGGCGTGCCCACGGTGTCGGCCAACGTCACCAACACCGTCGCCCTGTGTCCCGGGTACGTCGGGGGCACGCTTGCGCAGCGCGCCGACCTCGCCGGACAGCGCCATCGGACGCGCCGGCTCGCCGTGGTCGCGGGCGCCGGCGGCCTCGCCGGGGCGGGTCTGCTGCTGGTGTCGCCCGAGCGCCTCTTCGACCGGCTGGTGCCGTTCCTGATCCTGGGCGCCTGCGCCCTCCTCGCCGGCCAGGACCGCCTCAAGCGGTACGTGTACGGCGATCGCAAGGGGTCGACCGATGCCGGCATCCCGCTCGGCGGCGTCGCCGCCGTCGGCGTGGCGGCCGTGTACGGCGGCTACTTCGGAGCCGGCCTCGGCATCATGCTGCTGGCCGTACTCGGCCTCGTCTGCACCGACACCCTGCCCAGGCTCAACGCCGTCAAGCAGCTGCTGTCGGCGGTCATCAACTGGGTGGCAGCCGCCTTCTTCGTCGCGTCGGGTGAGGTGGTGTGGTCGCTCGCCGCCGTCATGGCCGTCGGGAGCCTGCTCGGCGGCCATCTCGGCGGTCGTGCCGTGGGCCGCATCCCCGCCCGCCAGCTGCGGCGTGTCGTCATCGCCTTCGGGATCGCGGTGGCCGCAGTGCAGATCGCGCGGTGGTGAACGGCGCGCCAGACTGGTCCCATGGGTGTCTCACTGACCAAGGACTCGATCGACCTCGGCATCGTCGTGCGTGACGCGGCCGCCTGCCTTGCCTTCTACCGGGACGTGCTCGGCTTCGAACACGCCGGCACGATGCCGATGGGCGGCGGCACGGTGATGGAGCGGCTGCTGTGCGGGACCTCGCTCATCAAGCTCGTGTCCATGGGCGAGCGCACCCCGGCGGCGTCCAACCCGCCCAAGGGGATCGGCGGCGCCACCGGCATGCGCTACTGGACGATCTCGGTGGACAACCTCGACGAGATCATCGCCGCATGCGACGCCGCCGGTGCCACGGTCGTGTGGACGCCCCGGGAGATCCGCCCCGGCGTGCGGGTCGGCATGGTCGAGGACCCCGACGGCAACTGGGTGGAGTTCCTCGAGACGGCATGAACCCGCACCGGGTCGTGGCGGCGACGCCACCACGACCCGGTCCGGCGTCAGTCCTTCTGCTGCTGCTTGAGCAGGTCGCGGATCTCGGTCAGCAGCTCGGCCTCGGTCGGCCCGGGCGGCGTCGGGACGATCACGCCCTGGCGCTTTCGAACCGCCTGGTACCACTTGTAGATCCCGAACAGCACGAGGCCGGTGAGCACGAGGTCGATCACGGCGTTGAGCACGAGGCCGACACCGACCCTGCTCTTGCCGAGGTCGAAGCCGATGGAGGCGAAGTCGGGCTTGCCGACGACGGCCGCGATGATCGGCTGGAAGACCGCCTTGACGACGTTGTCGATCACCGCCTTGACCAGACCGCCGAGGATGAACGCGAACGCCAGCAGGATGATGTCGCCGCTGGCGATGAACTCCTTGAACTCGGTGACGAGGCTCTTCTTTTCCGACATCGTTCCCTCCGTGGTGATCGGTTGTGGCGGGTTGGCCGCCGGAACCTAACCGATCCCAGAGGATGAGCCGTTCGACCTACTGGGGCTGACCGGCGCTCAGCGCGCCGTCCAGCCCCCGTCGACGATCACGTTCTGGCCGGTCATGAACCGGCTGCCGTCGCCGGCGAGCAGCAGCAGCGGGGCGTCGAGCTCCCACAGCTCGCCCATGCGCGGGATCGGGGAGTTCTGGGCGATGAACCGCTGGCTGCCCTCGTCGGTGTCCATGCCGTCGGTCATCTCCGAGGGGAACCAGCCCGGGCACAGCGCGTTGACCCGCACGCCCTTGCGGGCCCACTGCAACGCAAGCTCGCGCATCAGGTTCACCAGCGCCCCCTTGGACGCGCAGTAATGGGCCTGGCTGATCGGGTGCGACCCGACGTGCCCGAGGATCGAGGCGATGTTGATGATCGAGCCGCCGCCGGTGGCGATCATGTGCGGGGCCGCGAGCTTGGCCAGGTGCCAGCAGGCCGTGACGTTGACGGTCATGGCCCGCTCGAAATCCTCGAGCGTCTCGGCGTCGATCTTCACCTTGTGGCCGACGCCCGCGTTGTTGACGAGCACGTCGAGACGGCCGCAGCGCTCCATCGCCGTCGCCACGATGCGCTCCCGATCCGGCGCCAGCGCCACGTCGGCGCCGACGACCACGGCGCCCGGCAACGACGCCGCCAGTGCCTCGAGGCGGTCGGCACGCCGCGCGGTGAGCACGACCCGGGCGCCGGCGGCGCTCAGGGTGCGGGCGAAGCGCACGCCGAGGCCGGACGAGGCCCCGGTGACGAGCGCGACGCGCCCTTCGAGACGGAACAGGGCGGCGGGGTCGGGCTGCTCGATCATCGGCGCGAGCCTACGATCCGGCCGATCGCGTCATCGGATCGTCACGGCGGCGACGCCCGGCGGTCATGGGAACCGGGCGCCGTGTGCCAGTTCCGTGACAAGGAAGAAGGTCCCGTGCACGGCGTGTGCATTCCGCCGTCTACTAGGCGGGTGAGCACCGGGACGGCACCCTTCGACGTCGAGCCCCACGACGAGGCCGAGGCCTGGCACCTCGCCGTGCGCGTCGCCACCGCCACGAGTGGCGTCGGCGCTGCGGTCGCCGTTGCCCTCACGCACCTCGCCGGACTGTCGGCCACGCCCGTCGTCGCTGCGCTCGCGGTCGCCGGTCTCGCGGTCGGGCTGCGGCTGCCCCCGGCATGGCCTCGACGGTACGCAGCGAGGTCCGTCCTCGCACCGACCATCGACTGAGCCTGGGCGGTCCGGCACAGCCCGGTGCCATGATGCAGCCCATGGCTCGCACGATCGTGCTCGTCCACGGCGCCTGGCACGGCGCGTGGTGCTGGGAGCGCCAGACCGCCGCGCTGGCCGAGCGTGGCTTGGCCGCGGTCGCCGTCGACCTTCCCGGTCACGGCGCCTCCCGCCTCCCCCTCGGGGACCT
>JBEIFW010000215.1:0-5470 GCA_040382215.1 Acidimicrobiales bacterium
ACCTCGGCGCCGAGCTCATCGTCACCATGGAGCCGCTCCACGTCACCTACGTCCGGCGGCACCACCCGGAAGTCGCGCCACGGACGGCCACGCTGAAGCGGCTGGTCCGAGACCTGCCGGGCACGTCCGGACCGCTGGCCGACCGGGTGGCGGCGCTGCGCCTCCACGAGGTGGAGCCGGAGCCGTGGGAGGAGGTCGTCGACCCCGGCTCGGGGGAGCAGGACGCCTTCGACGCCTGCATCGACGAGCTCGACGTGCTCGTGGACGAGCTGCTGCGGCTCCTCACCGGCGCGCCGCCGCCCGCGCGGTGACGGGGTCGGCCCGGGCCGGCGGCTACCGGCGGAACGCGTTCGTCCTCTCCCTCGCCGTGGGCGTGGTGGGCGTGACGTTCGGGGTGTTCGCCGCCGAGGCCGGGCTGTCGCTCGCCAAGGCGATGGCGATGTCGCTGTTCGTGTTCACCGGCGCCTCGCAGTTCGCGTCGGTCAGCGTGATCGACGGCGGTGGGAACCCGGTGTCGGCGGTCGGTTCGGCACTGTTGCTCGCCGCCCGCAACACCCTCTACGGCCCGGTGGTCGCGCCCACGCTGCGGGTGCGGGGCTGGCGCCGGTTCCCCGCCGCCCAGTTCGTGATCGACGAGACCACGGCGATGGCCACGGCCGAGGACGACCCCGACACCGGCCGGCGGTCGTTCTGGTTCACGGCCGGCTGGTTGTTCGTGCTCTGGAACGCCGGCACCGCGGTGGGGGTCGTGGCGGGCAACGCCGTGGGCGACCCCGCCGCCTGGGGGCTCGACGCCGCCTTCCCCGCAGCGTTCGTCGCGCTGATCCTGCCGCACCTGCGGCGCCGGGCCGGACGGACCGCCGCCGCGCTCGGCGGGCTCATCGCGCTGGTGGCGATCCCGCTCGTGCCTGCCGGCGTGCCGATCCTGCTCGCCGCCTTCGCCGTGCTGCCGGCCCTGCGGGTGGCCGAACCGCTCCCGGCCGCGGGGGAGGGGGAGCCGTGAGCTGGACGATGATCGCCGTCCTCGCCGTCGGCGCCTACGCCTGGAAGGCGCTGGGTCTGGTGGTGCTCGGCGGCCGGACGCTCGGGCCGCGGGCCGCCGCGCTCGCCACCCTCCTGCCGGCCGCCCTGTTCAGCGCCCTGATCGTGGTGATGACCGTCGCCGACGACGACGCCCTCGTGCTCGACGCCCGGGTGGTCGGGGTGGCCGCCGGCGCCGTGGCCGCCTGGCGCCGCGCCCCGTTCGTCGTGGTGGTGCTGGTGGCCATGGCTGCGACGGCGGCCGCCCGTGCCCTCGCTTGATCCGGAGTCCCTCGGCTCGAGGCGCTCGACCGGCCCGACCCGGACTTCGATCTGGTTGTCGCGGGAACGATTGACAGGCGTCTGTCCTGTCAATAGCTTCCGACCACCATCTTGATGTGGGAGATCGATGATGAAGAGCACGGTGCGTCGTTTCCTCGCCCCCCCCTGGTAGTTGTTGCACTTCTCGGTGGGCTGGTCACGCCAGCAGCTGGTTGGGTTGATTGGGGCGCGCAAGGGCAGTTGGCTCTCGTCAGCTACCTGACCACCGTGAATGGGGGCACCTACTCGATCAAGGCTGGCGCGTACTCGGTGACGATGGTGGACGATGGGCTCATCTCCGACACTGCCAAGGCGCTCAACGGTCATTGGGTCGTCGCCGGTGAGCACGTGCGAGGCACCCGGGACCTGATCTATCGAATCGACGTGCAGGGGTACGCAGACTTCGACACGAAGGGGTGGGACCTCAACAGCGTCACGGTGAGCGTTCCGTTCGGTGTCGGGTTCACCATGAACAGCAGGACGCAGCGATGCTCGAGCCCCGCCTCCACAACGGCCCCCCTGCAGTTCCGCTCGAGCGAACGAAGCCACTACGTGTCCACCCAACCTGACAAGCCGTACTGCCAGGTGAAGGTGAACACCGTTTGGACCGGTTCATCACTTGACGCCGTCAGCATCGGGGTCGAGGGAACGGTGTCGTTGCTCACGGGTCGCGGAACGACGGGCGGGCACTCGATCAAGACGTCGAGGTTCCGGGATCTCGGCTGAGAGCAGCGATCGTGCAGAGCAGAAGGCGTGGTGCGCTCGTCGTTGGGCTCCTGGTCATCGCCGCCGGCATCGTCGGCGGTGCTCTTGCGATTCGTTCCGGAGGGCGGGCCCTCGACGAACGGGTCGATCGGGTCGTCGAGGAGCGGCTCGTGGTCGGGTTCTCTGCTGCTCCTCTCCTTGCCCCACCGGAGAGCGTGCGAGGGAGCCCGGAGTCGCTGCTGGCCGCCGCCCGAGCGACTGCGCTCGTGCTGTCTGCAGAGGGTGTCGACGAGGCCGAGCGGGCACGCTGGATCGGGATGCTCGACGATCTGGCGTCGGAGTACCGACCGGGCGACGACGCTCCCACCAGCGACGTCCAGGTCTTGACGGAAGCGCTGAGCACGTTCGCTCTGGCCGGCGAGGGAGGCGAAGGCGCGTCACTTCTCTGGCGGTTGTTGTCCGAAGCCCTTGCCGCCCGGCCTCCGGTGGAGGTCGCCGACTCGCTGCTCGATCTCGCTGGGCTGCAATTCACCGAACCACCGTCTGAGTTCGTCCTGCCACCGTTGCTCCTGGACCAAGCCAGACTTCTCTGCGAATCAGCAGCCCGGAAGACGGATCTCTCCCTCGAGCCGCCGTTCGTCGGGGAGGTGCTCGTGGCCGAGCAGGTTTCGGCTTGGATGGGCGAGCCGTGCTCCGTGCCGCTGTCACGGGCAGAGCTGCAAGAGGGCCGGCGTGCGTTCGACGACGACGTGGACCGACTTGTGGAGATCGAGTTCCCATCCACAGCGGGCGGCTTCGGACCGACGGAGGAGTGGCTGGTGCAGCGAGGGCTGATGTCGGCGGATCGGCTCCCGGTGCTTCGGCAGTGGGCCGAGGCCGAGCGTGTCGAGCTGCACCAGGAGCCGTATCTGAGCCAGATCGGACTTGTCGCGCAGACCGTCACGCGGTCGAGGGCGCAGCTTCGCATCGAGATGACCGGCGCCGACCTGTTGGTGCTGGATCGGTACCTCGTCGAACCAGCCGTCGTGTTGCCGAGCCCGTCTCCTGGCGAGGCCTTCCTCCTAGCGGAGGTCCGCGCGTTGGTCGGCCAGGACCCGATGGACGGGGTCGACGTCACCGCCCTCGATGCCGACCAGCAGTGGTTGCTCGCAGCATCGACCTCTGGGCTCGTGCCGGCGCTACCGCCGGAGGAGTTCGAGGGCGTCAGCGGCGCAGCGACGTCCGCCGCGGGATTCACTGCAGGCGTCGCCGCGCTGAGGTACGCCACCGCCGACTGGGTTCCGGAAGACGAACGCTGCCGGCATGCCCTCGCCGTCTACCTCCGAGGGACCCGACAGCTCAGCTGGGTGGTGGAGCGCTTGGCAGCGCTGTGCCCGGGCTTCGATGTCGAGGACGTGCGCCCCTTCGTGGCTGCGGATGATGCATCCACGAAGGACCTGGCTTGGGCGATCGAGACACTCGACTGGTGTCTCTCAGATCAGAGGTCGCCTCGACCCGAGGCCACTCCTGCGGGCATCAGTGAGGATGACCTCCAGCGGATGTACGTCGATGAGCTCTGGTCCGTTCTGGTCGCAGAGCGGACGGGACCGTCTGACTGCAGCGGTGCTGCGCTGGGCCTGGTGCTGCCGTGACGCCGGTTCGCCTGGCGCTGACGACGGTCGGCGTTCTGGTGTTGGTGGCCTGCTCGGACGGCGCCGGCTCGGCCCAGCAGCCGTCGCCCGCGACGGTGGGGTCGGCTGAGGCGGAAGCCATGGCGGTGTTGGAAGCGGACACCACCCTTCGGTGCATGCGGATCCGGGGCTTCGACGTGACACCGGACGAGCTGACTGCCACCGAGGTCCCGCCGCGGTTCTCGGGACCCGCGTTCTTGCGCAGCCTCTACGGCGACGGTGCCAACCTCCTCGAGGTGCTCGACCTGGAAGCGGCGACGGCCCTGGCCCGCGAGGTCGGCGAGGACCGATTCGACGACACCTACGGTTGCGGGGAGCTCGCACGCCTGTTCTCGAGGATGGAGATCGAGCCGGAGCGTTACATCGAGGTCGAGGAGTGGGAGGCGCCCGACCCGATGGACGACCCAGTGATCGCCGGAGCGGTGTACGACTGGCGGGACTGCATCGACGCGCAGGGCATCTCGCCGGACTACGCGAACCCGGACGAGCTCTGGTCCAGGATCTCGGAGCTCACGCTCGAGCTCCCCCCGGCGCCGGACTTCCTCCCGTCCGAGGTGCAGCCGACCTCACCCCCTACGTCGGTGCTCGACCTCGAACCGGTCGAAGCGCTGCAGGCCGCCGACGCCGCGTGTACCCCCGCCTTCGTCGAGGTGTTCGAGGCCCGCGTCGCCGAGTTGACCGAGCAGGGCTTCGGTCCGGGCTGATCGGCGGGAACGGCCGCCCGGCGGTGTCTTGCGGGAACGGCCGCCCGGCCTGACACGCCGTCAGGGGTGTTCGCTAGCCTCGCCCCATGGACCTTCGCCTCTCCGCCGACGAGCGGGCGTTCCGGGACGAGCTGCGCGGCTGGCTGGCCGACGTGCTGCCGACCATCGGCCCGGAGCCCTCCGCCACCGACTTCGTCGCCCGCCGTGAGTACGACACCGCCTGGCAGCGCATGCTGTTCGAGGCCGGGTACGCGGGCATCAACTGGCCGAAGGAGGTGGGCGGCCGGGGCGCCTCCCCGAACGAGCACCTGATCTTCCTCGAGGAGACCGAGAAGGCCGGCGCCCCGTACGTCGGCTCCAACTTCGTGGGCCTCCTTCACGCCGGCCCCACGCTCGTGGCCGAGGCGAACGACGAGCAGAAGGCGAAGCACCTGCCGTCGATCCTGCGCGGCGACCACATCTGGTGCCAGGGCTTCTCCGAGCCCAACGCCGGCTCCGACCTCGCCTCGCTCCAGTGCAAGGCCGAGCGCGACGGCGACGACTACGTGGTGACCGGCCAGAAGATCTGGACGTCGTTCGCCCAGATCGCCGACTACTGCGAGATGCTCGTCCGCACCGACTCCGATGCGCCCAAGCACCGCGGCATCACCTGGCTGATCATGCCGATGGACCTGCCCGGCATCGAGATCCGGCCCATCAAGACCGCCTACGCCGACGGCGCCAGCGAGTTCAGCGAGGTCTTCCTCGACGAGGTGCGGATCCCCGTCGCCAACCGCGTCGGCGACGAGAACGACGGCTGGCGCGTCGCCATGGTCACCTTCGCCTTCGAGCGAGGCACCGCCTTCATCTCCGAGCAGCTCGAGGCCATGCACCTCGTGTCGGAGCTGGCGAAGGTCGCCAAGAAGGTCACCCGCAAGGGCGCCACCGCCTGGGAGGACGCCGAGATCCGCCGGGAGATCGGCCGCCTGCAGGCCGAGTACGAGGCCCTCTGGGCGCTCACCCGTCGCAACGTCGCCCAGGCGCAGCGCACCGGCATGGTCGGCCCCGGCG
>JBEIFW010000216.1:0-5469 GCA_040382215.1 Acidimicrobiales bacterium
GCCGGCACGCAGCGCATGTTGGTGCTGTGGATGGCCGCCTTCGCAGCGAGCACCTGGGTCGCCCTGCTGACCGGCGTCCTCGCCGGCTGAGCCCGGGGCCCGGGCGCCCGCCTCACATCAGCGGCGGCGTGGGGTTCTCGATGCCGAGGAGCTTCGCCACGGCGTCGGTGACGGCGTTGGCGACCGCCATGTTGAGCTCGGCGGGCACCAGTCCGGCGTCGACCATGCGGTCGGCGAGCACGATCATGATGGCGGCGAACCGGTAGGCGCCGAACACCTCCCAGTAGTGGGGGGCGCGCACCTCGCGGCCGGACACCTCCTCGTAGATTGCGATCATCTCCTCGCGGGTGGGGAAGCCGGGCATGCGGGTGGCGCCGAGGTCGTCGAAGGACATCCGGTCGAACATCAGCCACCAGCCGAGGTCCGCCTCGGTGGGGCTGAGCGCGCACGCCTCCCAGTCGCAGACGACCACGGGTCGGTAGTCGGACCAGATGACGTTGCCGAGGCGGGCGTCGCCCCAGCTGAAGCCGACGCGCTCGTCCTGCGGATCGTTGGCGTCGAGCCAGTCGATGGCGTGGGCCAGCACGGGGTGCGGACGGCCGCGGAGCTGCTCGTCGACGAAGGCGCGGTAGCGGCGGAGCTGCACGGCCTGCGTGGGTGCTCCGTTGCCGCTGGCGTCGAGCCATTCGAGACCCGCGGTGCGCCAGTCGATGGCGTGGATGCGCGCCATGGCCTCGAGGCCGGTGCGGACCATCCGCCCCCGCTCCTCCGGGGTGGCCTCGTCGACGAGGAACCCCGCCTCGGAGTACCGGGGCACGTCGGCCGGGACGACGCCGGGCGCGAACCCCATGACGAAGAACGGCTGCCCGAGGATCGAGGGGTCCTCCTCGAACCCCACGAGCGGGCACATCGGCACCCCGTGGGCGGCGACCAGTTCCATCGCCCGGTACTGGACCTCGACCGAGCGGGCGCAGGCCGCGGTCTGGGCCGGGAAGAGGGCGCCGGTCGGCGGCTCGATGCGGGCGACGAACCGGTCGTGCCGGTCCACGCCGTCCTCCACCCAGTCGACGTCGAACAGGACGGTCTCGTTGGAGAACCCGGTGGCGGCGGGGATGTCGAGCGCGCTCACCCGGACGGCGCTCGCCTGCGGCCACCGCGACGCGAACCACCGCTCCAGGGCCTCGCCGTAGTGGCTCCGGTCCTTGTGGAACTTCGGTGCGTTGGAGACCTGCTCCACCGATGCCGATCCCGTCATCTCCGGCTCCTGTCGATCGTTCGGGCGGCGGCTGAGCCGCGGACGGCCCGACACTATGCTCCCGACGGCGGTGCCGGGGGTGCCGCCGGTCAGGGGAGGGGTCATGTCGGAGACGATCGTGCATCGGCGTTCGTGCAACCTGTGCGAGTGCGTGTGCGGGCTCACGGTGCCCGTCGCCGACGGCAAGGTGGGCACGATCCGCGGTGACCGCGAGGACCCGTGGTCGAAGGGCTACCTCTGCCCGAAGGGCACGACGCTCGGCGCCCTCCACGAGGACCCCGACCGGCTGCGGGTGCCGATGATCCGCGACGGCGACCAGTGGCGCGAGGCCACGTGGGACGAGGCGTTCCTGCGCTGCGAGGAGCTCATCGGCGGGGTGCTCGAGCGCCACGGCGTCGAGGCCTTCACGGCGTTCATCGGCAACCCCACGGGCCACAACTTCTCGCTGCCCCGCTACGCCGGGATGATCACCACCGCGGGGCCGTACATCTACTCGGCGGGCACGGTCGACCAGTGGCCGAAGAACGTCTCGACGGCGTTGATGTTCGGGAACATGTGGCTGCTGCCGGCCCCCGATCTCGACCGCACCGACTACTTCCTGTGCATGGGCGGCAACCCGCACGCCTCCGGTGGCAGCCTCATCGGCTCCGTCGACTCGCTGAAGCAGATCAAGGAGATCCAGGAACGCGGCGGCAAGGTGGTCGTGCTCGATCCCCGGCGCACGAAGACGGCGGATCTCGCCGACGAGTGGATCCCCATCCAGCCCGGCACGGATGCCGCGTGGCTGCTGGCCCTGCTGCACGTGGTGTTCGAGGAGGGCGAGCGCCTCGGCCACCTGGCCGAGCACGTCGACGGTGTCGAGACCGTGCGGGAGGCGTGCCGGCCGTTCAGCCCGGAGCGCGTCGAGGCCTTCACCCGCATCCCCGCCGAGGTCACCCGGCGGATCGCCCGGGAGCTGCTCGAGGCGAAGGCGGCGTCGGTCTACGGCCGCATCGGGCTGTGCAACCAGGAGTTCGGCACGCTCGCCAGCGCGCTTGTCGACGTGCTGGCGATCTGCGCCGGCCAGTTCGACCGGCCCGTGACGCTGATGTTCGGCGAGCCGGTGGCGTTCCCGCTGGCGTTCCTGACCAACAGCAAGCTGATGGGCGAGCCGACGTTCGGCAACTGGCGGTCGCGGGTGCGCGGTGCGCCCGAGGTCCTCGGCCAGGTGCCGGCGTCGTGCATGGCCGAGGAGATCGCCACGCCCGGCCCCGGGCAGCTGCGCGGCCTGATCTGCATCGCCGGCAACCCGGTCATCTCGGTTCCGGAGTCCGACGCGCTCGACGCGGCGTTGGCGGACCTGGAGTGCATGATCAGCATCGACTGCTACCTCAACGAGACCAGCCGGCACGCCCACGTGATCTTCCCCGGCCCGTCGCCGTTGGAGACCCCCCACTTCGACGAGCTGCTGCGGTCGTGGTCCTGCCGGTCGGTGGCCCGCTGGTCCGACCCGCTGTTCGACCGGCTGCCCGGCAGCCGCGAGGAGTGGGAGGTGCTGATCGTCCTCGGCGCCATGCTGCGCGGCGCGAAGTACGCCGACATCGACGTCGCCGCGATCGACGACGAGTACTTCAGCGGCCTGTGCATGGCGAAGGGGCTCGACCCCACGAAGATCCTGCCGCGGTACGACCACGGCGGCCCGGAGCGGCTGTGCGACTGGTCGGTGCGCGTGGGCGCCTTCGGCGACCGGTACGGCGAGAACCCGGACGGCTGGACGCTGGAGAAGATCAAGGCCGAGCCGCTCGGCATCGACCTCGGGCCGAACCGCTCCAGGGTGCCGGAGGCGATCGTCACCTCGAGCGGGAAGATCCACCTGGCCCCCGCCTACATCTTCGACGACCTCGCCCGCCTCGAGGCGCGCATGGAGCACCCCGACACAGGGTTGGTGCTCGTGAGCCGCCGGCACATGCGGTCGAAGAACTCGTGGATGCACAACATCAAGGTGCTGGTGAAGGGCAAGGACCGCTGCACCCTGATCATCCACCCCGACGACGCACGCAAGGCCGGGGTCTCCGACGGCGACCACGCCACGGTCACGTCCGAGGTGGGGTCGATCGACGTGCCGGTCGAGGTGTCCGACGAGATGCTGCCGGGCGTCGTGTGCCTGCCCCACGGCTGGGGTCACGACAAGGTCGGGACCCGTCTCTCGGTCGCCCGTGAGCACGCCGGCGTCAACAACAACCGCATCGCACCAGGGCGCTTCGTCGACGAGATCTCGGGCAACGCCGCCGTCAACGGCATCCCCGTCGAGGTCACCCGAGCCGCCGTCTCGGCGAGCGTCTGAGGCAGAGGCCTGCTGATGCACCGCCACGAGGTCGCCTTCGACGTCGGCGCACCGCCCTATCGGGTCTGGCGCCTCTTCCACCCGAAGACGCAGCCCGACGACGTCGTCCCGCGCACGATCACCCATCCCCACGGGTCGATCACGATCCTGAAGGACGGCGACGAGAACGGGGAGGGGCTCGTCCGCACGGCCGTGTTCCCGGTGCCGCGGTGGCTGTTGTCGGGTGGTCGGGGCCGTTCGTTCGAGGTCGTGGTCGAGGCGCGTCGCAACGAGTACGCCCGCTACCACGCCGAGGGCAAGCCCCTGTGGTCCCATGCCGAGGGCTGGCACACGCTCGAGCCGATCGACGACGGCGCCGGCACCCGCCTGACCTTCGTGGAGACGTACCACGCCTACAACCCGCTGCTCCGCAAGCTGTTCGAGCGGCGGGTGCACCGGAAGATCTCCCGCGACAACGCCGAGATCTACGAGACGATCCTGGGCCGGCTCGGCCCGGTCACCCGGGTGCGGTAGCCGGGTGCGGCAGGTCGGTCCGTCGGCGCGGCGTCCGGGTGGTCGCGGGTTGAGCGGCCGACGCGGGTCGGTCGCGATGCGGCGCGTGCGCGGGGGTCTTGTCGGCGCCGCTCTGCTCGCAGGCGTGGTCGCGTGCGGCGACGACGACGGCTCCGATGTCGGCGATGCGGCCGGCACGGCCGACGTGGTCGATGCGGCGGCGATCGAGGCGACGAGGTCGTGGTTCGCCGACCTGGGCGCCGACGACCCGGGTTGCAGCGTCGCCGTGGGCCGCGACGGCGCGGTCGTGTACGCGGAGGCGTTCGGTGCGGCGAGGCTCGATCCGAGCGAACCGATGACGACCGACACGATCGTGGACATCGGCTCGACGTCGAAGCAGTTCACGGCCACCGCGGTCCTGCTGCTGGCCGAGCAGGGTCTCGTCGACCTCGAGGACCCGCTGGCCGACCACCTGCCCGACCTCCCGGCGTGGGCGGCGGAGACGACGCTGCGGCAGCTGGTGCACCACACCAGCGGCATCCCCGACTACATCGGGCTGCTGGTCGAGGAGGGGTTCGACCTCACCGGCTCGAGCACCGACGCCGACGCGCTGGCGGCGCTGGGCGCCGTCGACGAGCTCGACTTCCCGCCCGGGTCGTCGTGGGAGTACTCGAACTCGAACTACTTCCTGCTCGGCCAGGTGGTCCTCGCCGCCAGCGGGTCGCCGCTCGACGAGTTCCTCGCCGCCGAGGTGTTCGAGCCGCTGGGCCTGGCCATGGTCATGGACCCGGTCGCCGCGCTCCCCGGCAAGGCGGTGTCCTACGAGGGCACCGGCGACGACCGGGCCGTGGCCGACAGCCGCTGGGAGCAGCTGGGCGACGGCGGCATCCAGACCACACCGAGCGAGCTGGTGCGCTGGGCCGCCCAGTACTGGGAGCCCACCGTCGGCGGCGAGGGGATCACTGCGGCCCGCCTCGACGACGCGGCCGAGATCGACGGGTACGGTCGCTACGGCGCCGGCATCCAGGTCTTCGACGACCCGGACCTCGGGACGGTGCTGTCGCACAGCGGGAGCTGGGCCGGCTTCGTGACCATCTTCGTGGTGGTCCCCGAGCAGCGCCTCGCGCTGGCGGCCACGTGCACCAGCCCCGACTCGCTCGAGGCCACCGGCGTCACGAGCGAGGACGAGCTCCTCGAGCCGTGGCTGCGGGACGCCTGACCGTCACCCGGGGCCGCAGCGGGACGGGCTCTTCCCCGTGGTCGCACCGCCTCCTACACTCCGGGATGCCAGTCGGGAGCGGGTCAGGTCTCCCCCTCGGAGTCTTGCGAGGATCGGACCGCACCATGCCTGTCAGCGAACGCGAACGACTGGCCCTGTACCGGCAGCTGCAGGAGCAGC
>JBEIFW010000217.1:0-5339 GCA_040382215.1 Acidimicrobiales bacterium
ATCGCCGAAGAACGCGATCGCACCCATCGCCTCGGCCTCGGCCTTGGTGGTCTCGTAGGCCCGCACCGATGCGTTCGCGAGCACCTCGGTGTTGACGAGCACCTCGATCCGATCGACCTCGTCGGGCCGCAGGGCGGCGTAATGGCTGAAATCGAACCGCAACCGGTCTGCCTCCACCAGCGAGCCGGCCTGCTTCACGTGCTCGCCGAGCACCTCGCGCAGCGCCCAGTGCAGCAGGTGGGTGCCGGTGTGGTTGCGGCGGATCGCATCGCGGCGGACCGTGTCGATCGCCGCCGTGGCCTCCTGGCCGGCGGCGACCGTCCCTGTGGTGACCCGTCCGAGGTGCCGCCGTAACCCCGGCAGGGCGAAGGTGGTGTCGGCGACGGTGACCGTGCCCGACCCCGTCCTGATCGTGCCGGTGTCACCCACCTGGCCGCCCGATTCGGCGTAGAACGGTGTGCGATCGCAGAACACCTCGACCGTGCCGTCCGGGTTGTCGAGCACGGCGAGGATCCGCACGCCCTCGGCGACGGTGTCGCGGTACCCGGTGAACTCGGTCGGGCCGAACTGCTCGACGAGCTCTCGGTAGGCCTCGACCCGGTCGACGTCGACGTCGGCGGCCTTGCGGGCGTCCTTTGCCCGCTTGCGTTGCGCCGCCATCTCGGACTCGAACCCGGCCACGTCGACGGCCACCCCCCGCTCACCGGTGATCTCCGCCGTGAGCTCGAGCGGGAAGCCGAAGGTGTCGTGCAGCTTGAACGCGGTCGAGCCGGCGATCGTGGCGGGTCCGGCGGCAAGCTCGTCTTCGAGCACGGACAGCCCGTTTCGCAACGTGTGGCGGAACCGCTCCTCTTCCCGGGTGAGCACCCCGAGGATGAAGTCGCGGTTCTTCGCCAGATCCGGATATGCGGGCGCCATCACCTCGACGGCGGCCTCCACGAGGCTCGGCATCACGAGCTTCTCGGTGCCGAGGAGGAACGCATAGCGGATCGCCCGGCGCAGGATGCGCCGCAGGACATAGCCCCGGCCTTCGTTCGAGGGGAACACGCCGTCGTTGACGAGCATCGTCGAAGATCGGGCGTGCTCGCCGAGCACCCGCAGGCTGAAGCTGGCGCGATCGTCGTAGTCCCCTGCGACGTACCGGCGACCGGTAACCGACTGTGCGGCGTCGATGATCGGCGCCATCACGTCGGTCTCCCACACGGAGTCCTTGCCCTGCATCAGGGTGAGAATGCGCTCGAGGCCGGCGCCGGTGTCGATCGACGGCTTCGGGAGCGGGGTGCGTGTCCCGTCGGGGGCCTGGTTGAACTGCATGAACACCAGGTTCCAGAACTCCATGAACCGGTCGCCGTGCGGATCGTGGAGCGGGCCCCCCTCGGGGCCGAAAGCCCGGCCGCGGTCGATGTGGATCTCCGAACACGGACCGCAGGGGCCCGTGTCGCCCATCTGCCAGAAGTTGTCCTTGTCCCCCAGGCGCTGGATGCGCTCGAGCGGCACCCCGACCTGCTCGTGCCAGATGGCCTCGGCCTCGTCGTCGGAGCTGTGCACGGTGATCCAGAGCCGATCGCCGTCGAAGCCGAACCGCTCCGTGACCAACTCCCAGGACCACGGGATCGCCTCGGCCTTGAAGTAGTCGCCGAAGCTGAAGTTGCCCAGCATCTCGAAGAACACGAGGTGCCGCTTCGTACGGCCGACGTCGTCGAGGTCGTTGTGCTTGCCGCCGGCGCGGGCGCACTTCTGCACGCTGACGGCTCGCTTGTAGGGCGCCACCTCGTCGCCGGTGAAGTAGGGCTTGAACGGCACCATCCCGGCCACCGTGAACAGCACCGTGGGATCGTGCGGGATCAGGCTTGCCGAGGGCACCACGCTGTGGGTGCGCTCTGCGAAGAACCCGGTGAAGGCCTGGCGCAGTTCGTTGGCGGTTCGGGGGGCCATGGAGGCCCGAGACTACCGGCGGCCCCTGCGACGCACCCGACGGACCCGGGCGTCGGGCACCGCGACGGGCAGATCCGCGCTGCGGCGGGATCGCCAGTCGTCGAGTTGCTCGACCACGCGGACCTCGACGATCTGACGAGCCGCTGATGCCGACACCACGGGATGACCCTCCGCCGTGGCCCGCAGTTCGGCTTCCTTGGCTCGCATGCCGTCACGCCCCTCCCGGACCGCCTCGACGACATCTCGTCCCCGGTCGCGGATCGCGTCCCGGGCGCGCACGACCGTTCGCTTGGCCACGTTGGTCGGGGCGATCCGATCGGCCGCCTGCACCACCTTGCGGCGTCCGTACAGGCCACCGGCCGCGCCGGCGAGCGTTCCGGCGACGAACCATCCGAGCCGCTTGATCACGAGGACCTCCGTTCCTTGCCCCGCAGGCGGCGTGCCGCACGCGAGGTACCGCTGGCGAGGGCGACGGTCTTGATGACCGGCGCCGACAGCGCAATCCGAGCCACCCGAGACGCCCCTTCGACCGACGCCGAGATCGCCTCGTCCGAACCGAGCACCCGATCGAAGCGCTCGAGATCATCGCGGGCATCGGCGACGCTGGCCTGCAGGTCGGCAATGAGGGGCCGGGTCTCGGCCCGGAGCTGCTCGACTGCGACACGCAGCTCGCGCAGGGTGTCGAGCACCCGCAGCAGCACCACGGCGAGCCCGGCGAACCCGACGACGAGCACGACCGTGGACACGATCAGGGCGAACTCGGACGCGCTCACGACCGAGGCTCCCGTCGATCCCGCCAGGCCGCGGCGAGCCGTTCCTCGGCTCCGTGGTTTGAGGGCTGGTAGTACACGCGCTCGGCCACCTCGTCCGGTCGGTACGACTGCTCGACCCACCCGCGGGGGTCGTCATGAGGGTAGCCGTAGCCGCGCCCGTGCCCGAGCCGCGACGCGCCTTGGTAGTGCGCGTCGCGCAGGTGCATCGGCACGGCGAGCGCCCCCCCCTCGCGCACGTGGGCCTGCGCCGCCCACAGGCCGGCGGCCACCCGGTTGCTCTTCGGTGCGAGGGCCAGGTGGACGACCGCCTGCGCCAGGTTGAGCGACGCCTCCGGCAGGCCCACGAACTCGACGGCACGCGCTGCTGCATCGGCGACGACGAGCGCGAGCGGGTCGGCCAGGCCGACGTCTTCGGAGGCGAGGATGACCAGGCGTCGGGCGACGAACCGGGCGTCCTCGCCAGCGTCGAGCATCCGGGCCAACCAGTAGAGCCCGGCGTCGGGATCGGACCCACGGATCGACTTGATGAAGGCCGACACCACGTCGTAATGGTCGTCGCGGCCGTAGCCGAGCGCCCGGGTGCCGAGCGCCGATTCCGCGTCGGCGAGGGTGACGCGGGCCCGGCCACCCCGGGCGGCGGCGAGGGCGACGGCCACCTCGAGTGCCGTCAACAGCTGTCGCCCGTCACCCGAGGCCCGGGTCACGAGGTGGTCGAGCGCGTCGGCGTCGGCGTCGGCGGCTTCGGCCTCGAGGCCTCGCCTGGCGAGCGTGCCAAGGGCCTCGTCGTCGAGGGCCTCGAGCCGGAACAGCGTCGAGCGGGACAACAGCGGCGGGTTCACCTCGAAGAACGGATTCTCGGTCGTCGCTCCGATCAGCACCAGCAGGCCGTCCTCGACGCTCGGGAGCAGCGCATCCTGCTGGGCCTTGTTGAACCGGTGGATCTCGTCGAGGAACAGGATCGTGCCCCGGCCGTGTTGACCGAGCCGGTCGCGCGCCGACTCGATCACCTCCCGTACGTCCTTCACCGACGCCGTGACGGCCGACAGTTGCTCGAAGGCCTTGGCGCTGTGGGCGGCGAGCAGCTTGGCGAGCGTCGTCTTGCCGACGCCCGGCGGTCCCCACAGGATCGCCGAGGACAGCCGGTCGGCGTCGACGAGGGCCCGCAGCGGTTTGCCGGGACCGAGCAGATGGTCTTGGCCGAGGACCTCCTCGAGCCGGCGCGGCCGCAGGCGCGCCGCCAGCGGTGCCCGACGGGCCATCCGCTCCGCGGCAGCCGCCGAGAACAGGTCACCGCTCACCGCCGGGCGCCGGGCACGATGCCCGAGGCACCCCCGAACGACGACGCGGACCCGGTCGCGCTGTCCCCGGAGCTGAACAGTGCACCAGGGTCGCGCACGTCGTCGACGTAGCCGAGCGCATAGGCGCCCATGGCATACCCGGCGAGGCGCCGCACAGTCTCGGGCAGCCGGGCCGCGACCTCGGGCGGGCACGACAGGTACTGGTTCTCCTCCTGGCGCAACCACCCGAGGACGTAGTCCACGTTCAGGCCGACCCGCACTGCGTCGCTGGTGTTGGCCCCGCCACCGTGGATGGTGCGGCCCGAATAGAGCACCACCGAACCCCTGGGCATCTCGGCGGGCACGCTGCGATGCACCTCGCGTGTCGCGGACGCCGGGTCGTACTGGCTCCCCGGGATCACCCGTGTGGCGCCGTTGGCCTCGGTGAAGTCCTGCATCGCCCAGATGCAGGACAGTTCGACCTCGACGTCGTCGGGGAAGGGGAAGAAGTCGAAACACCATTGGTCACGGTGCAGCGTCTGGGCCGGCGAGCCCGGACCGATGGCGATCAACTGGGTGAGGTGGAGCTGGAAGCTCGTCTTGCGCGGCCACAGGAAGGCGTCGGCGACGGCGAGCACCAGCGGGTGGGCGATCATCGCCGTCGACGAAGGCGAGCGGGCCAGCAGCGCACCACACCGTCGAGTGTTGCGACCGCTGAAGTCGTCGCCGCCGGTCGGGGTGGCGTCGAGCCATGGCGCCATCTCGTCGGCGACGGCGTCGACGACGTCGTCGCCGACGAGTCGTTCGACGATCGCGCATCCCTCGGCGGCGAGGGCGGCGACCACGTCGGCTGGGTCGGAATCGGCGACGAAGCGTGGGATCACGAGCCAATCCTCGCAGCCCGGCCCAGGGGGTACGGTCCCCACCCGTGCGTGCAGCAGTGTTCTACGAAACCGGCGGTCCCGACGTGTTCCGGTACGAGGAGGTGCCCGACCCGGTGTGCCGGCCCGGCGGCGTCGTCATCGACGTCGCTGCGGTGTCGATCCAAGGTGGCGACCTGCTCCACCGGGCCGGCGGGGTGCTGGCCACGGTGCCCCACGTGGTCGGCTACCAGGCCGCGGGAACGATCGCCGAGGTCGGTGCCGGCGTCGAGGGCCTCCGGGTCGGGCAGCCGGTGGTCGCCACCATGGGCTACGGCAGCCACGCCGAGCGCTGTTCGGTGCCCGCCGGCGCGGTGTACGCAGTACCCGAGGGTCTCTCGCTCGAGGATGCCGCCGGGGTACCGATCGAGTTCGGCACCGCCGACGACTGCCTGTTCGAGTTCGGCCGCCTGCAGCCGGGCGAGACCGTGCTC
>JBEIFW010000218.1:0-5332 GCA_040382215.1 Acidimicrobiales bacterium
CGAGGCCGAGAACAGGAACGGTTCGTCGAGGACGAGTCCGACGTGGTGGCGGACGCTCGCGAGGGTGAGGTCGCGCACGTCCCGGCCGTCGAGCAGCACCGCTCCGTCGCGCACGTCGTAGAAGCGGGCGATCGCCCGGGCGACGGTCGACTTGCCGCATCCGGTCCGCCCGACGATCGCCACGGTCTCGCCCGGTTCGATCACGAGGTCGAAGCCGGCGAGGACGTCGTCGTGGTCGCCGTAGCCGAAGCGGACCGCCCGCAACTCGACGCGGCCGCATGCCTCGACGAGGTCGACCGCGCCCGGCCGGTCCCGCACGGTGGGGGCTTCGTCGAGCACCTCGTAGATCCGCCCGGCCGACGCCTTGGCCCGTTGGCCCAGGATCAGGATGGTGGCGAGGAACCGGAACGGGGCCTGCAGCAGCACGACGTAGGCGTTGAACGCCACAAGGGCGCCGACGCTGACCTCGCCGTCGATCGCAAGGTGGCCGCCGTAGACCAGCACGACGACCAGACCGACCCGCGGGAGGTTCTCCAACAACGGCCCCCAGCGGGCGCGTGACGAGTTCTGCGCCAGGTTCGCCCACCGCAACCGTTGCGCCGCACGGGCCAGCGACCGCAACTCGCGATCCTCGGCGGCGAAGCCCTTCACCACCCGGGCACCTTGGATGTTCTCGTCGACGATGGTCGCGATCTCCGCGGCACGGCCCTGCACGATCCACGACAACGGGAACAGCTGGTTGCGCAGGTGATGGCCGACCGCGTACGTGACCGGCAGGGTGGCGAGCGCGGCCAGGGTCAGCCCGACATGGATCGACAGCATCAGCGCGAGCGCCACGGCGAGGCTCGCAATCTGGAGTGCGAGCAACGGAGCGAACGTGGTGAACATCTGGACGCTGCGGATGTCGGAGTTGGCCCGGGAGATCAACTGCCCCGACTGCACCCGGTCGTAGAACGCGAACGAAAGGCGCGTGAGGTGCTCGTGCATCAACAGCCGAAGGCGTTCCTCGAGGCGGTAGGCGATGCCGAACAGGGTGCGCCGGTAGGCGAAGGTGACGACCGCACGCCCGACGGCGAGGCCGACCAGGATCCACAGGTACCGCACGAGTGGGGCGTTGCGCGCGAGGAGCGCCCGGTCGATCGCATCCATGCTGACCCGTGGCAGCAGCGTGCCCGCGATCATGGCGACCAGCGCCCCGCTCAGCGCAAGGGAGAACCGGGCCCGTTCGCCGCCCAGGACGGGCCACAGCCGGCGGAACCACCCGAGGGCGGGGTCGGGGTGGATCGACACCGACGGCGCCGGGTACGGCGACGGTGGGGGCGCCGCTGCGAACCGCCGTGCCGGCGCGCCGCTGGCGAGTTCCTCGATCACACGGGCACCGTACCGCTGCGGGTTCTTGCCGACCCGATGGCGCGGCGTGGGGCCTCAGCCCGTTGCGAGCGCAAGGTCCACCTCGAGTCCGTGGTGGTCGCTCCCGGGGACCGTGAGCGTGCGCACCGCGCGGGCGACGAGCGGGGCGCGCACGAGCGCATGATCGAGGCGCACGATCGGGGGGAACCAGCGGTCGGCGGGCCACGAGGTGCTCCACGGGTCGCCGAGCTCGTCGTGCACGTCGCGCCATGCTCCGAGCAGCCGCCGGTACGGTCCATTCCAGCGGGTGGCGTTGAAATCGCCGATGACGAGGCCGGGGCTTGCGTCCGATGCGAGTTGGCGGCGGAGCAGCGCCAGTTGGTCATTCCACTGGGCGGCGCTTGTCTCACCTACCGGGGACCGCACGTGGACGGCGACGAGACGTACCGCTCGGGTCGCACCGGGTGGCCCCACCTCGACGACGAGATCCGGGAACCGGCGGCTGGCATACCCGTCGGGCACGCGCAGCGAGAGCCGGGACCGCACCACGATCCCGACCCCGACGCGGTCGATCGGCACGGTGAAGGGGTACGCGGCGGCCAGGCCGCTGCGCTCGAGGGCAGGGCCGTCGACCGCACCGGCTTCGTCGAGGACGATCACGTCGGCGTTGCGGTGAGCGACGGCACGCAGTGCACCGTCGAGTTCGGCGTTGTGGCGGTAGAGGTTCGCGAATACGACGCGCAGGGTCGGCGCACCGGCGGGCGAGACCGGGGAGTCGGGCCAGAGGTCCGTCGCTACGGTGGGGGCCAGGGCGACGAGCTGGCCGGCGAGCACCAGCGCCGTCGTCACGATCGCCGGCAGATGTCGCTGCGCAAGGGCGAGCGAAAGGGCGGCGGCCGCCACCACCGTCAGGTAGGGCAGCACGGCCACGGCCCACAGCACGGGGGATGGACCGGTTCGCCGGGTGTGGAACGCGACCTGCGCGACCACGAGTGGTGCCAGGAGCAGCCAGGGCACCGCGAGCCACGACACGTGCGCGGCTCGGCTCAGCGGGCACCTCGCGCCGAACCGGAGATCTCCATGGGCCGGCACGCTACCGAGCACATCGGATCGGTAGCGTGCGTCCCATGGCCGTTCCGGTGCACGAGCTCGACCTGCCCTCGCTCGAACCGATGTCGTTCATCGACCGGGACCAGGCACGCGCTGCGATCGCTTCGGCCCGCGAGCAGCACTGGCTCGCCCGCGGGCCGTTCGGCTATGTCGTCACGCGGTACCCGGACGTGGTCGGTATCCTGCGCGACCGTCGCTTCCATTCGGCGGTCGGCCTCCTCACCCAGCTCCAGCAGGTGAACGACGAGAAGTGGCTGGCTCGGCGGCGGCGCACCTCGATCCTGTCGGCCGAGGGCGACGAGCACGGCCGACTGCGCCGGCTGGTCGCGCCGGCGTTCACGCCGCGTGCGGCAGATCGGCTCCGGCCCCGGATGCAGGAGGTGATCGGGTCCCTGCTCGACGCGGTCACCCCGACCGGGCGCACCGAACTCGTCGGCGACGTGTGCGAGCCGTATCCGATTCCGATCATCTGCGCACTCCTCGGGGCTCCGGAGCAGGATTGGCAGTCCTTCAGCAGGTGGGCGGGCGACATCCTCAAGGTGTTCACCAACCCGATGCAGCCGCATCTGCCGGCGATCATGCAGGCGCAGGACGAGATCGACGCCTACGTCCGGGAGCTGATCGCCCAGCGCCGCAACGAGCCACGCGATGACCTGCTGACCGACCTGATCGCCGCCGAGGAAGCCGGCGACCGGCTGAGCCCCGAAGAGCTCGTGATGATGGTCGAGGCGGTGATCATCGGCGGCACCGACACCACCCGCAACCAGCTCGCCTGCACCACGGCACTGTTCACCCGCTACCCCGAGCAGTGGGCCCTGCTCGCCGAGCGGCCCGACCTCGCCCCGCGCGCGGTCGAGGAATCGATGCGGCTTCTCGGCGCGGTGCGCGGGACGGGTCGCTTCGCCGCCGAGGACGTCGAGTACCGCGATGTGCTGTTCCCGGCCGGCACACTGGTGTTCCCGAACTTCGTCGCCGCGAACACCGAGCCCGGCCTGTGGCCCGCCGGCGAGAACCTCGACCTGCTCGCCGACGCGCCGCCCCAGCCGCATCTCACCTTCGGCAGCGGCATCCACTACTGCCTCGGCGCCTGGCTGGCGCGCGCCGAACTGCAGGAAGCCCTGCCGCTGCTGGCCCGCCGGATGCCGGACCTGCGCGTCGACGGCGAGATCACCTGGAAGCCGATGGGCGCAGGGATCTGGGGTCCCGAGCGGTTGCCACTCGCATTCACCTCGACGCCGGCCGGCGGGCGCTGAGGCGGACCGGCTGACCGGCGGCCAGCTGGCCGCACGCGCCCTCGATCTCCACCCCTCGGGTACGTCGCACGGTGGCGTTGACCCCCTTGGACTGCAAACGGTCCCGGAAGGCCGCGACACGCGTCCGGGGTGTGCCGCGCACGGCGTATCCCGGGGTCGGGTTGAGCGGGATGAGGTTGACGTGAGCAGCCAGCGGGAGCGATCGGGCCCAGCCGGCGAGCGCGTCGGCCTGGATGTCGGTGTCGTTCACCCCGTCGATCAACGCCCACTCGACGCTCAGCCGGCGCCGAGTGGCGCGCACATAGTCGGCGCACGCCGTTCGTAGATCTGCCAGCGGATACCGGCGGTTGATCGGGACGAGCTCGTCACGCAGCTCGTCGGTCGCGGCATGGAGCGAAACCGCAAGGTTGACCGGCAACGCTTCGGCGGCGAGCCGCCGGATTCCGGGCACGATGCCGACCGTCGACACCGTGAGGTGGCGGGCGGACAGGCCGAGCGAGCCGTGGATCCGCTCGACGGCGGCCCAGGTGGCGTCGTAGTTGGCGAGCGGCTCACCCATGCCCATGAACACGACGTTCGACAGCCGCCGGTCCTGCTCGCGCGCGAGCCGGGCGGCCCACACCACCTGCTCGACGATCTCGCCGACGTCGAGATGGCGCTGGAAGCCGGCCTGGCCGGTGGCGCAGAACCCGCATGCCATTGCGCAGCCGGCCTGGGTGGACACGCACACCGTCGTGCGGTCTGGGTACGCCATCGCGACGCTCTCGACGACAGCACCGTCGTGCAACGACCACAACATCTTGACGGTGTCGCCGTCGTCGGTGGTGCGGGTGACGGCCGGGCGCAGGGCCGGCGGAAGCTCGCTCCCGAGCCGGTCGCGCAGTGCCCGGGGCAGGGTGGTGACGTCTTCGGGCCCGACGAACTCGCGATAGAGCCCCTGCCACACCTGCTCGACGCGATAGCGGGGCTCCCCGGCGAGGAACTCGGCGAGGGCGTCGCGCGTCAGGTCGTATCGACGGGGCACGGCGAGCGACGCTACCCAGACCGCGCCCGACCGCCTACCGGCGGCGGGCTGCGGCCAGGCGCTCGTAGGTATCGATCCGGGCCCGCAGGGTGTCGAGACCGGCCGTCCAGAACGCCTCGTCGGCGAGGTCGAACCCGAACGGTGCGGCCAGCTCGGTCGCCGGTGCCATCCCGACCCGACTGAGGAGGTCGTCGTAGGAGGCTCGGAACCGCTCGGGGTCCCGGCGGTAGGCCGCATGCAGACCGAGGCCGAGCAACAGCCCGAAGGTGTACGGCCAGTTGTAGAAGTGGCTGGAGTAGTAGTGGGGCTTCACCGCCCACATGTAGCGGTGGCGGCTCCCGGCGGCGAGGCCGTCGCCGTACGCAGCGTCCTGCGCTCGCACCATGGCGTCGCACAGCTCGTCGGCAGACAGCGGCCGCGCCGCGCGCCGCTCGAACACCTCGGTCTCGAACAGCACCCGGCTGCGGATGTCGACCACCACCTGGGTGGCGCCCTGGAGGTCGACGTCGAGCAGTCGCAGGCGGGTGTCGTCATCGGCCGCAGCGAGGCCGGCCTCGGTCATGACCGTCTCGCAGAAGATGCTCGCGGTCTCGGC
>JBEIFW010000219.1:0-5330 GCA_040382215.1 Acidimicrobiales bacterium
CGGGCCACGTCGCACGGCCAACCGCTCGATGCGGGCCTGCGGGTGCAGATGGAGCAGTCGATCGGTGCCGACTTCTCCTCGGTGCGGGTGCACACCGGCAGCGAGGCCGACGCGTCGGCCAAGCAGCTCGGGGCCCACGCCTACACCGTCGGCGACGACATCGTGTTCGCGTCCGGGCGCTACGAGCCGGGCTCCGAGAGCGGTCAGCGCACGCTGGCCCACGAGCTCACCCATGTCGTGCAGCAGCGCAGCGGTCCCGTCGAGGGCACGCCCACCGCGGGCGGCGTGCAGGTGAGCGATCCCGGCGACCGGTTCGAGCGGGCGGCCGAGGCCAACGCCGATCGGGTGATGTCGCAGCGCACGGCCGAGGCTGCTGCGCCGGCCGTGCAGACCGAGCCGGCGGCGGGCGCCACCGCCGTACAGCGCCACGAGGCCATGGGCGACGAGGAAGACGAGATGGTGCAGGGCCTGTTCGTGCAACGCGAAGAGGCAATGCCCGACGATGAAGAGATCACCGCCGAGGGGTAGTCCAATGAGCCGCACCGAACTCATCCGCATCGCCAAGCGCAACCTGGAGCATCTCCGGGCCGGCACCCAGGACCAGGCCGAGCAGATCCATGCCGTGCCGGCGCGGAACTACTTCGACCGCGATCGCTGGGCCCAGGAGATGGAGCTCGTGTTCCGCCGGCTGCCGTTGGTGGTCGGTGCGTCGAGAGAACTGCGCACCCCGGGCGCCTTCCTGGCCACCGAGATCCTCGACACCCCGCTGCTGATCAGCCGCGGCCACGACGGGGTGCTGCGCGCCTTCTTCAACTCCTGCAGCCACCGCGGTGCGATCCTCGCTCCCGAAGGTTCCGGGGTGGCCCGGCGGCACACCTGCCCGTACCACGCGTGGACCTACGACTCGACCGGGGCGCTCGTCGGCGTGCTCGACGCCGACGACGTCGGTCCGCTGGACCGGTCCTGCTTCGGCCTCACCGAGTTGCCCGTGGCCGAGCGCGCCGGGCTCGTGTGGGTGTACCTGCGCCGGGAGCCGCTCGTCGACATCGACACGTTCCTGTGCGGCTACGGCGAGATGCTCGAACACCTCGGCCTGGCCGACTGCCACGTCGCCGGACGCCAGACGCTCAACGGCCCCAACTGGAAGGTGGCCTACGACGGCTACCTCGACTTCTACCACCTGCCGATCCTGCACAAGGACAGCTTCGGTCCGCAGATGTCGACCAAGGCGCTCTACGACCGCTGGGGCCCGCACCAGCGGGTGACCGCGCCCACCCGGGGCTTCGAGGAACTGGCCCAACTGCCCGAGGACGAGTGGCCGATCAGCAAGCTCAACAGCGGCGTGTGGACGATCTTCCCGCACGTGTCGATCGCCGCGTTCGACGCCGAAGGCCGCGTCTACATGGTGTCGCAGCTCTATCCGGGCGCCGAGCCCGGCACCTCCACCACCGTGCAGACCTTCCTGCACACGGTGCCGCCGTCGCCGGAGCAGGCCGAGGTGATGAAGCAGCGCATGGCGTTCAACTTCCACGTGGTCAACGACGAGGACTACTACACCGGCCTGCGGCTGCAGCGGTCGCTGCGGGCGGGCGCCAAGGACGTGGTGCTGTTCGGGCGCAACGAGGGCGGCGGGCAGCACTTCCACCGGTTCCTCGACCGGCTGCTCGAGACCGACGACGCCGATCTGCCGGCGCTGTTCAAGGCGGCCGCAGCCGACGCCTGACCCGGCGGGCCGGGGCGTCGCCCTCAGGCGACGCGGAGTTCGATCGTGCCGTCGACCACGCGCACGGCGTGGCAGCCCAGGTCGACGAGTGCGGGCGCGCCCTTGGCCTTGCCGGTGGTGAGGTCGAAGCGGCCGTTGTGCTTCGGGCACTCGATCGTCGTGCCATCGACGAAGCCGTCGGCGAGGTGCACCCGGCCGTGGGTGCACAGCCCGTCGGTGGCGAAGCAGCGGTCGTCGGCCGTGCGGTACACGGCGAAGGTGCGACCCTCGTGGTCGAAGCGCACGACGTCGCCGCGCTCGACGGCCCCGACGGCGCCGACGGTCACCCAGGTCTCGCTCACGGCGTCACCGGGCCCGAGGCCGGCGCGCCCGCCGGCACGGTCCGGTCGAGGAAGTAGCTCGGGTCCTTGGCCTGGCGGGCCAGCAACGGGAGGATCTCCCGGTAGGCCGCCCGCAATCCGCGGTACGGCGCCGGCAGGTCGTGGGCGACCACGGCGTGGAGCTTGGGCAGTGCGTGGTAGGGCACGTTCGGGAACATGTGGTGCTCGATGTGGTACCCCATGTTCGAGTAGAGGAACCGGTTGACCGGGTTCATCAGCACCGTGCGGGTGTTGCGCCGGTGGTCGAGCACGTCCTCGGCGAGGCCGGCGTGCTGGGTGTAGCCGTACACCACGAGCAGCCAGCGGCCGTACAGCGTCGGCAGGCAGACGAGCGCCAGGGGCTCGAGGCTGCGCAGCACCACGCTGGCCACGATCGCGGCCACCCACCCGGCGGCCCACAGCCGACCCCAGCGGATGGCCTTGCGGTGCTCGCTCGCGGGCACGTAGTCGAGTTCCTGGGCGGTGACGCGCCCGACGACGTTGGCGGCCAGCTTCTTCGTCTCGGCCCACCAGCTCCGCAGCCCGAACAGCTCGGCCGCCAACGCCCACAGCGAGGTGGGCCGGGGCACGGCGATCTCGAGGTCGCGCCCGACGATGATCGTGTCGTCGTGGTGGCGGGCGTGGCTCCAGCGCCACGACACCGGCTCGCGGTAGTCCATGAACGAGGCGACGTAGTACACGACCGAGTTGGCCCATTGGGCCCGGAACGCCGTGCCGTGGCCGCATTCGTGCCAGCGCGAATCGCTGGCCGAGCCGTAGAGGGTGCCGTAGACGATCAACGCCGGGATCGTCCACCACGTCCACCAGGTGAGGTGGACCACGACGCCGCTGGCGATCAGCAGGCCCAGCCACAGCAGCGTGTCGCGCGCGGCGCGCCCGTTGGTGCGGGCGACCAACTCCCGCATGGTGGCGCGCGGGACCGGGGTGCGGTACCACTCGGCCGAGGCGAGGCCCCGGGCGATCGCCCGCTCCCGTTCGGGTCCGATGATCGAGTAGTCCCGTCCTGACGTCACGGCCCCTCCCTGCCCGATGTGCCAGTCCAATCGTCGTAGAACGATGGCATCGCCGAAGCCCGGCCCGTGAAGGCCGGGTCCTCCTTGGCCAGGAACGCCCGCACGCCCTCTTTGCCGTCGCCGATCGAGGTGTAGAACATCGACAGCGAGTCGACCTGGTGTGCGGCGAGCGGGTGGGTGGCCCCGACGTTGCGGTACACCATCTGGCGGGTCATGGCCACGGCCACCGGGGAGCGCCCGGCCACGAACTTCGCAGCCAGCGCCCGGGCTGCGGGGAGGAGCTCGTCGGGTTCGTGGACCCGTTGCACGAGGCCGCCGGCGTGCGCCTCGTCGGCGGTGAGGATCTCGGCCGAGTACAGCCATTCGAGCGCCTGGGGGATGCCGACCAGCCGCGGCAGGAACCAGGTGGAGCACGCCTCGGGGGTGATGCCGAGCCGCCCGAACACGAACCCGATGCGGGCCCTGGTGGATGCGAGGCGCAGGTCGGCGGCCAGCGTCATGGTGGCGCCGATGCCGACCGCGGCGCCGTTGATGGCGGCGATCACCGGCTTGCGGCACTCGAAGATCGCGAGCACCACCCGCCCGCCGGTGTCGCGCACGCCCCGCACGATGGCCTCGTCGTCGAGGCGGTCCTGCAGGTCGGTCCAGGTCGGCGTCAACGATTCGTCGAGGCCGAACACGTTGCCGCCCACCGACAGGTCCATCCCGGCGCAGAACGCCCGCCCCGAACCGGTGAGCACGACGGCGCGGACGTCGTCGTCGCCGTTGACCCGGGTGAACACGTCGACGAGTTCGTCGGCCATCTCGACGGTGAAGGCGTTGAGGTGCTCGGGGCGGCTCAGCGTGACGGTGAGGATCCCGCCGTCGGTGACGCAGTCGAGGGTGGCATAGGGCATCGCCGGGAAGGTTGCCACGCCGGGCCCGCCCCGGCTCGTTGTCGCCCGGTCCGGGGCGATGCGAGCATGCCGGCGTGACCACTGGCACCTCGCTGCTGTCGCCCTACCGGGTGATCGATCTCACCGACGGGCGCGCCGACCTCGCCGGGTTCGTGTTCGCCGGCCTCGGTGCCGACGTGGTGAAGGTGGAGCCGCCGGGTGGGTCGCAGGCCCGCTGGGACGGGCCCCTCGACGCCGAGCAGCCCGACGGGCTGGCCAGCCTGCGGTTCCACGCCTACAACCGGGGCAAGCGCAGCGTCGTGCTCGACCTCGACACCGACGCCGGCCGGCGCGATCTGCTGGCGCTGGTGGCGAGCGCCGATTTCCTCGTCGAGAACGCCGCACCGGGTGCGCTGGCGGCCCGCGGCCTCGGGCCCGAGGTGCTGCGGGCGGCCCGCCCCGACCTCGTGCACGTGGCCATCAGCCCGTTCGGGCAGGACGGCCCCTACGCCCACCACCTCGCCACGGATCTCACCCTGTCGGCCATGGGCGGCGCCATGGCGCTCAACGGCGATCCCGACCGCCAGCCGGTGCGCATCACCGTGCCGCAGACCTGGCACCACGCCGCGGTGGAAGGCGTGCTCGGCGCGCTCGTCGCCCACCACCGCCGTCTGGCCACCGGCGAGGGGCAGTTCGTCGACACCTCGGTGCAGACCGCGGTGTTCTGGACCGGGCTGCAGGCGATGATCGGCCACGCCATCAACGGCAAGAACTTCGAGCGGTTCGGCACGGTGTTGCAACTGTCCACGCTCACCACGCCCCTCGTGTACCCGTGCGCGGACGGCGAAGTGTGCCTGGTGGCCACCACGGCCACCGTGCTCGGCATCCTCGACTGGATGGTGTCGTCGGGTGCGGTCACCGAGGCGTGGGCGACGAGCGAGGACTGGACCACCTACGAGGCCCGGCTGCTCACCGGTGGCCCGGTGGCGATGAGCCACGAGGAGCTGCGCGCCGCCATCACGCAGTTCACGTTGCGCCACACCAAGGCCGAGCTGTTCGAGGGCGGCATCGAGCGCGGGGTCACCCTTGCGCCGGTGAACACCGTGGCCGACGTCGTCGAGTTCGCGCAGCTCGCCGCCCGCAGCTACTGGGACACGCTCGCGTTGCCGAACGGCCGCACGCTGCGCGCCGCCGGGCCGTTCGTGAAGGTGTCGCGCACCCCGGTCGGCTGGAGCCGGCCGGCGCCCGGCGTCGGTGAGCACACCGCCGAGGTGCTCGGGGCGCTGGCGTCCTCGGCCGGGGCGCCGGCCGACCCGACGCCTCCGGCCGAGCCGACGCC
>JBEIFW010000220.1:0-5300 GCA_040382215.1 Acidimicrobiales bacterium
CATGACCGCGACGCTCTCCCCGCCGACCCCGGCCGCCCCGCCCGCCGGCGCGGCATCCCCGGCGCGGGGCGGTTCGGGCGCCGGCGGCAGGACCGGTCCGTCCGTGAGCCCGCTGCTGGCCGAGGGGGCGCTGTTCGCCCTCAGCATCGCAACCGCCGCCGGCTTCTGCCGGGTGTTCCTGGGCTGGACCCACCTGGCGCCCATGGTCCTCACCGCCGGCATCGCCCACCTGCTCGCCGCCGTGGCCCGCCGGCGGCGTTGGCACCCGGTGCTCGCCGTCGTCTCGTCGCTCGTGGGGATGGCGGTCACTGTCGCCGTCGTGCGCTACCGGGACACGACCACGTTCCTGCTGCCGTCGTCGGCGACATGGGACCTTGCGCACGACGAGCTGTCGAGAGCCTGGTCTGCCTTCCCCACCGCCGTCGCCCCGGTGCCCACCGAGGGCGGCTTCCTCGCTGCGGCCATGGTGGCGATCTGGGTCACGGCGTCGCTCTCGGACGCGATCGCGTTCCGACTGCGGCTGGCGTTCGAGGCGGTCCTGCCGGCCGGCGTGGTGTTCGTGTTCTGCTCGGCCATCGGCGCCGACCGCAACCGGCTGGTGGTGACCGCCTGCTGGGTGATGGCGGCCGTGGTCTCGGTCGTTGCGCTACGCACCTGGCGCGACGGAGCCCGCAGCGGTTGGCTCGCGGGCGGTCGCCGCCGAGCGGTCGCGTCCTCGGTCCGCACCGGGACCGTGCTCGGCGCTGGTGCGCTCGCCGTCGGCCTGGTCGTCGGACCGGCCCTGCCCGGCGCCGGCGACCGTCCGGTCATCGAAACCAAGCAGTCGAGCGGCGGGCGTCGCGTCGCCGACAACCCGTTCGTGACGCTGCGCAGCCGGTTGTCGAGCCCGACCACGGCGGAGCTGTTCCGGGTCCGCAGTGATCACAAGTCGTACTGGCGCCTCAACTCGCTCGACGCCTTCGACGGCACGGCATGGACGCTGTCGGATGCGCTGCGGGACGGTGACGACCGAATCGGCGAGAGCGCCGAACCCCCGGTGGCACTCAGCGAGGCCGTCTCCCAGGTGATCACCGTCGGCGAGTTCGACTCGGCCTGGGTGCCGATGGCGTACCGCCCCATCGAACTGTCGGGCCTGACCGGCGTGTCCTACAACGCCACCACCGGTGCTGCGCAGGTGGCCCGTGGCCGACTCAGCCAGGGCACGACCTACACCGTCGTGTCCCGGGTGCCGTCCGCGGTCACCCCCGACGCCTTGCGCGCCGCTGCGGCCCCGGCCCGGATGGACCGCCGCTGGACGGCACTGCCGACCAGCTTCCCGAGCCGACTGGGCGACCTCGCCCGCCAGATCACGCTCGGTCAGGCCACCCCGTACGACCAAGCCGTTGCACTGCAACAGTTCTTCCGCAACAACTTCACCTACGACCTGCGCGTCGGCGCCGGGTCGAGCACGAACGCGCTGGTGACGTTCCTCGAGAACCGGCGGGGCTACTGCGAGCAGTTCTCCAGCGCGTTCGCGGCCTTCGCCCGGGCGCTCGGGCTGCCGGCGCGGGTTGCCGTCGGCTACACCTCCGGCGTCGCCACCGGTGACGGTGCCTTCAGCGTCCAGGGCCGGCACGCCCACGCGTGGCCCGAGGTCTATTTCGACGGGGTGGGCTGGCTGGCCTTCGAGCCGACGCCAAGTCGCGGCAACCCCGACGCCGAGACCTACACCTTCGTGCAGGGCCAACAGGTCGACGAGGCGCCGTCGGCCACGACCGACACGACGCTGCCGGCCGATGCCGAGACCCCCACGCCCGACACGCTGCCGCCGTTGTCGTTCAACCTCGAGGACTTCCTACCGGCCGGGGACTCGGCCAGCACGGCGACCGGCACAGGCGACGACGCCGGCTGGGACGTGCCGTGGCCTGCAGTGGGGGCAGTGACGGCACTCGTCGCGTTCGGCGCCGGATGGCTGTTGGGTGTACCCGCGCTGCACCGGCGGCGCTGGTCGGTGCGCCGCAAAGCGGCGGCGACGATCAACGAGCGGATCCTGCTCAGCTGGGACCAGGCTCGCGTGACCCTCGCCGCCGCCGGCGTTCGGGTACCGGCGAGCGATACGCCACAAGAGGTGGCCGCCCGGCTGCGCCGCACCCCCCGGGTCGACGCAGACGCCCTGCGCACGCTGGCCGCGACGGTGACCGCGGCCGCCTACGGACCCGGCGCCGTCGGGGCCGACGACGAGCGATCGGCCGCCGAGGCCGAACGCCGGATCGCCGCCGGTTTGGAGCAAGGGACCCCGTGGTTCACCCGGGCCCGACGACGAGCGAACGTCCGCCGCCTCCTTCGCCCGCTGCCGGGCGATCCCGCCGCCCGGTAGAGGTACCCCCAGGGGTATACACTCGAATCGGGTCAGCCGTCTCCCGCCGCGGCCCGTCACCGAGGAGGTCCTCATGCCCGCATCGACGACGAAGATCGTGACGGCAGGCGAGCTGCGCGGCCTGCTCGAGACGCATCAAGACGTACGCATCCTCGATGTGCGCACCCCGGCCGAGTTCCGGACCGCACACATCCCCGGCGCGTACAACGTGCCGCTCGACCACCTTCCCGAGTCGATCGCCGAGCTCACGCACGTCTCCGACGACCTCGTCGTGGTCTGTCAGTCGGGGGCCCGGGCGACGAAGGCCTGCGACGCGCTCCGGGGTGCAGGCCTCGACACCGTCGCACTACTCGACGGCGGCATGCAGGCCTGGCAGGCCGTCGGTGGCGAGGTCAACATCGGCACGCCCACCTGGGCGCTCGAGCGTCAGGTCCGTCTCGTCGCCGGATCGATCGTGCTCGCCAGCATCCTCGCCTCGCTCAAGTTCCCCAAGGCGAGGTTCCTTGCGGGCGCCATCGGCGGCGGGCTCACCTTCGCCGCCCTGTCGAACACCTGCGCGATGGGCTCGCTGCTGATGAAGCTGCCGTACAACGCCGGCAGCGTCGACGTTCGCGCCGTGGTGGGACGGATGCAGTCGGCCGAAGCCGCTTGACGGGCGCCCTGGACCGGCGCGGTTCAGCCCGGCGTCGGACCCGACGGCCGGCGCCGCCCGGTGCGAAGGTTCGCCGAGACCTGCTCGAGCCCCGCTTTGCCCATGGCCCGCAAGTTCTTCTCGATCACGAACGCCGCCACCAGCATGATCAGGAATCCGACGAACGCCACTGCGAAGTGAACCTGCAGCGTGGCGACCAGGAACGCAAGCCCGGCGATCAGCAGACCCACCGAGAGCACCACCCGGCGCACGGCGTGCCGGTACAGGGTGGTCTGGGACACGCGCTGGGAGAACGCAGGATCACTCTCGTAGAACTGCTGCTCGATCTGCGAAAGGATCCGCTGTTCTTCTTCGGAGAGCGGCATCAGTCTGTCCCCTCGTCCTCCGTCTCGGCTGTCGGGATCATCCCACACCCGGCACCGATCGACAACGCGCCACGGGCGATCGAGCGCGATCGGGCCGTTCGGTGCGGTGCGGGTCACTGCGACCGGCCGTCGCGGCCCGGGGGTCGGTCGGTGCCCGCGTCGTCGGGACCCCACGGCGCGTCACCCGGGCGCGCGGCGCGCAGGCCGTTGTCCGCGAGAAGGCGCGCCGGGCCGATCGCCGCCGACCCGAAGCGTCGGCGCACCGCATCCATGGCGCTCGACGCGTTCTCCCACGCAACCGACGACGGCGCCGAGACCACGTCGGCGTCGGGGGCCGCCGGCGTCCCGGCCAGGAACTCCTCGAAGCAGAGCTGGCGTGCCGGCCGCTCCCCCAGGTGGCTGACGGCGACGCCGAGCAGCCGCACGCCGCGCCCGATGTCGATCTTCGCGAGCAGCGGCCGGGCGAGTGCGAGCAGGGCCGGGGCGGCGCTCTCGGCCTGGGCTGCCGTCACCGAGCGCGTGACCGTCTCGAACGATGCGAAGCGCACCTTGACCGTCACGGTCCGGCCAGCCCGCTCGTGCGCGCGCAGCCGGGCGGCGACTGCGTCGACCATGCGGACGAGCTCGGTGTCGAGCTCCTCGGATTCGCTCAGATCGACGGCGAAGGTCTGCTCGTGGCCGATCGACTTCGCCGCCCGGTCGGGCACGACCGGGCGGTCGTCGATGCCCTGCGCCAGGGCGTACAGGTGGCGGCCCGTCGTGGCCCCCAGCGATGCGACGAGCGACGATTCCGACGCCGCCGAAACATCGCCGACCGTCGTGATCCCAAGGCGCCGCAGGCGTTCGAGAGTCTTCGGACCGACGCCCCACAGCACCTCGACCGGCTTGGGGTGCAGGAACGCCAGCTCGCCGCCCCGCGGCACCTCGACCACCCCTGCGCCCGGCCGGATCCCACCAGGCGTCACCCGTGGTTTGGCCGCCTCCGAGGCCAGCTTGGCGAGGTACTTCGACGCCGCCACCCCCACCGAGCACGCCAGACCCGTCGCGTCCCGGACCGAGCGCCGCAGCTGAGTGCCGATCGTGACACCGTCCCCGAGCCGGCGGCGCGCGCCGGTCACGTCGAGGAACGCCTCGTCGAGCGCGATCGGCTCGACGGTCGGGGTCACTGCGGCCAACACCTCGTGAACCTGCCGGCTGACCTGCGCGTAGTGGGCGTGATCACCGGCCAGGAACACCGCCTCTGGACACAACCGCCGAGCCCGCGCTGAGGCCATGGCCGACGAGATCCCGTAGCGGCGCGCCTCGTACGAGGCGGCGGCGACCACTCCCCGCTCGCCGGTGCCGCCCACCACGACCGGACGACCGCGCAATTCCGGCCGCCGCAACAGCTCGACGGACACGTAGAACGCGTCCATGTCGACGTGGAGGATCGTGCGGCCGTCAGCCGTCATGGCCGCCGCAGTGCTCGCCCCTGCCGGCCCAGCAGCCGGTCGCGCCAACCCAAGCGGGCCACAAGGAGCATCGCTTCGCCGATGATCCGCCAGGACATCTTCGACGTCCCGCGCACCCGGTCGCGGAACACGATCGGCACCTCGACGATGCGTCCCTTCGCCCGCACCACCCGATACGCCAACTCGACCTGGAACGCGTACCCCTCGGCCCGGACGGTGGTCAGGTCGATCCGGCGGAGCGCGTCGGCGCGAAAAGCGCGAAAGCCGCTCGTTGCGTCGTTGACCGCGAGACCGAGCACGGCGGCCGCGTATCGGTTCCCCCATCGCGACAGCATCCGCCGGGTCCAGGGCCAGTCCGGGATCGACCCGCCGGGCACGTAGCGCGAGCCGATGGCCAGGTCGGCACCCACGACCCGCACGGCGCCGACGAGCGCAGGTAGATCGGCCGGATCGTGCGACAGGTCGGCGTCCATCTC
>JBEIFW010000221.1:0-5293 GCA_040382215.1 Acidimicrobiales bacterium
GGGTCGAAGTGGCCGGAGGATCGGCCGCGTGCGGCGGGGTCGCGTGCGGGTGGGTCGCGTGCGGGTGGGTCGAAGTGGCCGGAGGATCGGCTGCGTGCGGCGGGGTCGCGTGCGGGTGGGCCGCGCCCGGGTGGTCCGGGTTCGACGGCTCGGGAGCGAGGGTTCGATTCCTCGGCTGGTGGGCCTCGGCCAGTCGTTCGGCGGGCGCCGTTGAATCGCCGAGTGGAGACGGCGCCGGTACCTGCGGTTCGACCACGTATAGGGCCGCGGCCCGGTGCGCGCACGGAACCTCCGGGTTCGGGTGAGGCGGTGGTGTCGGAGCGCCCCGTTCCGCCGGTCTGGGAGGACGAGGGTTCGGTTCATGCGGCAGCAAAGGCCGCGGCGAGGCGGGCCCGGGTGTCTCCGGGACCCAAGGAGAGAGTCGGGCGACGCACCTCACTTCCCCCGGTGGTACGCGACGAGCTCGCCACCCAGGTGCCTGCTCGGCGCACGGCTCGGCTCGAGGGTCTGCTGGCCGACGCTCGCTCTGCGTTCGAGCGGGACCGTTATGCCGACGCGCGTCGAGCTCTGTCGGCGGTTCTTGAAACCGCACCGGGGTTTGCGTCGGCCCACGAACTCCTCGGTCTGACGCTCTACCGCATGGAGCGCTGGCGGGAGGCGGCCGCGTCGCTCGAGCGATTCCGTGAGCTCACGGGCTCGGTTGATCAACATCCGGTGCTCGCAGACTGCTATCGCGCGTTGCGGCGCTGGACCGAAGCCGACCAACTCTGGCGAGAGCTCAAGGAGGCTTCCCCGTCTGCAGAGATCGTGGCGGAGGGCCGGATCGTGGCAGCCGGTTCGCTCGCCGATCGGGGCGAGCTGGCGTTGGCGATCCGGCTGCTGGAAGGAGCGAACCTCGCACCGGCAAAGGTGCGGGTGCATCACCTCCGGACCTGGTACGCCCTGGCCGACCTGTTGGACCGAGCCGGTGAGGCGGGTAGGGCGCGTCGGCTGTTCCAACAGGTCGCCACCATCGATCCGGACTTCGCGGATGTGGAAGTCCGCCTTGCGAACCTCGGTCGCTGAGGGGTCTACGGATACGCTCGCCCTGGAGGACCGCGTGCCGCTGTCGGTGCGGGGCCCGAGAACAAGGAGCACGTCGTGGACTATTCAGCCCTGCTCGGCGACGAAGCCGAGTCGCTGCTGACGCACACCGCTTCCGCTCTCCCGAGCGCGGTGTTGACCCTGCCCGGACCGGACTTCATCGACCGCGTCTTCGTCCCGACGGATCGTTCACCAACGGTGTTGCGGAACCTCGGCCTGCTGTACAACAGCGGTCGGCTGGCGGGTTCTGGCTACGTGTCGATCCTTCCGGTGGACCAGGGCATCGAGCATTCGGGAGCAGCATCGTTCGCGCCGAACCCGGCGTACTTCGATCCGGCGAACATCTGCCGTCTTGCGATCGAGGGTGGCTGCAACGCAGTTGCCACCACCTTTGGGGTGCTCGGAGCCGTAAGCCGGACGTTTGCCCACCGGATCCCGTTCATCGTCAAGCTGAACCACAACGAGTTGATGACGTACCCCAACAAGTTCGATCAGGTGATGTTCGGCAGTGTCCGTCAGGCGTTCGACCTTGGCGCGGTCGGTGTGGGTGCCACGATCTACTTCGGTTCGCCCGAATCGACACGCCAGATCCACGAAGTCGCCCAAGCGTTCAAGGACGCCCACGATCTCGGCATGTTCACCGTTCTCTGGTGCTACCTGCGCAACAACGACTTCAAGCGGGACGGTGTCGATTACCACGTCGCGGCCGACCTCACTGGTCAGGCCAACCACATCGGCGTGACGATCGAGGCCGACATCATCAAACAGAAGCTGCCGGAGAACAACGGGGGCTACCACGCGTTGAGCGGCTACGGGAAGACCTCGAAGCTGGTCTACGACAAGCTCACGACCGACCATCCGATCGATCTCACCCGGTGGCAGGTTGCGAACTGCTACCTCGGGCGCATCGGGCTCATCAACTCGGGAGGGGAGTCGAAGGGCGCCGGGGACCTCGCTGCGGCCGTGAAGACGGCGGTGATCAACAAGCGCGCCGGCGGTCAGGGCCTGATCTCGGGTCGCAAGGCCTTCCAGCGCCCGATGGCCGACGGCGTCGAACTGCTCCATGCGATCCAAGACGTCTACCTCGACCCCGCCGTCACGATCGCCTGATCCTGGGCACGGCCTCGACCGGCTCGGTGACCTTCTCGGGCTCGACGCCCGCGACCTGGTGGAATTCCGGACGCGCCGATCGGACCGATCGCCGAAGGGCCTCGTCAGCGCCGGCGGAGCCGGGCGGATGGTCGAGTCGGCCGACGGCTGGCTCGCGGTGTCGCTCCCGAGGCCGTGGGACTGGGACGCGGCGCCGGCGTGGCTGGAGGGGCAGGTCGAGGACTGGGCGGCCGTCGAGCGGGCGATCGCCCGTCGGCGCTCGGACGAGTTGCTCGGCCGGGCCGAATTGCTCGGGCTCGCCGTTGCCGCGGTCGATGCTGAAGCCGGCCCGTGCCCGTCGCCCTCGGCGGTTGGTGGCTCGCTCGCTGGGGTCACGGTGGTCGACCTGACGAGCCTGTGGGCAGGGCCCTTGTGCGGCTCCCTGCTGGCCAAGCGCGGCGCACGCGTCGTCAAGGTCGAGTCGGCCACCCGACCGGACGGCGCCCGTGCCGGTGATCCCGAGCTCTACGAGTCGCTGAACGACCACAAGGAACTCCTCGTGCTCGACTTAGGGACCGGACCGGGGCGCCGTGAGCTCGACCGGGTGCTCGTTGACGCGGATGTGGTGTTGGAGGCCTCGCGCCCGCGGGCCCTGGGTTCGTTCGGATGGGACCCTGCACGTGCCTGGGCATCGGGCTGCGCCGCCTGGGTGTCGATCACCGGCTACGGCCGATCGAGTGATCGGGTGGCGTTCGGCGACGACGCTGCCGCCGGCGCCGGGCTCGTTCGATGGCTCGACGGTCGTCCCGGCTTCCTGGGCGATGCGCTCGCCGACCCCGTTGCGGGGATGACGGCAGCTGCGGCCGTCCTCGACGGGTTCACCCGGGGTGGCCACCACCTCCACGACGTCTCGCTCGTCGGTGCTGCCCGGTCGGTGCGGTCGTGAACCCGTTGGTCCTGCAACACGTCGAGCTCGACGGTCGGCCAACGGAGGTCCGCATCGTCGACGGCCTGATCGAGCGGATCGGAACCGACCTGATCCGGCCCGGCGACGTCGTAGTCGACGGCGCCGGGGGTGCGCTGACGCCGGGACTGCACGACCACCACCTCCATCTGGCGGCGATGGCCGCTGCGAGGGCGTCCGTCGACGTGGGGGAGGATGACAACCTCGACGGTGCCGTTGCCCGCGCTGGTGCCACCGACGACGGTTGGATACGCGTGGTCGGATACCACGAGGCGGTGCACGGTCCGCTCGATCGCCACCGGCTCGATCGGTCGGCCGTCGACCGCCCGGTGCGGGTCCAGCACCAGACCGGCGCACGATGGATCCTCAACACCGCAGCGCTTGGGGTGATCGGCGGGCTTGAAGCGCACCCCGACGGAGTTCTCGACGGGCGGGACGACTGGCTGCGGTTTCGGGTGCCTCCCGTCGTGCTCGATCTCCCCGCAGTCGGCCGCGATCTTGCGAGTGTCGGCGTGACCGGGTGCACCGACGCCACGCCGACGGAACGACTCGACGATCTCCGTTTGCTGGCGGCGGCTGCTCTACCCCAACGGATCACGGCGACCGGCGGCCCGGGCCTCGCCGCCGAGTTGCCGCCGGCCCCACTCGTCTCCGGTCCGGTGAAGCTGCTCCTGGCTGACCATTCGCTTCCGGAACTCGATCACGTCGTCAGGGCCATCGGCGTGGCGCGCGCTGCGGGGCGTACCGTCGCCGTGCACGCCGTCACGCTCGCCGCAACCCTGCTTGCGCTCGCCGCGTGGGACGAAGTCGGCCCGGTCGATGGGGATCGGCTCGAACACGGCTCGGTCCTGCCGCCCGAGGCAGCCCAGCGAGTCGCCCGAGCGGGGCTCCGGGTGGTGACCCAGCCCGGTTTCCTCTGGGCGCACGGCGACCGTTACCGGCGCACCGTCGATGCGGCCGACCTTCCCCATCTGTACCGCTGCGCCGGCCTGCTCGAGGTGGGTATCCGCGTGGCCGGGTCTACCGACGCCCCCTACGGTCCGTCGGATCCGTGGGTAGCGATGCGCTCGGCCGTGGATCGCCGCACCCGCACCGGGGCGGTGCTCGGTCCGGCCGAGCGGCTGTCGCCGAGTGCGGCCCTCGCTCTGTTCCAGACGCCCGGCCACGATCCCGGTGGGCCGATCCGTCGACTGATCCCCGGCGCCGTGGCCGACCTGTGCCTGTTCGATGCCCCCGTGCGAACCGTGTTGGACGATCTGGATCCCGGCCATCTTCGAGCCGTCTACATCGGTGGGGCACCGGTGTGGGTGCGATGATCGGGGCGATGAGCGACTCCACCCAGACCTCGAGCGGATGGCTTTCCAACGAGGAGATCGAGTCGGTTCGTGGGCGCGTCCCGCTGGTCTACGTCGACGCCGTACCCGTGCGCGTCGATGGCCGAGGTTGCGTCGCGCAGGTCGGACTGCTCCTCACGGCACGGCCCGACGGTTCCATCAGCCGGGCGGTCGTGTCGGGGCGGGTCCTCCACGGCGAGCGCATCCGGGACGCTCTGTTGCGCCACCTGGAGAAGGACCTCGGCCCGCTCGCGCTGCCCCAGGTGCCGGTGTCGCCAACGCCGTTCACCGTCGTGGAGTACTTCCCTGACGGAACCGTCAGCGGGTTCCACGACCCGCGCCATCATGCCGTGAGCCTGGCGTTCGTCGTTCCCATCGACGGCGACTGCCAGCCGACGAAAGCGGCGCTCGACCTGATCTGGCTCACCCCGGCGCAGGCCGTACGGCCCGAGGTCACCGGGGAGATGACCGGCGGCCAGGACCGGTTGGTGCGCCTGGCGTTGGCGCACTGCGGCTGTCTGCCCTGACGGTTCGCGATGCTGCGGGTCGGGTGTGCGCTGTGGGCGCACCGGCCATGGTTCGGCACCGTCCTACCGTCGGCCCGGCCGGGCCGAGAACTCGCGGCGTACGCCTCGGCTCTCACTGCGGTCGAGGGCAACACGACCTTCTACGCGGTGCCGGACCCGGGGAGCGTCGCTCGCTGGGCGCAGCAGGCGCCGTCGTCGTTCCGGTTCGTCTGCAAGCTCCCGCAGTCGATCACGCACGAGCGACGCCTGCGTGGAGCCCGTGCTGAGCTCGATGCCTTCCTGGTCCGATTGGAACC
>JBEIFW010000222.1:0-5272 GCA_040382215.1 Acidimicrobiales bacterium
GAGAAGCGGCACCTCGATCGCCGCCTCGACCAGATGCGAGCCGAGGGCACCGAGTTCCGCACCAACGCCGTCGTCGGCGGCAATGTCGACATCGAGGTGCTGCTCGCCACCCACGATGCCGTCGTGCTCGCCTGCGGGGCGACGGCCTGGCGGGACCTGCCGGTGCCGGGCCGCGACCTCGGCGGCATCCACCAGGCAATGGAGTACCTGCCGTGGGCGAACCGAGTCCAGGAGGGCGACCTGACGGAGGCGCCGATCGTGGCCACCGGGAAGAACGTCGTGATCATCGGCGGTGGCGACACCGGGGCCGACTGCCTGGGCACCGCATTGCGCCAGGGCGCGGCGTCGGTACACCAGTTCGAGATCATGCCCCGGCCGCCCGAGCAGCGGGCCGACGCCAACCCCTGGCCCACCTATCCGATGGTGTTCCGTACCTCGTCCGCCCACGAAGAAGGCGGCGACCGGCTGTACTCGGCGAACACCGAGTGCTTCCTGGGTGACGAGCACGGAACGGTGCGGGCGTTGCGCGGCCACGAGGTCGAGCTCGTCGACGGCCGGTTCCGCAAGGTAGAAGGCTCGGAGTTCGAGCTGCCGTGCGAGCTGGTGCGGCTGGCCAGGGGTTTCGTCGGCCCGGAAAAGGGCGGCTGGCTCGACACGCTGGGTGTCGAGCTCGACGAGCGGGGCAACCTGCGCCGGGACGGCAACTGGATGACCAACGTGCCGGGCGTGTTCGTCGCCGGTGACATGGGGCGCGGGCAGAGCCTGATCGTGTGGGCGATCGCGGAGGGCCGGGCGTGCGCAGCCGGGGTGGACCGGTTCTTGATGGGGGAGACCTCGCTGCCCGAACCGCTCTCGCCGGCGGCGCGGCCGCTCGTCTGACGTGGTGGTGCACGCGACCTACCGGCGCGGCTAGACCCTGCCGGTGACCGCGTCGACACCGCCCGCCGAGCCGCACCGTCCCGAGCCGCCCCGGACACCGGGCGGACTCGACATCGCGTTCCTCACCAACGAGCCGGGCGCCTGCGAACTGGTGCTGGTGCGCCACGGCCAGCAGGCGCTCCCGGACCGTCGGGACATCCGGGTCGGCGACATCGTCGACCCGCCGCTGTCGGCAATCGGGCAGCGCCAAGTCGAGCGCGTGGGCGAGCGATTCCGGCACCGCCGGGTCGATGCGGTCTACTCCTCGCACCTCGCACGCGCCTTCGACACCGGCCGTGCGATCGCCGTTCACCACGGCCTCGAGCCCGAGGTGTACGAGGATCTTCGTGAGGTCGAGGTGTTCTCCGATCTTCCATCGGACCGCCGGGCCGCCGACGTGCTCGGCGCCGACTACCTCTCCGGCATCCGGGACCGGATGGCGCGCGAGCGCCGGTGGGACATCTATCCGGGCACCGAGTCGAGCGTGGCGTTCCGGAACCGGGTCATCAACCGTATCGATGCGATCGCCGCCACCAACCCGGGTCGGCGGGTGGTGATCGCCTGCCACGGCGGGGTGATCAACGCCTACCTCGCCGAGTTGCTCGGCGCCCGCCAGGACATGCTGTTCCGTCCGGCCCATACCGCCGTCAACGTCTTCGTCGCCGGCGAGCACGGCCGGCGTGCGGTGCGCAGCCTGGGCGACGTCGCCCACCTCGAGCACGACGACGGGCTCGTCACGTACTGAGCGGTACCGGCCTCGGTGGCCACGACGCGCGGCGCGCGAGGGTTGCCGCCCACAGCGGACGCGCTGGTCGTAGGCTGCGGGCATGTCCCGGCGTTGCGTGGGTTCTCTGGTGATCGTTGCATCAACGCTCGCGCTGGCCGGCTGCGGCCTGGGCGGTGCGGCGACGACCACGACGACCACGAAGAAGACCACGACCCTGCCCACCCAGCAGGTCACCGTGCCGCCGCTCACGAGCGCGCCGACCACGGTGGTCCCCACGCCGACCAGCGGCCCGACCGCGTCGGTTACGACAGCGACGTACACCGTGCAGCAGGGCGACTTCTGGTTCTCGATCGCCCAGAAGCTCGGCGTGGATCTGCAGGCTCTGCTCGACGCCAACGGCATGACGCTTACCACGGCGCTCTACCCGGGGATCCGCCTCATGGTCCCACCGAAGTCGGCACCGTCGCTGCCGCCGGCGGCACCGTCGTCGAGCGGTACGACCTCGACCACCAAGTCCACCGTGGCCGTGGGCGGGTCGTACACCGTGGTCGCCAACGACTCGTGGGGATCGATCGCCGGCAAGCTCGGCGTGAAGCTCGCCGACCTGCTGTCGGTCAACGGTGCGACCACGTCGACGGTCATCCATCCCGGTCAGTCGATCAAGGTGCCCAAGGGCGCAGCGAACACGTCGGCGACGACGACCACGGTGAAGTCGACGACCACGACCAAGGCCGCAGCCACGACGACCACGACCAAGGCCGCAGCCACGACGACCACGACGGCGAAGGCCTGACGGCACCCACGATGCGTTCGGGCGTCGTCGCGCTCGCCGCCGCGGCCACCTTGGTGTTGGCCGGATGCGGGGAGACGGTGAAGGCCGGTCCCGACACCACGACGGCTCGCCCCACGACCACCCTCGCCCGTCGGCCGCCGTCGCCCGGCTCGACCACCTTCCCGACGGTCAACGTGCCGGCGGTGCCCACCTCGACGACGCTCCCGCGCATCATCTCCCCCGACGACGTCAAGCCACCGATGCGCGTCTACACGGTGGTCTCGGGTGACACGTGGGTGCGCATCGCGCAGAAGACGGACCTGCCACTACAAGAGATCCTTGACGCCAACCGGATGGCGATCACCACGCTGCTGTACCCGGGGATGATCCTCCAGATCCCGCCGGCGATCCCGACCACGGCAGGCCCCACGACCACCGTGGCCATCGTGGGCCGCTACACGGTTGTGGCGGGTGACGGGTGGGGGAGCATCGCGCTCAAGCTCGGGGTCAACCTCGGCGACCTGCTCCGGGTGAACAGGGCGTCGGTCGAGACGCTCATCCTGCCCGGCCAGCAGATCAACGTGCCGGCCAAGCGCCGCTGAGGCCGCCGGCGGGCGCGTACGGCCGGTACCGGCGGCCGGGTCGGAGCCGTCAGACGAAGCGGAACTCGGTGCCGACGAGCCGATGGATCTCGCCGGCGCGGCTGCGGTCGGTGACCGTGACCTCGATCGCGTCGAGGCCGGCCCCGCGCGGGCCGGCCAGTTCGAACACGATGCGGCCTCGGTCGAGCGTGATCACCCGCCCGTCGACCGGGCGGTCCAGGACCTCGGCCCAGCGGGCGGCGAGGGCATCGGGCTCCTCCGCAGCGATGACGGCGCCCGACAGCTCGGCGACGGTCTGGGTGCGGACGTGGTCGCGCCAGGTCGGCCCCGCCCACAGCCAGCCGGCTTCGTCCGCCATCGCATCGATCGAGGTGATCGGACCGCCGAGATCCTTGGGGTGCAGGTGCACGCTCGAGGCCTTGGGCGACTCGTGGCGCCACACCACCCGGACGCCGAGATCGGGGAGACGCCCGGCGAGCCGCTCGTATTCGGTGGTCTGCACGATGACCATGTAGCCGCCGTCACCGCCTCGCTTGTCCAGGAGCCGCCCGGCCGTCGTGCCGTCCTGGACGGGCGACACCACCTCGAGGAAGGTGTCGCCGATGGCGAGCAGGCCGTTGTGGAGGCCGAATTCGGCGACACCGGGATCGCGGAAACACACCTCGACACCGAGGGTGGACCCGAGCGCGTCGAGCGCCGGTTCGAGGTCGGCAGCGACGAGGGCGAGCTGGCGAAGACGCATCATGGGTCCGGAACGTAGCGTGCGGTCCATGGGGATCTCCGAGGGGTACGTCTCGACCACCGATCTGCGGGTCTTCGAACGCCAGGCCGGCACGGGGGAGCCTGTGGTGTTCGTGCACGGCTTCCCGCAGACGTCGTACCAGTGGCGCCACCAACTCCAGGCGCTGTCGGAAGCCGGATACGCCTGCTTCGCCCCCGACAACCGGGGATTCGGTGGCACCGACGCCCCCGGTGCCCGGGTGTGCCGGTCGCTGCTCGCCGACGATGTGATCCGCTACCTCGACGCCCGCGGGATCGGCACCTGCACGCTGGTCGGCCACGACTGGGGCGGGATCATCGCGTTCAAGGCTGCGATCGATCATCCCGATCGCATCACCCGGTTGGCGTTGCTCGACACGTTGTGCACCACCTGGTCGCCCGCCGGCGTGCACGGCTACTGGTTCAAGGCGGAGGGGTTGGCCGAGGCGTTTTTCGCCGAGCATCACCGGGCCTTCATCGAGGTGCTCTTCGCCGGGGCGGACTCGGCCGGGCTTGGCGCACGACCGCAGAACCCGTGGACGGCGATCCCCGCCGGGGCTCGACCACGTCCGACTTGGATCGACGACGAGGCCCTTGCGCACTACGTCCGCTCGTTCTCGCAGCCTGAGGCCTGGGCCCACGCAATCTCCTACTACCGCTATGCCTTGCCGTTCCACGAGGTGATCCCCGATCGGGCGGCGCGCCACGGCGAGCGCTTCCGGTCGCTGCCCGAATCCGAGGTGGCGGCGATGTGGTTGCACGACGGTGGTCTCGAGCAGCACCCGGGGCACGCCCTGTTCTACGACTACGGGCCCGAGGACCGGCACAAGCGATATCCGCACCCGGTGCTGTGGTGCTACGGCTCGTACTCCGGTCGCGTGTCGCCGTCGGCGTCGAGCATCCCGAGCGGCAACCCGTTCGTCGAGCAGTTCTCCCGTTACTTCCCCGACCTTCGGGCTCGGTCGATCGCGGCGGGTCACTTCCTTGGCGAAGAAGCGCCAACGACGGTCAACGACTACCTGCTCGCGTTCCTCGGCGAGGGCCGCTGACGCGGCGCTCGGGCCGGTCGACGACCGTTCAGTCGATCACTTCGGCCACGGCGACGGCGCGGGCGGCGATCCCTGGCTGACGTACGGCAACCCTCCAGGCCGTGCCGGTGCGGTCCGGCTGACCGTCCACCTCCGCGCCGCTCGCACAGCGGTAGGTGACCCCGGCGGTCGGGACGGGGGCGAGCGTGGTGGTCGTCGTCGGTGCCACGGCCGTCGTCGTGGTCGTGCTGTTCGTCGTGGTCGTGCCGGTGGTGGAGTTCGTCGACGTCGTCGTGGTCGTGCCGGTGGTGGAGCTCGTCGACGTCGTGGTGGTCGTGCCGGTCGTGGTGGTCGTGCCGGTCGTGGTGGTCGTGCTGTTCGTGGTGGTCGTGCTGTTCGTGGTGGTCGTGCTGTTCGTCGTGGTCGTGCTGTTCGTCGTGGTCGTGCCGGTGGTGGAGTTCGTCGA
>JBEIFW010000223.1:0-5218 GCA_040382215.1 Acidimicrobiales bacterium
CCGCTCTTGGGCGCTCGGCCGTTGCGGCGTGCGATCCAACGGCTGGTGGAGGATCAGCTCTCCGAGCGGATCCTGCACAAGCAGTTCCGGGCCGGCGAGATCATCGTCGTCGAGACCGAGGACGACCCCGATCGGCCCGGCCAGAAGCGGCTCACGTTCCGAAGCGTGGAGGGCTTCGTCCCACCGCCCGCCCCCGAACTGTCCGGTTCCGGCGGCTGATCGCCGCTGGGGAGTCGGTCCGGCGCGATGGCGCTGCTACGCGGCGCGCTCGGACTGGTCGTCCTCATTGCGCTGATGGCCGGCTGTCGGCTGACGGCGTCGGTGGACCTGACGGTCGAACGGGACGGCTCGGGCCGACTCCAGGTGGTCCTCACGGCCGATCCGGAGCTGGTGGCGAAGGCGCCCGGGCTTATCGACGACCTCCGACTCGGCGACCTTCAGGCCGTCGGTTGGCAGGGCCCGTCAGTGGGTGCCGTCGGTGGTCCGCCGCTGGTCGAACGTCGAGCCGATGGCAGCGTGACGTTGACCATGGTTCATCCGTTTTCGGACCTGGCCGAGGCGAACCGGTTGCTTGCGTCGTTGAACGGTCCGGCCGGGCCGCTGCGGAACCTGCAGCTCGACATGACGCCAAGCTTCGGCCGTCTGCGTACGACCGTCTCCGGGGCTGCCGGGCTCAGCGGGCTGGACGCCTTCGCTGACGACGCCTTGCGTGCGGCACTCGGGGCCAACGTTGCGTTTGCCGGAGCCGTGACCGACCCGGCCGGTGCGTTCGATCTGGAGGTGACCGTGCGGGCGCCGGGACGGGTGGTGTCGGCGTCACCGGGTGCCTTGGTCGTGCGCTCGACCGTGCCCGAGGGCGTCGTCGAGGTCCGTCCGGTGACGGTCACCTGGCGCTTCGCGCCGATCGGGACGGCGGATACGCCCCTGGACGCGACGATCGAGTGGGTCGACGACGGGGCGATCGCCGCCCGGGACCGCCGGAACCTGGCCCGCGCCGGGCTGGTGGCCTGGGGTGCGCTGCTGGTGCTCGCCGCCGGTGGCATCGTGGCTGCGGTCGTGCGACGCCGTCGACGCTGAGCGCCGTCGGCCACCACGGCCGCTGATCACCGGCCGTACACTGCCGTCGTCGAGCCCGTTCCACCGGAGGAGCACCCATGCCCGGTTCGTTCATCGTCGCCGGGGCCCGTACCCCGATCGGCAAGCTGTCCGGTGCGCTGGCGGGATTCAGCGCCGCACAACTCGGCGGGTTCGCGATCGCTGCGGCGCTCGAGCGGTCCGGGGTGCGTCCCGACCAGGTCGATTACGTCTACATGGGCCAGGTCCTCTTCGCCGGCCAGGGACAGATCCCGGCTCGCCAGGCGGCGGTCGCGGCCGGCGTGCCGATGCACGTCCCGTCCTCGAGCATCAACAAGGTCTGCCTCTCGGGCCTCAACACGATCTACCTGGCCGACCAGATGATCGCCTCGGGCGAGGCCGACATCGTCGTCGCCGGGGGCATGGAGTCGATGACGGGAGCGCCGCACCTGGTCCGTGGCGCTCGAAGCGGATTCCGCTACGGCGATGGCGCGCTCGAGGATGCGGTGCTGCACGACGGCCTCACGTGCGCGTTCGACCACTGCGCCATGGGATTGAGCACCGAGAACTACAACGGCGGATCCATCTCGCGGGCGGCCCAGGACGACTACAGCGCCCGCAGCCATGAGCGTGCCGCCACTGCGATCAAGGACGGCCGGTTCGCTGACGAGATCGTCCCGGTGGCGATCCCGCAGCGCAAGGGCGAGCCGCTGCTGGTCGAGACCGACGAAGGCGTGCGGCCTGGCACATCTGCCGATTCGCTCGGCGGGCTTCGGCCGGCCTTCGCGGCGAACGGGACGATCACCGCCGGCAACGCGAGCCAGCTGAGCGACGGCGGGTGTGCCGTGGTCGTGATGTCGGCGCACATGGTCGAGCGTCTCGGCGTGCAGCCGCTCGGCCAGGTGGTGTCCTACGGCCAGGTCGCCGGCCCCGACTCCGCCAACCTGCTCCATCAGCCTTCTGCTGCGATCCTGAAGGCACTCGGACGGGCCGGTCTGGGTGTCGGCGAAGTGGACCTGTTCGAGATCAACGAGGCTTTTGCCGCCGTGGCCCTCGCGTCGGTGGCGGACCTCGGTCTGAGCGACGAGGTCGTCAACGTGAACGGCGGTGCAATCGCGTTGGGCCACCCGATCGGGATGAGCGGCAACCGGCTCGCCCTCACGCTGCTGCACGAACTGCGTCGTCGCGGCGGTGGGGTCGGCGCGGCGGCGCTGTGCGGCGGCGGCGGCCAGGGCGACGCGTTGGTGGTGCGCACCGTCTAGCGATCGAGCAGCCAGGGCTGCGCAGGCGGGCCGTCGCGTAGGACGGCGCAGACGAGGGCGGCGAGCCGCGACGGTGAGCACACGTCGGCGCTCGCGTCGAGGGCATCGAGGCGCCACCATCGGATCTCGGCGACGTGTTCGGCGGCGAGTTCGTCGAGACTGAACGCCGGGCTTGGCTCGAACGCATGGGTCCGAACCAGGTGGACGTGCTCGCGTTGGCCGTCCCAGTCGCCGAACCGGAACCGGACTTCGCGACGCCACAGGCACGGACCGATGTCGGGGTCATGGAGCCCGACCTCCTCGACGAGCTCCCGGCGCAGGGCGACGAAGTCGTCCTCCCCTGGGTCGACGCCGCCCCCGGGCAACACCCAACCGTCCCAGCCGGTGGGCCACGAAAGGCGGACCAGCAGCAGCCGGTCGTCGGGGTCGAGGACGACGGCCCGCACGGCGGGCCGCAGGCGAGGCTGCACCGGGCCGGTCACCGCAGGAGCGGGACGACCTCTTCCATGAACCGTGCCATCTGTTCGTCGGCCTTCTTGTAGGGGTCGCCGAGCAGGTGGGGGAAGATCGTCAGGAACTCCATGCCGAGCAGGTCCTTGTAGAACTGCACACCTTCGGCGACCTCCTCAGCTGTCCCGATGATCATCGTCTTGTTCTGCACCGACTCCTCGAGGCTCGGGATGAGGCCAGGCCGGGCGGGCTTGCCGTCGGGTCCCATGTAGCCCCGGCTCCAGCCGTATGGCCCGAGGAACTTCCAGAACTCGTCGTGACCGGGTCGGGCCGTCTCCCAGGCCTTTTCGTGGGTGTCCTCGATGCGGACCGACACGACGAGCATCCGCTTCTCGTGGGCTGCGAGCTCGCGCCCGTGTGCAGCGGCGTACTTCTCGCCGTAGGTGTCCCAGAACCGCTTGATGAACGAGTAGTGCTGGTTCCAGAACACGCCGCCGTGGTCGACGACCGGCACGTAGCCGAGCGTGGGCGGGCTGGTCACGGCCTGCCAGATCTCGTACGGGTACAGCGGCCGGGGGATCATCGTGAGGCTCTGCACGGTGTGGCCCCGGTCCGGGATCCCCGGGACCGGGATCTGGAAGTGCTTGCCGTGGAACGAGAATGTCTCGCCGGCGAAGGCTCGCCGGATGATCTCCATCGACTCCTCGAAGACCTCGCGGTTCAGTTCGTCGTCGTTGGCCTTCTCCGGGTTGTCGTGCGACCCGATCGAGACGCCTTTGTCGTTCAGGTGGAGGATCTCTCGCGGGACGGTGCCCCGGCCGACGCCGAGCACCCCCCGACCGCCCGAGAGGTTGTGCATCAGGGCGAAGTCCTCGGCGAGGCGCAGCGGGTTCCACTGGGGAACGACGTTGAACATCGCGCCGAGGCGGATGCGGCTGGTCCGGGCGGCGATCCAGGTGGAGATGAGGATCCCGTTCGGGATGATCTCGTAGCCCTCGTACTGGAAGTGGTGCTCGGTGGTCCAGAACGAGTCGAACCCGAGACGCTCGGCCTCGATCGCCGAGTTGACGTACTTCAACGTCGCGTCCCACGCCTGCTCGTTGGTGTATCGACGGTCCATCGGGCTGGGCGGTCCGGCACCGGCGTCGTCCATCTCGACGCCTCCGAAGAAGAACGCTCCGACCTTCATCGCGGCTCCCGTCCGTGTCCGGTCCTGCGGCGGCCCGCAAGCGATTCCGCGAGGTTAGACCGACCCTCCGGCGCCGGGGGCAGGGTGCCGGTCACATCGGATCGGTACGGCCGGGCCGGTCCGTCAGTCGAGGGTGCGCCGGCCGGCGAGGGCTCGTCCGAGGGTGAGTTCGTCGGCGTACTCGAGGTCACCGCCCACCGGGAGACCGCTGGCGAGGCGGGTGACCGTGAGCCCGAGCGGGCGCAACAGCCGGGACAGGTAGAGCGCCGTGGCATCGCCGGTGTGGGTCGGGTTCGTGCACACGATCACTTCGGAAATGCCCTCGGGCTCGATGCGGGCGAGGAGTTCGCGAACCTTCAACTGCTCGACGCCGATTCCGTCGATCGGGCTGATCGCCCCGAGCAGCACGTGGTAGCGGCCGCGGAACTCGCCCGTTCGCTCGATGGCGACCACGTCGCGGGGTTCCTCGACGACGCACACGATCGTCGGATCGCGACCGTCGTCCGCACAGATCGTGCACCACGGCGAGTCGGCCACGTTCCAGCAGCGGCGGCAGAACGACACCTTCGCTCTCGCATCGGTGATCGCCCGAGCGAGACGCTGGGCCTCCTCGCCGGGGACCTTGAGGAGATGGAACGCGATGCGTTGGGCGGATTTCGGGCCGATCCCGGGTAGCCGGCCGAGCTCGTCGATGAGGGTCTGCACCGGCGGTGCGTACGTGCCGGCCATCTCAGCTCCGGCCGGGGGTCAGGGTCGTCATGGGCGCTCGGCTCCTTCGACGAGTTGGGCACCCGGGAAGGCGTCGAGCAGGCGGTCCACGCCCGTGCGACGCAACGCCGCCGGAGGCGCATCGACCAGTTCGGCGGGGTCGTAGTGCTCCTCGTCGGGAGGTGGTGCCGGCTCGTTGCGTCGGGCTCGCGCCGGCGGGTTCTCCCCGTTCGGATCGGCGACGAGTGTCAAGCGCACCGTAGCCCCGAGGGCGCCGCCGAGCGCCGCCTCGATCTGAGGACGGATCTCCTCGCACCGGCTCAACACCGAGGCCGGCACCGCCAGGGTGGCGCTCCCGGCGGCGCTGTCGACGACCCGGGCGTCGGTATACAGCGCCCGTGCCACCGGCTTGAGGCCCGGGATCACGGTCTCGGTCCACAGCCGCTGGAGCTGCTCCCGCCCGAGCGGCCCGGCGGCGTGGGCCGGGGGCGCTGTGGGCGCCGCTGGTACCCGGGCGGCTGGCTCGGCCGAGGCC
>JBEIFW010000224.1:0-5201 GCA_040382215.1 Acidimicrobiales bacterium
GCCTCCTCGGACCACCTTGCGTGACCGGGAGCCTACGGTCGCCACGAGGAGTCGTCGCACCCGGAACGAATCGGGAACAACCGCAGCGATTCCCTCAACTCGGCGTCCGTTCGTCCGATCGATCGGGTGCTGATGGCATTCCCTGGTGCCATGGGACGGGCGGAGGTCCGTACTCTCCACTTCTTCGGCGCTTCCCCCCGGCGCTGGAGCGGATCCCGCCCGTCCTTCCCCAGCGTTGTCTTCGGATCCTGCCGATCGAGGACGGAGGTCCCTGGGGCTGCCGGTCCTGACCTGACGAGGATCGTGGCGTATGTCTGCACGACGCCGGGTTGCCCTTGTCGCGGTGCTCCTCGCCGCCACGCCCGCGGTCTGGGGGTGCGGGGAGACCACACGGGCCGCGAGCGACGAGGTGGACCACGCCGGCCATGCGACGGCACGGCCCGGGTGGGACCAGTTCTCGACGCCGTCGTTCGACAGCGGTCAGTGCTCGCACAAGTACCCCGGCGAGGTGATGACCGAGGCCGAGGCGGTCGTGACGTTCTCCCGGAGCGGGATCTGTCCGGGATACGTCACCGTCGACGCCGACACCGCCGTGCGGTGGCGCAACGCCGACACCGCAGCGTTCACCGTGACCATCCGCCGGGATGCACCCGACGGGCCGGTCCTCGACCAGCTCGTCGTGGCGCCGGGGAAGACGCGCACGACGAGGTTGACGGCCGGTCGCTACGCCTACGCCACCGACGCCATCGAGTCCTTCCGCGGCTGGGTCGACGTCGCCGGCTGACCGGCGGCTCCAGCCGGCGACGTGCTCAGCCGGCGGCCGGTGCGAACTCGACGAAGAGTTCCTTGAGCCCCCGCAGCACGAAGCTCGGCTCGTACTCGAACCGGTTGTCGGCGGCGAGCGTGAAGTCGTCCCAGCGTTCGGCGAGTCGTTCGAGCGCGACGACGGCTTCGAGGCGAGACAGTGGTGCGCCGATGCAGAAGTGGGTGCCGACACCGAAGGCCAGGTGATCGCGCACGTTCGGGCGGCCGGGATCGAACGCGTCTGGGTCGGGGAACACCGCCGGATCCCGATTTGCGGCGGAGTACATGAGGATGAGCCGGGCGCCGGCCCGCACGGGCACGCCCTCGATCTCGGTGTCTTCGGTGACGAGCCGGAACATCCCCTGGGTGGGGGTCGCAAGGCGTAGCGCTTCCTCGACGATGGGCACGGCGAGCGAGGCGTCGGCCTTGAGCCGCCACCACCACTCCTTGTTCTCGGCCAGGAGCTTGACCATTTCGTTGAACAGCTTCGTGGTCGTCTCGTTTCCGGCGACGAGCAACTGCTGGAAGATCGAGATCATCTCGGCATCGGTGAGGCCCCGGTCGCCGTCGTCGGCGGGCACGGTGCCCTCGGCGATGGCCCGCACGATGCCTTCCCGAGCCTCGGCCCGCTGGGTCATCAGCTGGTCGTGCATGAAGTGCTGCATCTCGACCACCTCGCGCTGGGACTCCAGGCGCCGATCGTCGGTCAGCGCCGTCCCGATGGCCGCGACGGACGCGTCGGACCAGCGCTTGATGTCCGCACCCCGGTCGCGCGGCAACTGCAGTGCCATGGCGATCGCCTCCACCGGGATGGGCGTGGAGAACCGTCGCTGCAGATCGACCCGGCCGTCGGCGACGAAGCCGTCGATGACACGGTCGACGATCTCGGTGATCTGCGGCCGGAGCGCCCCGATGAGCCGAGCGTTGAAGCGGGGTTGGATCGTCGCCCGGTACTGGTCGTGCTCGGGCGGGTCGATCGTCAGCATCGTGCCGATCTGTGGCCACCCCTGCGACTGGATGTCGCGCAGCTTCGCCACGAGGTCGGGTCGGGGGGCCTCGCCCGGGCCGCCGAACGCGTTGGAGAACACCCGGGTGTTCCGGGCGATCTCCTTCACCAGGTCGAACCGTGTGACGACGTAGAGGGGCATTCCGGGGACGGCGAAGGCCGGCGAAGCCGCCCGCATGGCGTGGTACCAGGGGTGCGGATCCTGCTGGATCGACGGATCGAAGGGGTTGAACCTGCTCAGGTCGATCGTCGCTGGCACCGGATCCTCCGGATCTTGAAGGTGGACGGGCTCAAGGCGGTGCCCGATCGTCCGATCTGGGACCCGCCGGATACCCCTACCACAAGGACCTCGGATGATCGGTACCGTCTTCGCACCTAGTCGCTGGTTGATGCGACAACTGTCGTTTGCGCAGAAGTTCATGCTCCTCGCGGCGCTGCTGCTGGCCCCGCTCGCTCTCGTGACGAAGAGCTATCTCGACGACAAGGACAGCGTTATTGCGTTCTCGGCCAAGGAGGAGGACGGCGTCACCTACCTGGAGCCGGCGATCCAGCTCCTCAGCTCGCTGGTGCAGGCCCGCTCCGCTGCGGTCGCCGGCAAGCCGGTGAGCACCGCCGCCATCCAGTCCGCCGTGGCCGCCGTCGATTCGGTCGACGCCAAGCTCGGCAAGGAACTCGTCGCCACGGGCAAGGCGACCAGCGAGGTGTGGGCCGAGCTCAAGGGCAAGGTCGCCACGGCCTCGACCTCGACGGCGACCGGCGAGCAGGCCTTCGACGCATGGACGCCGATCGTGTCCGGGGCGCTCGGCCTGCTCGGTCAGATCGCGGACGGCTCGAACCTGACGCTCGACCCCGACCTCGACTCGTACTACATCATGGACCTCATCGCCTTCCAGGTGCCGCCGCTGCTCGACGCCGTCGGCCAGCGCAGCGACCTGGCGGCGCTGGGCGCCGACAACGAGTCGAGCCCGCTCTACGGCAAGTGGGTCGTCGCTGACAACCTGGTCGGCTTCCGCACCGGCAACGTCGTGTTCGACCTGCGGGACCGCGCCTACAAGAACACCTCGAACTCGAACATGGAGCGCAACCTGGAGCCGAAGCTCCTGGCGGCCGAGCAGGCCCTGAAGGCCGGCGGTGACGCGGCGGTGACGGCGTTGATGAGCCTCCACGGCGCCGCCACTCCGATCATGAGCGAGCTGCTCGAGGCCCGAATCGGCGGGTTCGAGGACCAGAAGTCGTCGGTCGTGCGCGTGCTCGTGCTCGCCCTCCTCCTCGCCCTGTACGCCTTCGGCGGCCTCGTGGTCGGCGTGTCAGGTGCCGTGCGGTCGATGCGCAAGACCCTGAAGGACGCTGCGGACGGCACCCTGCGCCGGCCCGAGACTTTCCCGGGTCGTGACGAGCTCGCATCGATGTCGAAGGACCTCGCCGAGACGATGGACAACATGCGCCACAGCGTGCAGGCCATCTCCTCGTCGTCGACCACGCTGGCCCGCTCGGCCCGCGGTGTCGCCGGTGTCGCCGATTCGCTCGCCGACAGCTCCTCCAACACCTCGCTGCAGGCCGAGACCGTCGCCAGCGCCGCCGAGGAGATGACGGCTGCGATCGGCGAGATCTCCCGAGGCTCGGTCAGCGCGGCGGGTATCTCGACCGAGGCCCGCTACAAGGCCGAGCAGGCGTCGTCGACGATGCAGGAACTCCAGGACGCGAGCGCCCAGATCTCGAAGTTCCTCGAGTTCATCTCCTCGATCGCCAACCAGACCAACCTGCTGGCGCTGAACGCGACGATCGAAGCCGCCCGGGCCGGTGAGGCGGGCAAGGGCTTCGCCGTCGTCGCCGACGAGGTGAAGAACCTGGCCACCCAGACCGCCAAGGCGACCGAGTCGATCAACGAGATGGTGGGCTCGATCCAGCGCAGCGCCGAGAGCGCCGTGTGGTCGATCAGCAACATCCGCGACGTCATCACCCAGGTGTCCGACAGCCAGACCTCGATCAGCGCAGCGGTCGAGGAGCAGACGGCGACGACGGGCGAGATCACCCGGGCCGTGAACGGCGTGGCGACCGCAGCGTCGGACTCGTCCCGTGAGGCCTCGCAGCTCCAGGAGCTGTCCGGTCAGCTGAACGAGATGTCGACCCAGCTCGAGACGATCGTCGCCAAGTTCACCATCGTCGAGTGACCGTCGCTCGCTGACGGTCGCCGCTGCTGCGGTCCGGGGTGCTTCGCCCCGGACCGCAGCAGCGCGTGTCGGACCGGTCAGCTCGATGCGAACGCAGCGACGACGAACTCGAGCGTGCGCTCGTGGAGTACGTCGGCGCTGCGTGCGAGCAGGTGGCCGTCGCCAGGGAGCACGACGAGCTCACCGGTGCCGGCGATCGCCCGGACCACCTCGCTCGCCTCCACCGGCAGGATCTCGTCGCGGTCGCCGTGGAACAACAGCAGCGGCCGGCCGGCAAGACCACCGGCGACCTCGCATCCGGCCGACTGCGTGGCGTAGGTGACGACCCCTGCGACCATGTCGGGGAGTGCGACGGCGACTCGGACGGCGACGGCCCCACCGAAGGAATGCCCGAGCGCCACGGTGCGGTCGGCCCCGTGCCCGATGGCGAGCTGAATAGCCGCTGCCGCATCGAGGGTGCAGGCGTCGAGGTCGTTGGGTCGCCGGTAGCTGATCCGCAGCATGGCGACGCCGGCGGCGGCGAGCTCTACCCCGAGGCGGTGATAGAGGCCGTCTGCCGGGCCGAGGAGGCCCCCCATCGCCCCACCGCAGGCAATGACGGCGGCGGGCTCGTCGCCTCGCCCGTGCCACAGGACGCTGAGCAGACCGCGCGTGGTGTAGAGCTCGAGGTGGCGGAGGCCCGGCATGATCTCCACCTCACCGGTGGCGAGGACGGACAGCGCCTCGAGTGGCGTCGCGCCGTCCGGGCGGCGGTGGTCCTCGGATCCGCTCACTGCTTGTACCCTACAACGATGGCTGCGCAGCCGCCCGTGGTGCCGGTGCCACCGCCTGTCAGCGATGCGAACGCCGAGGATGACGGGACGGCGGCGCGCATCGGCCACGCCTGGCGGGAGCTTCGCCGTGGCGCAGCGATGTCGGCGCTGCGCCCGTTGCTGTTCGGGGACGGGGGTGAAGCCCTCGAACCGGGACAGGTCGACACCCTCGACCTGCTCGTGCGGGAGGACTCGTGGCGGATGTCGGCCCTCGCCGAGGCCCTGCGCGTCGATCCCTCGACCGCCACCCGGGCCGTGCAGCGATTGACCCGACTCGGCCTCGCCGAACGCGCCGGCTCGTCCCACGACGGCCGGGTGGTGCTCGTCCGGGCCAGCGAGGCGGGACGCGCCCGGCACGCAGCGATCGTCCGGCATCGACGCCAGTTGCTCGATGCCGTACTGGGACGA
>JBEIFW010000225.1:0-5200 GCA_040382215.1 Acidimicrobiales bacterium
CGGTGATGCGCTCGCGCTGGTGTTACCCTACTTTCCCTACCTCGTGGGCGGGGGGGCTGCGTGCCCCCACGCCGGCGGCGGCTCCGAGGCGATCGGCAACGACGACGACGAACTGCTCCTCACCCCCACCGACGACATGTGGTACCCGCCGTGGGCTCGGGCCGAGGGTGCGCGCGAGGCGATGGCCGAGTACCTCTCGTGGGAGGTCGGGCTCGCCGCACGTCTCCGCAGCGAGGAGTACCTGCGGTTCGCCGACGAGTTCGACGTCGGCGGTGGCTGACCCCGCGGCCCGGGCGGGCTGCGGTGGGCGCAGGCCGACTCCTGGCCGCGGCCCCGACGGAGCGTCGTCACTACGCTCCGGGCCATGAGCGAACCGCCGCCGACCGGACCGACACCGGCGCGCCGACTGGTCGAGGCCTTCGGTGACGTCGAGGCCATGGCGGCGTTGTACGACCCGGCGGTGACGTGGCGCCTGAGCCACTCGCTCGCTGCGAACATCGCCGGCCCGCACGTGGGCGCCGACGCCGTGGTGGCGTTCAACCGCGCGGTGTTCACCAAGTTCTACGAGCCGGGCTCGGTGACCGTCGACCTCCTCGACGAGATCGGCGACGAACGGGCCTCGTTCGTGCGCTTCGACTTTCATGCCGTGTCACGTCGGGGCCACCGCTACGACGTCGAGTACGGCCTGTCCGCCCACACGACCGACGGGCGCATCACCGAGGTCGTCGAGTTGCTCGACACCCACGCCTCGAACGAACAGCACGCCGGCAACCGGGTGGGCGTGCCGCCCACGGCCCGCTGAGCAGACGGGAGTCGTTGCATCATGGTCTTGAGCATTCGCAAGATCCTCTCGGTCGTCGAGACGACCCGCCTCGAGGCTGGGCGGCCCGTGGCCGGCCTGCGCCGCAAAGTCGCCGCCGGCGTGGTGCTGACCAACCCCTACGCCGGACGCTTCGTCGAGGATCTCACGCCGCTCGTGGATCTCGGCGCCGAGTTGGGCGCCGTGCTGGTCGAGGAGGCCCTCGCTGCACTCGGGTGCGACGCCAACGAGGTGAGCGCCTACGGCAAGGCGGCGGTCGTCGGCACCGACGGCGAGATCGAACACGCGGCCGCCCTCATCCACCCACGGTTCGGGGCACCGGTACGGGCCCGGCTGGGCAAAGGCCCCGCCATCATCCCCTCCACCAAGCTGCTCGGCGGCCCGGGCACCAGGATCGTGGCGCCGTTGACCAACTGCGTCGACATCTGGTCCTTCGACGAGATGGACGCAATCGCCATCACGGTCGACGACGCGCCCCGCCCCGACGAAGTCCTCGCCGTGCTTGCGCTCGGCGTCGGCGGGCGGCCCCTGCACCGGATCGTGAAGCCGTCGTGAGCTTCAAGGCGATCATCCTGTTGGCGCGGCGTGACGACATGAGCGCCGAGGACTTCCGCCGCTGGTGGCTCGACGAGCACGCCCCGCTGGCCGCGCAGCTCCCCGGTGTGCGGCGCATCACCTTCAACCTGGTCGAGGACGCGATCGACGTCGACGGCGTCTCCGAGCTGTGGTTCGACAGCCGGGAGGACTTCGACGCCGCGTACGCCACCGAGCTCGGCAGGACGGTCGCCGCCGATTCCATGGCCCACGTCCGCAGCCGAACTCGGCTGTTCGTCACCGAGCACCCCGTCGTCGAGTAGTCCCGTCGGTGGGCTGCCGGCCGGGTGCGGGAACGTCGCGTGTTGTCTGCAGCTGGTACCTCACCGGAACGGCTGGGGGCGGCACGGCTCGTCGTGCAGTTGCGCGAAGGATCGTGCTGGGGCCCGGTGGTGGCGCCGACCAACAGCGCCTACGTTCGAGCGGGCCGACGACACGATCGGCGCGCTCGTCGGTCGGCTCACCCCGTGACGATTCGTCGGTACGGGCTCACCACCGCCAGGTCATCGTGTGCGCCACCGGTCGGCCCGGCTCGGCGAGCGCCGGGGCGAGGGTGATCGCGTCGGGCGGCCCGGACTGCGGCTCCACGCACAGCGCATGGGCCGGCTCGTCGTAGATCACCCAGTGGTCGCAACTCGACGAGATCGTGACCGAACACCCGTCGGGCCAGCGCAGCACCGGATCGGCGACCAGCCCGGCAACGCAGTCGTCCCATGGCCGGGCCGGCGGCGCGACCAGCTGCCCGTCGGGTAGGCCGTCGCCGTCCCGCCGGTAGAGCACGGCCGGGGCCACGTCGAGCACCACGGGCCGCACGAACCACGGGTGCCAACCCACCTGCGCAGGGAACGGCTCGTCCCGAGCGTCCACCCCCAGACGCCAGGTGAGCTCCCGTGCGCCCAGGGCGATGGTCTGGTGCGCCGTGCCGGCAAAGGGCCAGTGCGGCCCGAGGTCGATCGACAGCGACACCGACGTCGGGCTCACGGCGTCGACGGTCCACCGCTGGACGAACCCGGTGCCGTGGATGCTGTGCACCCCGAGCAGCCCGGGGGCGAGTCGATAGGACCGACCCCGGTGCCAGAAACACCCGTGGCGGACCCGGCCGGCCCACGGCACCATCGGATAGCAGCCCCAGGCGAGTGGCCCGTCGCCGGCGGTGACGAGCCGCTCGGAACCGGCGAGTACGGCGGACGCGATCCGCCCGCCCGATCCGGGGTCGACCCGGACCGCGTCGGCACCGGCGCGCAGTTCGATCACGCGCGCTCCGGCAGCACCCGGGATCGGCAGTCCCGCTCGACGCGGCGTGCGAGCACACCGGGGTCGGCGTCGGCCCCGGTGTCGCCGAGGATCGTCTCGCCCACCAACGTCACCTTGCGAGCGGCGAGGTCGACCGCCCAGCGTGTGCAGGCGACCTGCGACGTCTTGGTGGTCTGCGCGACCAGGACGGCGCGCACCTCGACTCGGTCCCGGCCGAGGTTCCACGACGCCACCGGGGAGAACAGCACCCGGCGCATGCCAGCGAACCGCTCGCCGACGTCCTTGCCGCCGTAGCGCCCGGCGGGCAGCAGTAGCCGGGCATCGGCGAATCGTTGGTCGGTCACCGCCCGGAACAGTTCGTCGGCGAGTTGCTGGACCTGTTGCACCTGGCCGTCGCTCGCCAGCCCCGGGGCGATCGTCTGCGACGCCGGCCCGAGGGCGTCCGGAGCCGGGAGCGACAGCGGCGGCGCCTGCGGTGGGGACGCCGCCGGGCGCCACGACACCAACCACAGCAAGCCCGCCACCAGGCTCACCAGCGCGATCAACACGAGCACGGCGCCGACGATGACGAACCAGCCCATGCCCAGCGGGCGAGTCGGAGAGCGGTCCCGGCGGCCTTCGCTCACACCGGCCCGTTGCCGTCGGGGGGCGCGGACGTCCACGCCGCCGAGCGTAGGGGCGCAACCCCCTTTGCGCGGTGCACGCTCGGTAACGTCGAAGCGTGCCCCCCAGCGTCCCCGGCGATCCGCGGCGCTGGCCGGTCCTGGTCGTCGCCCTGGCGGGTCTGTTCACCGTCGGCTCGACGATCACCCTGCTCGTCGTGTCGCTGTCGCGCATCGCGACCGACCTGGATTCCGACGTCGCCACCCTGAACTGGTCGATTGTTGCGCCCATGCTCGGCTTCGGCATCCTCGGCCCGGCCTTCGGCAAGGCGGGCGACCTGTGGGGGCACAAGCGGTTGTTCTGCTTCGGTCTCGCCGGGGCCGGGGTCTTCGCGGGAGCCACCGTGTTCGCCTGGGACGCGCTGTCGCTGGTGGCGTTCCGCACGCTGTCGGCGAGCTTCGGGTCCGCCACCGGGCCGAGCGCGCTCGCCATGATCAACCGGTTGTTCCGGGGTGACGAGCGCATGCGCGCCCTCGGCTACTGGAGCCTCGTGGGCGCCGGTGCCCCGGTGATCGGAGTGGTCGCCGGTGGGCCGCTCGTCGAGGCGATCGGCTGGCGGGCGATCTTTGCGATCCAGGCGCCGTTGTGCGCCGTGGGCTTCGTCGTCGCGCTCCGCCTCATGCCCACCGTCGAGCGCGGCAACCGCAGCCGCTTCGACCTGCCCGGTGCGATCACCCTGGCGGTCGCCGTCACCGGGCTGCTGCTCGCGGTCAACCGCATGCCGGTACTCGGCATCGGGCACCCGCTCGTGATCGCCTCGCTCGTGGTCGCCCCGGCCACGGCCATCGCCTTCGTCGTCATCGAGCGGCGCGTGGCGTCGCCGTTGCTGCCTCTCGATTGGCTCGGCCGGGGACCGCTCGTGGTCGCCGTCGCCAGCCAGTCGCTGGGCAACTTCGCCTACATGGGCGGGTTCCTGCTCGCCCCGCAACTGCTCGAGCGCTCGCTCGGGTTGTCGGCCACGGCGATCGCGTATCTCGTCGTGTGCCGCCCGCTCGCGTTCGCGGTTGCGGCGCCGGTCGGGAGCCGGGCCACGATCCGGTTCGGCGAGCGGGCGAGTGGCATCGTCGGCTGCTCGATCGTGGCGGGTTCGATGCTCGTGTTCACCACGCTCGGGGCCGGTGCGGCCCCGTGGCTCGCCGCACTGGCGCTGGCCTTGTCCGGCGTGGGGCTCGGCATGTCGTCCCCGGCGATGGCCGCCACCGTCGCTTCCGCCGTCGATCCTGACGATCTCGGCGTCGCCGGTGCGTTGTCGCAGCTCATGAACCAGGTCGGGGCTGTGATCGGCTCGCAGGCGATGCTCGCCGTGCAGACCGCCGCCGGTGGTGGCGACCCCGCCGGCGGGTTCCCGGCCGCCTTCGCGCTCGGTGCGGCCGTGGCAGCCATTGCGGCGCTGCTGGCTACCCGCCTGCCGGTGCGCACCCAGCAGATCCCCTACCAGCCCCTCCCGGAGATCCCGTGATCGCCCTCGTCACCGCAACCGCCGCCCGCCATCTCGACGAGGATCTGCCTCCGCTCGAGGCCGCCCTCCGGGCGCTCGGCCGGGCCGTCGAGATCGTCGTGTGGGACGACCCGGCGGTGGACTGGTCGACCTACGACGCCGCCGTGGTCCGCTCCACCTGGGACTACGTGCCCCGCCGCACCGAGTTCCTTGCGTGGGCCGACGCGGTCGCCGGCCGCACCGTGCTGCTCAACCCGCCGGCGCTGCTCGCCTGGTCGAGCGACAAGCACTACCTGTCCGACCTCGCGGGGCAGGGGATCCCGATCACTCCGACCACCTTCGTCGAGTCCGACGGTGACGTCGAGGCGGTCGCGTTTCCGGACGGGGAGTTCGTGGTGAAGCCGGCGGTGTCGGCCGGTTCGGCCGACACC
>JBEIFW010000226.1:0-5040 GCA_040382215.1 Acidimicrobiales bacterium
CCCCCCCCCCCCTTTTTTTTCCTCGATCGTCCTCCTCGTTCTCAATTCCCCTCCAAACAACGGCGGTGGTGTGGTGAGGGGCGAGCGGGGGTCAGGGGACGGTGGGTGGGGCGGTCTTGTAGGGGTGGCCGGCGGGGAGGAGCGCGGTGGTGCCCCACTTGTGGGCGAGGTAGCCCTCGAGGCGGGCCTGATCCGCAGCGCTGAGGCGGCGGTCGAAGGCGAGGTACTCGGCGAGTTCGTGGTCGGTGGTGTATTGCCCGATGTGGAGACCGCCGGTGGTGGCGGCGGAGGTCCAGCCGCCCGACTGGGCGGTGAAGGCTCCGCCGTTCAGCGAGGAGCCGTTGCGGCCGAGCGCCTGGTCCTTCCAGAACGTGCCGAGGGTGACGGCGCCCACCGCCGTGGCGTTCCCGCCGATCGCTGCGCGATTGGTGCCGTAGCCACCTGCGTCCCAGTACCAGTTGCGGTCGGAAAAAGGGCCGTGCAGCGACAGACGGTCAGTTCCTAGGTCGTACCCGTTGAGGTTGATGAAGTAATTGTTCGACGCAACGTTCTCACGGAGGACGACGACGGTGGTGAGGCTCTCTGTCGTGCCGCCGAGCAGGTCCGGGCCGGCGAGGGCGTCGTTGGTGAACCGCAGCGTCGGCAGGCCGTTGATGCGGCTGGTCTCGAGGGTCGGGCCGGTGGAACCGTCCGGCACGGTCAGCGATCCGCTGCCGCTGCGGCTCGCCCATGTGGTCACCACGCCGGACGACGTGGTCACGCCGGTGGTGGCGTCGAGCCACCACTCGGGCGCCGGCGACAGGTCCGCAGGCGTCCAGGGGCGGTTCGGCGTCCCGGTCGCCGTGGCGGACCAGGCACCCGTGCCGGCGGCGTTGACCGCCGCCACGCGGACGTCGTACGCGGTGCCCACGGTCAGCCCGGTCACCGTGGCAGAGGTGGCCGTGGAGGTCCCGTCGGCGAACGTGGTCCAGGACCCTTCGGGCGGCAGGTACTGCACCACGTAGTCGGTGACCACGAACCCGGCGTTCGGGGCGGTCCACTGCAACGTGACCGACCCGTCTCCCGGGGTCGCCGCCACGCCCGTCGGCGCCGTGGGCACGCCGACGAGCGGGGGCGCAGTCCGGTAGGGGTGGCCGGCGGGGAGGTCGGCGGTCAGGCCCCACTTGTGGGCCAGGTAGCCCTCGAGTCGCTGGCGATCGGCGGTGGACAGACTGCTTGTGGTGACAATGAAGTCGGCCATGTTCATGGCCGCGTGGTACCCGCCGGAATAGCGGCCAAGCGAATACACGCCGTCATAGCTGAGGGGAGCGTTCCCTGTGGTCGAGAAAAGACTGGAACCATTCGACCAACCCGCAGTCGTCGAGGCCGAGCTGGTGAGGGTCGAGAGCGTCGGAAGGTCATCCGTCGAATAGAAGCCTGAGATCACGCGGTTGACGTTGTTGATTCGAACCAGGGTGGGCCAAGCGACCAGATTGGTGTAGACGAGCTCAAGTCCTGTCGAGTTGGCCGATTGGGGACCGAAGATTGCGTTGTTTGTCTGCCCTGGCCCCCGCATGACCATCGCCAGAGAAAACGCCGGTGCGCCATTGAGAAATCCAGTGGGCAACGAGAGAAAGTCATGCGGGTGTGTGCCAGACCACGTCGTTGCGGTCGAACCATCAAACGACAATGAGGGTCGACCATTGAGCCCAGTCGCGCTATACGTAGGCTGATTCACCGCAGTGGCCTGCGTCGCGTGCCGACCGTTGCCACTCTTGTCGTTCCACTGCGACACGCTGGAGCCGTTGAGCGTGATCGTGGGCGCGTCGTCGGCGTCGAGCCAGAGGGCCAGACCCGGCAGGTCCGCCGGGTTCCATGCGCTCGAGGTGGGGGCCGTTGCGGTCGAGGACCAGGCGCCGGTGCCGGCGGCGTTGACTGCGGCGACGCGGAAGTCGTACGTGGTTGCGGCGGTGAGCCCGGTCACCGTGGCCGAGGTGGCCGCGGAGGTGCCGTCGGCGAACGTAGTCCAGGTACCGGCGGGCGGCAGGTACTGCACCACGTAGTCCGTGAGCACGAACCCGGCGTCCGGCGCCGTCCACTGCACCGTGACCGACCCGTCCCCGCCGGTCGCCGACACGCCCGTCGGCGCCGTGGGCAGACCCACCCGAGGCGGCGCGCTCTTGTACGGGTGGTCCGCCGGGAGCGACGCCGTGGTCCCCCACTTGTGGGCGAGGTAGCCCTCCAGACGCTGGCGGTCTGCGGTGGAGAGTGCCCCGCCGAACGTGACGATCTCGGAGATGTCGCCGTTCCAGAAGTACCCGTCCCCCACGGGCGACGCGCCGATGGCCAGGCGGGCGGCGATCGCACGGTTCGCGGTGGTGCCCAGTCGCTGGCCGATTGCCTGCGCTGCGCCGTCGAGGTGGAAGGTGGTGTTCGCGATCTGGCTGCTCAGGTACCAGCCCTGCATCGAGCGCGACGCCAGCGCGCTGGCGTAGGCGTCGGTGATGCCGTAGACGTCGCTGTTGTAGGTGTTCACCCCGAGCGCACCGCCGTGCCACAACAGGTCGACCGTGGTGCCGGAGCTCGAGCCGAAGCCCAGCAGCATCCGTGAGGGGCTGGTGGTGTTGGTGTCGGCAACGAGGAACACGTGCTGGTCGCCGGCGACGCTGCTGCCGATCAGCGAGTCGGTGCCGTCGAAGCGCAGCACCGGTCGTCCGTTCCACTCGCCGGTCACGTACGTGGGTTGCGCACTCGCCGTCGCCTGCGTCGCGTGCCTGCCGTTCCCGCTCTTGTCGGTCCAGGCGCTGACCGTGGAGCCGTTCAGCGTGATCCTCGAGGCGTCGGCGGCATCGAGCCAGAGGGCAACGCCGGAGAGGTCGGCGGGTGTCCACGCAGCGGTCGTCGTCGCCGCCGTGGCGGACCACGACCCGGTGCCGGTGGCGTTGACCGCGGCGACCCGGAGCTCGTACTCGGTGGAGGCGGTGAGGCCGGTGACGGTTGCGGTGGTCGCCGTGGACACCCCGTCGGCGAGCGTGGTCCACGACCCCGACGGCAGCGCCCGGTGCTGCACCGTGTAGTCGGTGACGAGGTACCCGGCCGGCGGTGCCGTCCACGACAGGGTCACGCTGCCGTCGCCACCCGTGGCCGACACGCCCGTCGGTGCGGTGGGCGCGCCGACCATCGGCGGGCCGGCCTTGTACGGGTGGTTCGCCGGGAGCGACGCCGTGGTCCCCCACTTGTGGGCGAGGTACCCCTCGAGCCGCTCCCGGTCGGCAGCCGATGGGACCGCGCTGAGGACGACGATCTCGTTGAGGTCGCCGGAGTAGTGGTACTGGGGGTAGTCGGGACTGTAGTAGCCGAGGTTCACGGCGCTCCAGGCGCTGACGCTCGCGCCGGTCACGGTCTCGACCACGCGGGCGCCGGTCCCGACGAGTTGGCGATAGGCGTCGCGGGTCGAGGGCGCTGCAGCCGCGCCGTTGACCCGGAGCGACGGCGAGCCGAAGTTCCGGAAGAGCTCGGCCATCCCGGAGTTCTGAGCCGTGTAGCCGTAGTGGAGGGTGTTCCCGACGCCGGAGCTGAACAGGATGAACGTGTCGTCGGTCGTCCGGTACGCCGCCGCGTAGTTGAAGCTCGCGGACCCGGCGAGTCCGGAGAGCGACAGGTACCGGCCTGCGGTCTGGGAGATGGTCGAGGTCGCCGGGTCGTAGGACGGCCGGGCCGAGGCCGTCGGTTGCACGGCATGGCGGCCGTTGCCCGACCGGTCCGCCCACTGGGACACGCCCGAGCCGTCGTGGGTGACCGAGGACGGGGCCGCGGCGTCGTACCAGGCGGCCAGCCCGCCGGACAGGTCGGCCGGTGTCCAGAGGTTCGTGGGCGCGACCGTCGTAGAAGCGGACCAGGCGCCGGTGCCGGCGGCGTTCACGGCGGCGATGCGGAACCAGTAGGCGGTGCCGTTGGTGAGGCCGGTGACCGTGGCGGACGTCCCGGCGGAGAGGCCGTCGGCGAACGTCACCGGGGCGGTGAAGGCGCTGTCGGTGGCGTACTGCACCACGTAGTCGCGGATCGGCGTGCCACCCGTCGCCGGAGCCGTCCACGAGAGCTGGACGCTGCCGTCGCGAGGCACGGCCACGGGCGCGCCCGGAGCGGCAGGCGCGCTCGCCGGCGTTGCGATGAGCGGCGGGACGGTCTTGTACGGGTGCCCTGCCGGGAGGGAGGCGGTCGTGCCCCACTTGTGGGCGAGGTAGCCCTCGAGCCGCTCGAGATCCGCGGCCGGGAGGTTCCCCTCCGTCACGGCGACCTCGCTCATGGTGCCGACGAACGTATGACCGCCGCCGAAGCTCCGCCCCATCGAGTTGGCGTTCGTCGATCCGCCCGCAATCCCCACCCCGACCTGCGAGGGCGCGGTGCCGTTGTACCGGTGCGACCACGAGGTGCCGTTCGAGACGCCGCTGTCGCCGACGTAGATCTCCACGCCCCCTGCTGACGCCGTCGCAACATCCTGGCGGAACTGCGACGCGCCGCGCCGGGTGAACCAGAAGTTCGTGGCCGTCTGGTAGTTGACGGCGAAGATGATCTCGCTGGTGTTCTGGAGGCTGAGCACAAGGCGCGCGCCGGGGTGCGGCGACGTTCCGCGATGCATCGCCACGGCGATCGCAGGGCTCGCCGCATAGACGCCCGCAGGCATGTCGAGTTGATGGTTGGTGAACACCAACGCAGGGCGGCCGTTCGCCGCCGTCGCGCTGTACGCCGGCCGCAACGACGCCGTCACCTGGGTCGCGTGGCGACCGTTGCCGGAGCGGTCCCGCCACTCCGCGACCGCTCCCCCGTCCAGGACGAGCGTCGAGGCGTCCGCAGCGTCGAGCCAGAGCGAAAGCCCCGCCGACAGGTCCGCGGGTGTCCAGAGCGCCTGGGCCGTCACCGTCGCCGCGCTCGACCACGGTCCGGTGCCGATGGCGTTGACCGCGGCGACCCGCACGTCGTAGGCGGTGCCGGCGGTGAGGCCAGTGATGATGGTCGAAGTGGCAGTCGAGGTGCCGTCGGGCAACACGGTCCACGCGCCGG
>JBEIFW010000227.1:0-4908 GCA_040382215.1 Acidimicrobiales bacterium
GGGTGGAAACCGCGCCGGGTGCGCGGCCGGCCGCGCCGCCCGCGGCGGCCCCGCACCGGTTCGGGGGGCTCAGGCGAACTTGGCCGAGCGGACGATGTGGCCCGACCCGGGCAGGAACAGACCCTTGGAGGACTGCATCTTGGCGGCGTACTCCGCGTTGCCGAGCACCTGTGCCTCCACGGCATGGTGGGTGGCCAGGTCGGGGCTCACCCCCACCCAGGCCATCGAACCCATGGCGCCGTAGCCGCCGGTGAGCACCGTCACCGGGTGCTGCGTGATCGACTCCACGAGCTGCGCGATCTCGACACCCCACTGGAGGGCCTCGAGGTAGCGATCCAGCACGGCGGTCGCCGTCGTCATCAGGCCGATCGCGCCCGGCGTGGACGTGCCGGTCCGGGCGCCGTGCACCACGGTCCACCAGTGGTCCTCGGCGGTGGCGTCCATGCCCTGGGCCTGCTCGAGGAGCTCGAGGTAGCCGCTGTCGACGGCGAGGGTCTGCGAGGCCTCGGCGAGCGCGGCCTCGGACTCGACCACGGCCGTGAACCCGAGCGAGCCGAGCGGGGCGCCGTACTGGGCCGCCCAGCAGCTCGTGCCGAGTCCGGTGAGACGGTTGACGGTGCCGGTGATCTCGGCTGCCCACGGCATCCAACGCGTCGGGCTGGCCTTGAGGGTGACGATTCGGGTGAACAGGTGCATCGGGATTCCCCTTCCTTGACGATGCCCTCACCCTGCGCCTCGGCCCGGGATCCGTCCGTCGCCGGTGCGACGGTGTCGAGGTGACGTCCGGCCCCCGGCGGTCCGGCCACCGGCGGTCCGGCCACCGGCGGTCCGGCCACCGGCGGTCCGTGCGCCGGCGCTAACCGCGCTGCGGTGTCGGCCGGCCCATCTCGCGCAGCCACCGGCCGTGGGCCCGCACGGCGGTCCACACCCCTGCGTGGACGTGGTACTCGACGTTGTGGTTCCGGCATTGTTCGCGGAACCGGCGGGCGACGGTGGCGTAGGCCGTGTGGGGCACACGAGGCCCGAGGTGGTGCTCGATCTGGTGGTCCAGACCACCGACCAGCCAGCGGAAGAACCAGCCGGCCACGGGCGAGGAATCGACGTCACAGGTCGTGCGCAACTGGTGCATCGTGAAGTCGTCACCACGCCGGGGCGCGTCGGCGTCGGGAAACACCGACTCCGCCGTGCAGTGCGCGAGCTGGAAGGTGACGGCGAGCACGAACCCGACCGCCCACGAGCACGCGAGATAGGCGGCGAGCACCACCCACCACGGGTTGAACACGAGCGGCAGCAGCACCGCCCACCCGAGGTGGAACAGCTTGCCCCCGACCACGCGAGCCACCACGCCGAGGGTGACCGGCCGACGGATCGGCTGGCCGTCCATGCGCTTGGTCACCAGGCTGACCACGTCGCTTACCAACAGGTTCTTCAACGCCAACAAGCCGTACAGCGGCCACAGGTATACGTGCTGAGCCCGATACCACGGCCGCCACGGTTGCGACGGGGCGAGCCGGGCCAACGGGCCCAGGGCGACATCGGAGTCGAATCCGACGACGTTGGTGTTGCCGTGGTGCAACGTGTTGTGCTGGATGCGCCACAGCCAACTGCTCATCCCGAGCGCGTCGGAGCTGCAAGCGAGCGTGGCGTTGACCCAGCGGTGGCGGGAGAACGCGCCGTGATTGGCGTCGTGCATGATCCCGGTGCCCACGGCGATCAACGACACGACAAGGCCGAGCCCGCCCACGAGACGCACCGGCAGCGGCCAGCTCGACAGCACGAACGTGGCGAAGCTGACCGCGAAGAGCCCGAGGATCACGACAGCTTTACCGTGCAGACGCTTCCGAGCGCCCGCCTCCTCCGCCGGAGACAGTTGAACCGCACGCCACAACGCGCTCGGCGTCACGGCAGTGACAGCAGGAGAGATCAAGACGGACAAGAGCCACCCTTCAGGGTCGAGCAGCCCGGCCGAAGACGGCGACAACGCACACCCGTCGAACCGTCGGCAACCAAGGAGCGCAGTGCCCTCAACCTATCGGCGACCCACCGGCTTCGGTCGCGACGTCGTCCCGGCACCGGTGCGGCCGGACGGCGATCGCCAGTCTTTGGTCGGATCGGACACGAACGGCGGCCAGGTCCGGTACCCTGCGACTACACCTTGACCGAGTCGCCTCGCTTGGGCTGGACGGCTTGTCTGCTGTCGCCCCGTGCAGGCCCGTCGCCTCGATCCGCCCAACGAGGAGACTGCCATGACGACCGTCCAACCGCTCGGGGTGTTGCACGCCCGCCGCATCGGCCTGCTCGGCACCTATCCACCGCGTCGCTGCGGTCTGGCGACGTTCGCCGCCGCGCTGGCCGGGGAGCTTCGCGCCGAGGGCGAGGAGCTCTGCGTGGTCGCCGTCGACGACGGCCACCCGGGTGCCACCGACGACCGGGCCGACCACGTGCTCGTGAACGGCGTGGCCGGCAGCGTGCGCGACACCGCCCGGGTGCTGTCGCAGTGCGACGTCGTCGTCGTGCAACACGAGTACGGCATCTACGGCGGTGTCGACGGCGACGAGATCATCGATGTCCTTCGGCTCACGCAGACCCCGGCGATCGTCGTGGTGCACACCGTGCCGACGGCGCCGACGGCGCACCAACGCGTCGTGCTCGAGCTGGTGTGCGACCTCGGCGCCCGCGTGGTCGTGATGACGGCGATGGCTCGCGACCGTCTCGTCGGGAGCTACCGGGTCGACGCCGGCAAGGTCGGCGTCATCCCCCACGGCGCCTGGTCGCCGCCCGTCACGAGCGGGATGGCCGACCCGACGCGACTCCACCTGGTGACGTGGGGGCTGCTCGGGCCGGGGAAGGGCATCGAGCACATGATCGACGCCATGGCGCTGCTGCGCGACCTGCCGGCGCAGTACACCATCGCCGGACCCACACACCCGAACGTGCTGGCCCGCCAAGGCGACGACTACCGCCGTGGACTGATCCGGCAGGTGTGGGCGGCCGGCGTGGCGCCGGCGGTCCGCTTCGACGACGTCTATCGCGACATCGCCGGACTGCTGCGCTTCGTGGCCTCCGCGTCGATGGTCGTGCTGCCCTACGACTCGCCCGACCAGGTGACCTCGGGGGTGCTCGTCGACGCAATCGCCGCCGGTGTCCCCGTGATCGCCACCGCCTTCCCGCACGCCGTCGAGCTGCTCGCCGACGGCGCCGGGATCATCGTGCCCCGCAAGGATCCCGCTGCGCTCGCGAGCGCGGTGCGGGCCGTGGCCGACGACCCGACGCTGCTGGCCGCCATGACGGCCCGGGCCCGGGCCATCGCGCCGTCGCTGTCGTGGCACACCGTCGCCGGCCAGTACCTCGCGCAGTGCGACGAGCTGGCGCCTGCAACGCTCGCCCCCGAGGCTCGGCGGTAGGTCGTGTTCACCCATCTCGACGCCATGACCGACGACCGCGGGTTGTTCGAACACGCGGAGGGCACCCGCCCGCGTCCGGCCCACGGCTACTGCACCGACGACAACGCCCGCCTCCTGGTGGTGACCTGCCGGGAACCCGACGACGGGGTGCCGGCGCGCCTGTCCCGCATCGCCCTCGCCGTCACCCTGGCGGCCCAGACGCCGTTCGGGCGCACCCGCAACCGGCTCGACGTGACCGGCCGCTGGACCGACCGTCCCACGACCCACGACTGCTGGGGCCGCAGCCTGTGGGCCCTCGGTGTCGCCGCCACCGCGCACGACGATCCGGCAGTGCGCCGGGCTGCGCTCGCGGGCTTCGACGCCGCCGTCATCGGTCGCTCCCGCTGGCCGCGTGCGATGGCGTTCGCCGCGCTCGGCGCCGCCGCTGTCACCGCCGCCGACCCCGGCCACCCGTGGGCCCGTTCCCTGCTCGTCGACGCCGTCGCCGTCATCGGGGCGCCGTCATCGGGGCGGTGGCCGTGGCCCGAGCGGCGACTCACCTACGCCAACGCGGTCCTCGCCGACGCGACGATGGCCGCCGGCGCCGCCCTCGGCGACACCGGCCTCGTCGACCGCGGTCTGGACCTGCTCGCCTGGCTGCTCGAGCTCGAGACCCGCGACGGCCACCTCTCACCGACCGGCACCGCCGGTCGCGACGTCGACACCGTCGGGCCGCAGTTCGACCAGCAGCCCATCGAGGCGGCCACCCTCGCCGATGCCTGCTGGCGGGCGTCGACGCTCACCGGCGACCAGCACTGGAGCCGCGGTGTGGCGTTGGCGGTGGCGTGGTTCGACGGCGCCAACGACGTCGGCGTCGCCATGCACGACCCGGTGTCGGGCGGCGGCTTCGACGGCCTCACCCCCGTCGGGGTGAACACCAACCAGGGTGCCGAATCGACACTCGCCCTCGTGTCGACCCGGCAGCGGGCCCGTGCCCTGGCCGGGACGACGTCATGAGCCTGTCGCCTTCCCCCGACGCCTTCGCCGTCGTCGACACCGGGGTCGACCTACATCCCGACCCGGGCCGCACGATCGTGCGGTTCTTCGTCGCCGGCCGAGACGACACCGGCGGAGACGACACCGGCGGCGGCGACTCCCGGGCCGGGGCCGTCGTCGAGCGCGTGCTCGCCCTCGGGGACGTCGACATCGACGCCGCCCTCGAGCGGGTGCTCGCCCGACTCGGTTCCCGGCACCTCGGCGCCGTGGACGCCTTCGAGCGCCACGCCGCGCTCGTGGCCACCCGCCTCGACGACGGCGTGGAGCTGAGCACCGCACGCCGCCGCCTGCTCGGCGCCGCCTTCACCCACGAGTACGCGATCGAAGCAGCGGCGTTGTGCAACCCGTCGATCGTGCGGCACCCGAACCAGCCGTCCGACGGCTCCACGGCCTTCGTGCTCAGCGTGCGCGGCATCGGCGAGGGCCACCGGTCCTCGATCGGCTTCCGTGCCGGCGTCGTGGCGGCGGA